>NZ_SJPG01000001.1:6030026-6355194 GCF_007859715.1 Rubinisphaera italica
AGTGCCGGCCTGATCTCGCCGCCGGTCGCATTCTCACCAAAGCTGCGAAGCTACGAACAGAAACGTCATACAAGGCCGGTTCGGTTAACCCGATTCGTCGGATTCTGAGGCTTCTTAATCGGACACTGAGAAATGGAAAAACAGCATCCGGTTGTCACCGGCAATAACGATGTCATCGGAATCGCACGCGTAATGGCCTTTGGTCGTTAGTTCTATTTTATACGCAGCACGAACGGCTACCAGACGCTCGATTGTTTCGAGTATTGGGTTCAGCAGTTGCGAGTGGCAATCAGGGTGCGAAAGGGAGAAGTTATGTCGCGATCTGGCATCTCACATTGCGTTGCGTATGTTCCAATAACGGGTCAGACCAGGTCAGAAGTCAACGACATTGGTCGCGCACCAAAGGATGTCATCGGAAATGACAAGTGTGCCACGATAGTATTCCACAATAATTCGATTGCCACCCAATTCAGAATTCACTAGCGATGGGTTGTCGGCAATTTGGCGGCGCAGTCTATCCAGAAACCGCTGACCTTTTCGTCAACTATATAGTCATTGAGTTGGAGAATGGGTTTGAGTTCGTACTTGAGGAGCGATGACGCTAAGTGTCGCGTGCCAAGTTTGTCAATAATGTCAAAAATGTAACTCTTTGGTATTTGGTAGCGCGTGGAATCGCCACCAACCTTAACCGAGCAATTCATGTCTTCTTTAGAAACAGGGTCGAAGGTCGCTGATTTGTCATCAATCGCAAAGGTGAGTGAGCCATCATGACCGAAAGAAATTTCGCCGCCAAGTTTTTCAGCGAAGAGTCGAGCACGTTTCTTGAAGTTTTGCATGCGGCATGTCAATGAATGGTCAAACGACATTACGTCATAGCAATGGCGGTGCCGGCTTGAACGTACAAAATTAATCAGACGGCTTCCCCGGCGTCGCCATCTGCGCCTTGTTAGGCTTCTTTTTTTGAACTATTCTGGATGGGAATCAACAGGTCTAATCCATATACGATACAATCTTCTAGCGGCAATTCCCTCGTGCTTAATGAGTCGGAATACAGTTCATGCCAGAATATTTGGGATTTATCTTCCGTGCCGTGTGTGATCTCTAGAACTACTCCTCTCGGAGAGCTTACACTCTCTTTTGGGCGCCCACTATTCTTGGGGAAGTCCAATCAGCCTCAATTTCCCAACTCCTCCATTCTCAGCCAATACTACCTGGTTCATATTCAGTTTGAGAACATGTTGATATCTTCGTAAGGATGGACTTCAATATCAATTGTCTTACTTCCGATGATCGATTGAACATTTTCCTTGAGCTGTTTTTCACTCTTCATTTCTGAAGGCTCTGCGTAAAGCTTAATGCATTTTCCACCACTTCTGCTCAAGCCAACCCCCTCGCCTTTAACACTTGGCAACTCTTCAATTTGCTTACGGAATTTTTCAAGAATACCAAGCAATTTCTGTGTTTCTTTGTCATACATTTTACCCATCTCCTGATTGTAATAACCGCCCATTTATTAGGATTAAACTCAGTATTCACTCTTTATCATATGCAGAAGAAAACTGCAGCACAGATCAATACCATAATTACATCATTCTTAATGTAATCAAGAAAAACCGCGAAAGAATATTCTCTCGCGGTTCGCTGATGGACTTCTGGAGATCGTCTGATTCCAAATCAGATGATTTGATCCGATTTCATGAAATTGAAATATTACAGAAATGATTATCGTGAATTCAGGACATTGGATTACTGCGGTTTGCAGTTTACTGTAGCGGCTTTTTGTGGGTTTGAAGCCTATTTTCCAGGCGACCACCCGCTACACTCTCGCGGAAACGGCTCTAGTACTCACCCAGAAAACGATCAATATTCAGTTCACTCATGACCGTGCCAATGGGATTCGCCAAAGTGACTTGACCATTCCCTGCGAATAACAAGGCAACGGGACGTTTTGAAGAGGCCGCCACGATTAATGAGCCCGAGTCTCCTGCGGCACTGAAAGTGGAATTCGGATTGGCTGGTCGAATCAGAAGTTGATTGCTGAAACCAAGAGTTCCCAAGTAGGGATTACTGACAGGGATGCTGACAATATCATGAATGATTCCCAGGGTTCCACCAGTGGTCCGACCATTCTTGCCAACCAGCATTCCCAGTTGCGGGGCAATCGGTCGGGGATCAAGTGTGTATGTGACAAATTCAGGCTTAACATATCTGCTCGCAGTAAATGCCACGGCAGCATCGACCAGATTTCCTGAAGACCTCAACTCAACAAAATCTTCAAGGATGGCAATGCCATCCTGCTCCGGTGCTCTTCCTCCATCCAGAAGACCTTGCTGGATAATTCGATCAACTCTTTTTCTTCCGCTGTTGGAATCTGCCAGCACGTGATTATTAGACAGGATACACAAATTCCCATTCGAGCGTACCAGAACTCCACCTAATGTCCCTGCGTCCCGAATTCCACGTCTCATGCAGGCATCATAATTCCCAATGGAAATTCCACAGGGGACAGGACGCGAGTGTCGGGTTCGGAAAGGATTTCCCTGGAGAGTTCGAATTTCTTCAATACTCTCGACTTCGACAGATTTCCCCCGAACATTACCTTCGATACCGAGCATGTCTGTGGATATAGAGGACTGTTGAAAGGAATCAACAAAGACTTTTAAAGTTAACTCACTATTAAGGAAATTAGATTTTGTTGCTAATCCAATACCAGTCCCTACGACTGATGTCTGATCCGTTTCCACCAAACTACTTGATTCACCAAAGGCACGAAATGCTGAGGCTCCCCCTAATTGGGACTGCAATTCTTCCAAAGCTTCAATGAAGTCATCTGAAATTCCAAATGAATCTGGAGACACAATGGATTCAACTGAAAAACCTCCTTTTAAGCCATGGGAGTTCGTTGTTGATTGAGTGGTAAAATCAGTATTCAATTGATTGACATTTTCAGAATATCCATCGGAGAAATTCTCTGATAATTCCTTAACTGATTCGCTCTTCTTTTTGGATGTTGGTTTAGCCATCTGATGATTCCTGTTGAAATTCCAAACACTTGTAAACTGGACATTAGGGCATTATTTTAACTCTCTGTTCACTACTATTCAATGTTGAAGCATGAAAATGCTGTTAAAATGGAAACACTTGGTAAAGTAATGCTCATTGAAATTGGTATTCCAAATGCCTTCTGATTTATGAAGATCCCAAAAAAGGTTATTAAATTTCTTGAATACCCCAGAATATCCATTACTTGCATAATTCCTAAATGTATAGTAATTATGTGTGAAGCGGATTCCGTCTCATAATTCGCTCAGACAGTAATTCTCAATTGCAGGCAATCAGGAAAAGGATAAAAAATGAAGTCTTTCAA
This sequence comes from Rubinisphaera italica, assembly GCF_007859715.1. Classification (NCBI taxonomy): domain Bacteria; kingdom Pseudomonadati; phylum Planctomycetota; class Planctomycetia; order Planctomycetales; family Planctomycetaceae; genus Rubinisphaera; species Rubinisphaera italica. Next base: position 6,033,394 of record NZ_SJPG01000001.1, read on the forward strand.
GTTCGCTCTGATCTTACTGGGTGTTGTCGCAGTTACTGCTTCTGTGTTTGTGCAGTCTGCTCAAGCCCAGCGATATCGCTGCTACGGGGCAACTTCCACATTGGTCGCCCCTTCTCAATTTGGCACGTTTTCGACATTTGGAACAGGTTTACCAGTCGTAGGAGCGGTTTACGAACCTTATGTGGTTACAAACAGCTTATTCAGCAATTCGGTTGCCGGCTCATTCGGAACTTTTTCAGCGAATTCCTCCCTGGAACGAGCATTTGCCAATCAGCTTGCTAGCAAAATTATCGCTCAAGCTGAATTTAACGAAGTATCCGATGGTGCGTTTGATGGTGGCGGTGGAGCCGACAAAAAAGACGAATCTGATTGCGAAAAAGAGAAGATGAAAAGTGATATCGAGACTCTTCAAGCTGATGTCAAAGGCATTGACGAAAAGCTGGACAAACTGATTGCCGCTTTAGTCAAAAAAGGAACAATTAAAGAAGCTGATCTTAAGTAAGCACTTTTTGTCATCAGATTAGACAATAAAAACGGCACATCCGCATATTCGGATTGTGCCGTTTTTTTTGATCACACTGGTTATTTATCCAGTGAACAAAACGAATCATTAAAATCCTGTTCATCATATTATCACATGGGGACCATCCAATTAAAAAGACCGATTCCTGATGAATAATAGTTAGTCCATGCAGGACTGCGTTATTCAGTACAATAAACCATAAGGAATCGGATATGTTCCCCAGAATCACAATACTACTTGTCTTCGGTGGAGTATTACTGTGCTTAACCGAAACTCATTGCTTCGCACAGGAGTCATGTACTGACTGCTATCAGAAGCCTGCCTGCCCTCCTCCCTGCTGCCCACGACGACGTTGTGGACTGGCAGCACCACCACGCGTTCCAATCGTTACAAGTGTTCCTGCAGCATTGGTTGCTCAGCAGGCAATTGCTGTCCGTCCACGTGCAATCATTGGTACAACTTCAATTTTAGGTGATCAGGGAATTACCAATAATGCACTGTTCGAGAAATTGATGATTGCTCAGTTGAAATCTCAACTCGAAGAAAAAGCAAACAATCAAAGTCAATCGGCTGATTGTGATGAAGATATTTCGGAGGAAGAGTCTGAAAAAATTACTGAACTGAAAAAGCAGGTTGAAGACCTTAAGCACAAATTGAGTCAACTCGAAGAACTACTTAAATAAACAACTTCTTACACTGTTAACAATTATTCATGATGAGTGAGTATTAAAAGGATTTATCAATGTTTCAGTTCAAAATAGCAGGAATTCTGGCAGCTGCCAGCCTTGTGACAGCGAATGTCACCAATACAACCATGGCCCAGCAACCGTGCGCGTCCGGTTATTGTGCAGACTCAAATTGTGGATGCGTCCAGACGCCTCCTCCACCTGTTTATCCTCAGATGGCCCAACAGGGTGTCTTTGCCAATGGACAACCTTCTGGTGATGTCGCCGGCGAATCCGGTTCAATAGGTGTTCGAGGATTCTCGCTTCGCTTTCCAGAGTTGAAGCTCGAACTTCCGACTTTACAGTTGCCCAGTTTCTTCCGTTTTCGACGAGATGCTGAAGTCTTTGTAGACAGTTCACGAGCTCCCTATGTCGCTGGTCAACCTGCGACATTCGGCCAGATCAATCCTGGTGGTCAACTGGTCAACGTCAATGGAACTTACATGACGACTTCAAATGCTGCCCTGCTCCAGCAACAGGGAATGTACGGTACCATGAATTCATTCAATACTCAGGGACAGACAGATTTTAATGTCGAACGAACACTGCTCGATCAGTTGGAGCAGGAGCGTCAGGAAAAAGAAGAAATGCGTAAAAAACTGGAGCAGTTGGAACGTTGTGTTCAAGATGCTCTCATGGGGCAAACACAACAACCTCATCAAAGTTACCTCCAGCCAACTCAAAATGTGAGATATGAATCCGAAGAGGACATTCTCCAGAGAGAAATCGCTAAACTGCAAATGCAAATTGAAATGAAGCAGGCTGCACGAAAACCTGCTATCGAAAGTCAATACCACCAGAAATGCCAGGAAGTGACGGAACTCAATGAACGCTTAAAAGCCATGGAAACTATGTGTGCCCAACTGGCTAGAGAACAGGAAACCAAATTGTTTCTGGAGCGACGAGCTCGATTAATGAATCAGTTTGATCAACAACAATCTGCCCCTCAAACACTGCCTGTTAACAATGTGAAGCACATCAACTTTGTAGAAAAAGCTCCCATTCCCCACAACGAGCAGTCTGAGATACAGGAAAAGAAAACGAGTCAACTCGACTCATCCTTCAATGACTTTACTTCAAGGTCATTTGACAAAAAGCTTGATTGGTAGAGAGAATTTCGTTTAAAAATTACGAATATCCTCAACATCCAAGGAATTGCAGGATGGCTATTCATCACAGAATAGCCATCCTTTTTCATTAACAGGAACTACCTATGCCCGGTGCAAAACACCCCCAAGCTTTAAGGGGAGTTTCTTTATTGGCCCGGGCTTCTACAATCAGTTTGATCCACGGTCCCTTATGGTGACTGTATTATCATGGAAGGTTCGACCGCAGGGTCGCCAGACCGCCTTTGCGGCTTCTCTTTGCTCATGCCTTGCCAGATTGTCAGCCAGCCTGGTTCGCCATCTCCTGTGCGCAGCAGATGACCGCCCAGCAGTGGCTCATGTCAAACGACATTTGATGGTAGAGAGAGTACTGCGTCAGTAACGGCACAGTTCGTGGAGACTTGAATCATTGAGTCTGCTGTACTGCTCTTTAGCTGATGACTTCCCTGGCCGACAGAATCCTTCGAGGGAATGGGGACATCCTCTTGTGGCTGCGCCACTCAGAGAACTCTGCGAGATTCTCTGAGCGACCCGGTAGCGAAATTGTTTACGAAAAAGGCAATCGGGAGTTAGCGGGCTTCGACTCCAGCCACACGTTGCTCAGGAAGATCGGCCCGGGGAATCCCCGTTTTGTGGACAAATAAAACGACATTCACAAGAAGTCGGTTGTCTTGAGCAGTTCGTTCAGGATCGGAGTCCTTGCCGGATAATAATTCTTTGATCGCGTTCCACTGACGATCTTCAATTCATGTCTTGTGATCATTGGCTCTCCTCCTTGAGTCGCCTCAATGCTCGCCCAAATCAAGCAAATTCACAATACGGAATGACCATACTGCCTGGTGCATCTTCAAAAATGAACCGCAGCTTATGACAGTAGCAAACACAGTTATCTATTGTCATTTAATGCTCATGCGACTGCAGAGACCATAAGAAAATGGTCTGGAACCTTTCCTTGCAAATGGTTTGATGCTGCGTCAGAATGCGACTGGACGTTTCAATCCACTCATGCTGATGTGTGTGTACAAGTTGTTAAAACGGACCTTGATTTTAACGATGCTTGTAAATATTCATCATTCATAATTCTTCGCCTGCTGATCGACCAACTGGGAAAATAAAATGCTGAGTTTAACTGCCACGTTGTGTATTGTGGGTGTGGGTTTAGTCATTGTTGTGGGAGGGATTCTTGGGTTCCGGCTCCATGCATTTCTGGCGCTCGTACTGGCAGCGATTGTCGTATCGCTGCTAACTCCCAATTCGACGGTCGAGTGGTATCGGTTGGGTAAGTTGCAAATTCCCGTTTTGAATCAGCAGGAAGGGACAGCCACTCTCGATCTCAAAGCTTCGCCGTCTCATCAGATCGGACAGCAGTTTTTACTGGCAAAGCAGGTGGAAGCGACTGGAAGCGTGGAAACCGTTGCCACAGCGACTCTCGCACGTTTCGATGACAAAGAGCACGCCATCGTCGACATCATGCCGGTTGAAGGATCAACAGGTGTGGATTGGGATAAATCCATTGTTGTCACGCCTCAGGCTCGTGAGGATGCGACGGCTTTTGCAAACCAGACCGTTGGTAATCTCGTTGCGGGTGGTTTTGGTGCGACCTGCACGGGTATCGGAATTCTGATCGCACTGGCTGCCATCATTGGGAAATGCCTGCTCGACAGTGGAGCCGCGGAGAAGATTGTCCGCTGGATGCTTAGTATTGTTGGCGAGAAAAATGCACCTCTCTCCTTTATCTTCAGTGGCTTTGCTCTTTCGACGCCGGTGTTTTTCGACACCGTTTTTTACCTGATGATTCCGATCGGTAAGGCGATGCGATTGCGGACTGGCAAGAACTATCTGCTTTATATCCTGACGATCGTTACGGGGGGCACAATGGCTCACTCACTCGTTCCGCCAACTCCTGGCCCGTTGTTTGTCGCTGAAGAGTTGGGTGTTGATGTCGGCGTCATGATTCTGGCAGGTGGTCTGGTGGGACTGAGTTGTGCAATGGTCGGATTTTTGTATTCGATTGTTCTATGCCGATTTGTCGATATCCCTCTCAGGGAAAGTCCAGACATGTCGCTCGAAGAACTACAAAATATCGCCGATCGAGAAGACAGCGACTTGCCATCGATCTGGATGTCGCTGATGCCAATCATACTGCCGGTCTTGTTGATCACAGGCGCAACAGTCATGAATACTGTTCTCAAAGGTGTTGACCAGGCGGACATTTCACCCGTTATTCATTGGGTGGATCAATTCTTCGTCCTGTTCGGTAATAAGAACATTGCTATGGCAATTTCGGCAACACTGGCCATTATCATGCTGGTTCGTCAGAAAAAATCGGATGTTTCGGACCTGGCAAATTCTCTGCAGGCGGCTCTGGCCAGCGGAGGAGTGATTATTTTGATTACCGCAGCCGGGGGAGCTTTCGGGAAATCGCTTCAACAAACCGGGATAGCGAATCTGTTTGGCGATGTCGCCGGGGCATCCACGACGATGATTCTGGTCATCGCCTTTGTTGTCACTGCATTAGTCCGGTTGGCTCAGGGATCTGCGACGGTTTCAATGATTACCGGTGTCGGTGTGATGGCTAGTTTTGCGGCTGGGGTTGAACTTGGATTTCATCCGGTTTATCTGGCACTGGCAATTGGCTGTGGCAGCAAAATGTTCCTGTGGATGAACGATTCCGGCTTCTGGGTCATCGGAAAAATGAGCGGGATGACCGAGTGGGAAACGCTCAAATATGTCACACCGATGACCTCGGTGATGGGAGTTTTTGGACTTTTAGTTACGATTCTGGCTGCGAATGCGATGCCACTGGTTTAAGAGAGTTCATGTACTACCGCCACGCCCATGACTTCGTTCTGGGACGTGCCACCCAGGAGTGAACAGAAAATCGGTCGGGGAAGTGTTGTAATCGTCAGGATTAAATCAACCGACGTAATTCTCTCTCGTGCAGAGCAGTCGGAATTTGATAGACTCGCAGATCGAACGTAGCGTTAAGAGTACGTTCCCATTGAGTCCATCAGATCGGTCAGTCATCATCCCATGAATCATTCAGAGATCACATCGACAGACAATCCCAATCCTGAAACCCTTCAGGATGATTCTGTTGGTGTTGTCGAGCCGAAAGAATCCATTGAGGAAACGTCGGAGTCTCACGTTCCCGATGCCTCGATGCTGGAAGATCGCTTTCCGGAATGGGCGCAAATGTCCCGTTCGGCTGCCATCTGGACGACAATTGTCGGCTTCATTTATGCGGTGCTCAATTATCATAAGCTCTGGTACACCGACTTATGGGGACATCTGGCATATGGCCGGGTGATCGTGGAATCGAAATCGATTCCTGCGACCGAACCTTTACTCCCGCTGTGTGAAGGGATGCCCTTTTTCGATACGGCCTGGTTGTCTCAAGTGCTCGGTTATTTGATGTACGAGCAGTTTGGTGTGACTTCGTTACGCTTTCTGTATGCGTTGGCACTTACGATATGCGTGGTGGCATTGCTGATTCGTTTTCGTCAGAAGACCGATTCCTATGGATTGAGTCTGATCGGTTTGGCCGTTTTCGGATTTGTTGCCTGGAAAACGCTCACGATCATCAGGCCTCAAATTGCTGGTTTTACCTGTTTTGTTTTGGTCTGGACGCTCGTGTCTTGTCACAAGTGGACGAAGTGGCAATGGGGACTTGTTCCGGCAATCTTTCTACTCTGGGCGAATTTGCATGGATCGTTTCCGGTTGGATTGGGTCTGATCGGTTTGCTCTGGATTGGCAAAACAGCTGATCAATACCTCCGCACCAAACGTATCGCGGCCTGGGCTTCTTTACGATACTTCGTGATGCTGGAATTGTGTCTGCTAGCCGTGCTGATCAATCCTTATGGAATAGGTATCTTCTCGATCATACATTCCATTTCAGGGAACCTGAATCTGTCCACTCTGGTTGAGTGGGAGCCGTTGACACTTCGGATGGCTCATGGACAGGCGATGGTCATTGTAGGTATTTTGTTGATAATTTTGTACAGCTACACACCTCGGCGAGTTTCGATCGCTGAGTTTCTGCTACTGATTGTTTTCGCGATCGCTGGCATGTGGTCTGTGCGGATGGTGGTCTGGTGGACACCGATTGCAGCCTTGTCTGTTGTTGTCCATGGACATGCAATACTGAACCGATTTTCGAAATTGAAATCAGAGACTCAGAATGAGCCGCATCGTTCCGGCTTAAATACCGTGGTCGCTGTGGGGATGTCCTGGATCTTTTTTGCCTACACGCCATTTGGAGCAACCTTGCTGCATGGTTACCCGCAGGAACCAGAGAAAGCTCTCGATTTTTATCGTTCGAATCTGTCGAGTCTGACACCAGTGCTGCTGGCTAATTATCTGAACGAACATGAACCGGACGGTTTGATTTTCAATGCGTACGAATGGGGCGATTATCTGCTGTGGACTGGTCCTGAGGACCGACAACTCTTTCTGAATTCGCATGCTCATCTGGTGCCGCGAGATGTCTGGCTGGACTATTTCGTGATTGCCCGAGCAAACCAGGGCTGGGAAGATAAAATCGACCGTTACGGAGCGAATACCGTCGTCATCGACAAGCGTTATCATTCCCGACTATTGGAGGCATTGAAGCAGGATTCCAAGTGGAAACTGGATTATGAAGATGAATTGGGAGCAATCTTTTTCCGCAGAAACCCAATTGTCACAGGTCTCATAATCAAGTAATGACAGAGAGTGAGGAATTTGCTTATACTCGTGTTAGATTCCTCAGGTCGCCACTCTTCCCTCAGCTGGAATCCGAGAGTGGCGTGGCTCTGCCAGTGCATTGTAACTTAAGTACTTGCATTAACGAATGCCAGTGGCATACGACTTAAAGAGTCAATTGGAATAGAATACTGACTTGATATATTAAAGCATTTTTTCAAGATCACCCGCCTGCAAAGGCACAAAGTTTTAACGACACGGATGTCCATGAAACCTTTCATTTCGCTGCCCGTACGTATTGATGCCCGCCTGCTGTCAATTTTGACAATCTATTTGAGTTGCCTGGCTTCAACTGTATCGGCTCAAGATGCGTCTCCCCTGTTTCCGCTCCCACTGCCGGCTCAGTCCACCCCGGCCCCCAATTCGACGCCCGTTCCGACTTCAACCCCTGTTCCGACTTCAACTCCTGTTCCAGAAGTAGAACCTGTTCCAGAGGCAGAACCTGCCGAAACGGCATTGACTTCTCTTCCAACGGTCGAGGAACTGCAAGCCAAGCTCAAAATGGTGGAGAGTGACGAAACTCTCGAGCCGGCGTTGAAAGATCAGTTGCTGCAGACGTACCGCATCGCCATTGAATCCCGTCAAAAAATCGATACCTACAAGAAACGAGTGATTGAAAATCGGGAAGCGATACCGAAGGTTCCCGAAAAAGCAGCCGCGGATCAGGCTGAATATAAAGATTTGCCAGAGCAGTATCCGCTAACTGTGAACAAGTCCTCGGAGCTAACGGATATCGATCAGGCTCTAACCAGTGCTGAAGCGGAATTGCGGGACTGGGAAGCCAAGAAAGCTCAAGCGGATCAGGCACAAACTCAACGGGGTACGGATCGTAAAAAGTTTCTGGAATTACAGGTGACTCAGCCCGACCGGATAAAAGATCTCCAGGCAAAACTCACCTCGCCGCCACCTGCAGGTCAATCGCCCCGACTCACACAGGCATTGTCAGATCTCTATAACATTCAACTGCAGATGTTGAATGAAGAAACGGCAGCCGTGAAAGAGGAATTAACCCTCTACGACGCGGAAAAAGCTGTCCGCAGGCTGGCGACAAAGTTTGAACTGTGGACTAAAAAAGTCGATTTGCAACGTAAAAAAGTGGAACTGTTGCAACAACTGAAAACGGAAAAAAAGCTCAAAGAGAATATGGATGCTCTCAAAGAATTGAAAGCGGAGAGTAACACGACTCTACCAGTACTCCAGCCATATATTGACGAAATCGAAGCCTATACAACTCGGATTAACGAACTGGTCGATCTCAATGAAGAGGCTCAGGTCCGAAATGCAGAGGTGAAATTACTGCTTGAGGAAGTGAGCGGAAACGAGCAGACAACACAAGAACAGGAAAATACTGAAGCGGGGAAAAGTGAAGGTTTTGCACTTTCCTTACTTCGTCAATTATACGAGCTCCCTAATATTGAAGAACAGCGAGCCGAGATTCAGGCTCGAAAATCGGTGATGAGTGAAACAACATTTGAGCAGATCAACTTGAGATCCAAGCAGAAAAAGCTGATCGATATCGACGCTGCCGTTAACGAGAAGATGGAAGAGATCAAGAAGAAGGTTGACGATTCGGAGCTAGGCATCTTTGAGCAATCTGTGAAAGCCAAACTTCGAGAGATCATATTTCGAAAAAAAGAGACGCTGGATAATCTGGAGTCCACCTATTCGGACCTCTTGGGCAATTTGACAGTTCTGGATGCGAATCAGCGGTCTCTGGTGGAGACTGTCGACGAATATCGGAACTATATCCGTAAACGAATCTTCTGGACCCGCAGTGACAAAGCGTTGGGGTTATACGATCTCGCCTCTTTATTTCAACGGAGCAGCTATCCAGTGACCAGAGAAGATCTGGTGACGGTTCCGAAAAATTATCTGCAGGATATGCAGAAAAATAAGTTAATTCACGGCTTAGGTTTCGCAATATTCATACTGCTGATTCTGTTACGTGTGCAAGCCGTGCGGGAACTTTCTGTCCTGGCAGACATCGCCCGTAAGAACAGTGCCTCGCAAATCTGGCCGACACTTCGTGCGATATTGCTCACCGCTGTCATCGCTGCTCCCATTCCGATGTTGCTGTGGTTTGCCGGTTGGCGTTTGAGCGAAGTCGACACCAATAACAATTTCAGTAATGCTCTCGCAGAAACGTTGAAACGCATCGGTTTGATTTTTGGGATGATTGAGTTCTTTCGCCAGGTTTGCCGAAAGAACGGTCTGGTCGACGCCCACTTCAATGGTCCGAATGTGATGTCGGCCCGAATTCGCCACAAGATGTATGAAATGATTGTGATCCTTCTGCCCATCTTTTTTGTGGTCACATTCCTGAATGAACTGACAACCGACCTGGACCGACTTCCATTAGAGAGAATTTTCTTCGCCGTCGGAATGATCCTGACTGGGCTCTTTGCGCATCGACTGCTCAACCCGAGTGGTTCATTGATGCGAGAAGTTTTCCTGTTGAAAAACTCGACTCCAATCTCAAAAACCCGCTGGATCTGGTATCCGCTGGCAACGGCATTCCCGATCATTTTGGCTGGAATGGCTTGGGTTGGCTATTACTATACCGCCAGTCAACTCGGGTGGAGAATGGCGCAGACGACCATTCACATCTGTGTGATTCTACTCATTTGGGGAATTGCATTACGCTGGTATCGCATGTTCCAACGTTGGTTCCACATTTATGTCCTTCGAGAACGAATGCGAATGGGTACTGAAGAATCGCAGTCTCAAACGCTTGAAGGCCAGCGCGTCAAACTGGAGCAGGAATCGCGGCTTATCGAAGATGACCGCAAAAAGCAAACATTGCGTCTGATCAATTTCTTAATTCTGATTCCGTTTGTCGTCGGACTGTGGAACATCTGGAGTGATGTTTTGCCGGCAGTTGCCTATCTGGACGAAATCCAACTCTGGACGACTTTGGTGAAGAAGGAAGTAATCCTGGCCGATGGATCTGCTTCGATGCAAACGGAATCCGAAGCGATTACTCCGGTGAATCTCTTCATCGCAATTATTGCTTCCATGCTCACTTTTGGACTCTCCCGCAACCTGCCAGGGATGATCGATTTCGTGGTCCTGCAACGGGTCGGCTTCGATGCCTCGTTACGATATGCATTCACAAGCGTTATTGGCTACATTGCAACTTTCGTGGGGGCAACATACGCCTTCGGAATGCTCGGATTTCGCTGGGAACAAATTCAGTGGCTGGCAGCCGCTTTGACGTTTGGACTGAGTTTTGGTCTCCAGGAAATATTTGCGAACTTTATTTCCGGATTGATCATTCTGTTTGAACGCCCGATTCGAATTGGAGATATCGTCACCATTGAGGGAGTGACGGGAATTGTGACCAGGATTCGGATTCGTGCTTCTACAATTACCGATTGGGATCGTAAAGAATATCTGGTTCCGAACAAGGAACTTGTCACAGGCCGTCTGCTCAACTGGACATTAAGCGATACGTTGAACCGTGTCACGCTTCCGGTTGGCGTTGCTTATGGTTCCGATACTGATCGGGTACGTGAACTACTATTTGAAATTGCTAAAGAGAATGAACATATCCTGAATGATCCGGCAACGCTCGTAACCTTTGAAGGATTTGGGGACAGCACGCTGAACTTTGTCATGCGAGTCTATCTGGGGGCTATGGATAAACGCCTCGATACAATTCACTGGCTGCATTCCACTATTCATCGCCGTTTCATGCAGGAAGGCATCGAAATCGCATTCCCGCAACGCGATCTGCATATTCGCTCGGTGCCAGCTGGCTGGAACGGCTCACCTGCCAACCCATCGACTTGATATTTCGTAGTTTATTAGAGGGAAATCACTGCACTTAACGATATTTTATTGTTATCGGCTGATATCTATTTGGCGAACAGCAGATTGTACACCATAGTTCATAGTTCGACTTTCTCTTTTGGAGTTTAGCCGTGTTAAATCAATGGTCACAATCTGATGTCATTCAAATTGAAACGCCGCGGCCGGAGCAAATTTACAAAGGCCTCGACGCACTTTGCACAGCCATGAACATGGAGGCGACTCTACTGGCGGACATTGAAGAACAACTTGGCTACACCCCGCAGTGGGACAACCTGATAGAAGACTATGGATTATTCTAAACCGCGTTCCAAATGAAAACCGGCGAAGTTCAACGATTTTTAAGAACACTGGTTAACACCAGATGAACACCGGAAAATAATCAAACGCGGGTGGCGGGGGCGCTCTCGCAGAGAAGCCCCCGAATGATTAAACGTCCGGGGGCTTCCGCTGAAGCGGAGCGCCCCCGCCACCCCGGAGTTTCTGTTCAAGATGTTACAGGAAATCCTGTTCCAAATACTAGTAGGATCCAGATGTCCATAATTGATAAGCAAATCAAAAATTGTGCCAGGTGAACGTGCCACTCTAACTGATTCGATTTGACAGACAATTCCTCATGGATGCTCTATTGATTTGGTGACCAAACAACGGTGCCGCTCGGCTTCCATCCCAGGCGAATCGCTTGAGATTCAATCGGCTTGTTTCCAGAAAACTCAACCGGGCCCGAATACAATTGCCAGTTCTTCTCGCCTTTCTTGCGATAAGCAATCGATGCCCCTTGTGTCGAACAATCGATCTGCATTTTCCCATCATCCCGTGAGATAACTGGCTCGGCTGTTGTTGGTTGTTTCCCGTCGGGCGGCCAGAGGTCTTTAATCAATTGCGTCTCTGGTCGATCTCCCAGATCGCCATGAACCTCAACAAACTGCTCGTGCACTTTGCGGAACTTTTGGATCAATTCTGAATACTGGGATTCCTCAGCCAGATTGTGAATTTCATAGGGATCGGTTTGAGTATCGTAAAACTCCTCGGCTGGTTTGCTCTGCATCGTGAATTGCCACTGGTCCGGCCCCAGTTTACCGGCATCTTTCAAACGGTGGATCTCCTGCATAATCCCTGCCTGATCCCGGTAAGGGAGAAAACCAATGTAGGGCAAATCAGTCCGATAGTTCCGCACATATTTGTAACGATGATCCCTGACCGCTCGAATGCGTTCTGGAGAGGGATCCATTCGATCGCGAAATGCGAAAATGTAGTCTCGCTTTTTATTGGCTTCATTTCCGAGAAATGGAATGCCTTCCATATATTCAGGAATGGGGAGTTGAGTGAGTGAGAGCGTGGTCGGAGCAAAATCGACAAAACTGACCAGATCATCGCAGGTTGTGCCTGCCAGTTGGCCATCGGGAAAGCGTACCAGGAATGGAACATGGATTCCCGAGTCATAAACCCAGCGTTTGGCTCGCGGCAATCCATCCCCATGATCGCTGAAGAAAAAAACGATTGTGTTCTGATCGAGTCCATCCTGTTTCAATTGATCGAGTACTTTGCCGACCTGTCCATCGAGCGTAATGATATTATCGTATTGACGAGCCAGGTCTCTGCGAACAATTGGTGTATCGGGATAATAAGGCGGCAGAGTCACATCTTCAGGATTCACAACAGAAGGTGATGACTGCTTGAAGGTTTTACTCTCGTGCGTGATTGTGAAGTTGAAAACCGAGAAAAAGGGAGTTGTTTCCTCAGGTCGATTTCTCCAGTGAGCTTTCGCATTGGATTCGTCCCAGGCGGTGATGGGTGGTCGGAACTGGTAATCGGTTTTGGAATTGTTCGTGCAATAGTAGCCAGCCGCGCGGAGGTATTCGGTAAAACACTTCGCCTCGGCGGGTGGAGTCGCTTCGTAAACGGGCAAAGCTCTCAGCTCAGGATCGGTAATCAGATGCAGAGCCGAAGTTCGTTTCCAGGTCCGCATCGCCATCGCACCTGTTGAGGTCGGATACATCCCCATAATCAGCGTGTGCCGATTCGGAGCACAAACCCCATAGGTTCCGAAACAGTGCGTATAACGAACCGATTCACTGGCCAGTTGATTGAGACGTGGAGTAGAAACGGTCTCATCTCCATAACAGGCCAATCGGGGGCTCATGTCCTCACAGGTAATCCACAAAATATTAGGGCGTTCATTCTCAGAGGCCTGCAGAACTTGAATTCTGGAACACGCGAGTGATGTCAGAATCAGAAAGATAAAGCAGAAAGAGTTTGAACGTTTCTTGATTGATTGATCGCAGGAAAAGAACATGTTCACTCCGCAATGAGATAGATTGAATTCAGATGAAATTTGAAGAGGATCTGCACTTCGAATGAGAGTGAAATCGCAAGAGAAAGTTAAAATCGACACCAGTAACAATGGTAACTTGATCACTATAAATATTCGACTCTGTATAACCGATTGAATTCATCAGCGGTATTAGCCAAACTGCAGCCATTCCTCTCATTCTCCTTTCATAGGCAGGTGTTCTGTGATTCCTGACAAAATCGGTTCTTATTTGATTGAAAAAAAAATTGGTTCCGGAGGGATGGGAACCGTTTATCTCGGCAAGCATGTTGAGACAGGGCAACTGGCTGCGGTCAAAGTTCTGCCGGCTTCGCTGGCACGTGAGGAAGGCTTCGTCATGCGATTTACTCGCGAAGTCGATGCTATGAAGGCTTTGAAAAATAAGTATGTCGTTCAAGTCTACGAGAATGGCATCGATAACGACGAAACCTATTACTACGCGATGGAATATGTGGAGGGGACGACACTCAGCAAATATATTCGTAATCATGGACGAATTGCCTGGCAGGATGTCATCGCTTATTCGGTGCAAATCTGCCAGGCTCTCAAAGCGGCTCACGATGCCGGGATTGTGCATCGGGATTTGAAACCCTCGAACCTGATTCTCACGGATGATAATCAAATTAAACTGCTCGACTTTGGAGTCGCTCAGGTGTTTGCCTCTTCGAAGTTAACAAAAACAGGAGGCATCATTGGCACGGCTGAGTACATGTCTCCTGAGCAGGCAAAAGGACAACGGGCAACCAAGAAAAGCGATATCTATTCGCTGGGTGCGGTGATGTATGCCATGCTGACCGCTCGCCCGCCTTTCAGTGGGCAAACGTCAATGGAAGTGATTCAGAAGCATCGATTCGGACAGTTCGACCGGCCTCGTACATATGTTCCCGAAATTCCGCACTGGCTCGATGACGTTGTTTGTCAGTGTCTCGAAAAAGATCCCGACAAACGTTATCCCGATGCTTATGTGCTTTCCCTGCGACTTAAGGAGATCCTGAAGAAAGTCGAAGTTTCTTCATCATTGGAAGATACCCATGCCACCGGTACGTTTGACGGGACGGCTGAAACGATTGTTGCTGAATCCTCAGATCCGAATGCCATCGGCGGCACATTCATGCGCGATATGCTGCGGGCAGAAATCGAGAATGCCAATTCTGGTTCCCCGTTCGCCAGGTATTTTGACAATGTCTGGATTCTCGCCTTATTGCTGATCGCATTGCTGGCAGGGGGAATCTTCTGGTTTACCGAACGACCTCTGTCAGAGGAAGAAAAATATGAGAAAGGAATTGCTCTGTTTCAACAAGGACCTCTCTACTGGCCCCGAGCCAAGGACGAGTATCTTCAGCCTTTACTCGAAGAGAATCCCGAACGCTGGGAAGAAAAAGTCGAACCGATCCTGGCTGAGATTATTGTGCAGGAACTTAAACAGGAATTCGGTTTGACACGTCTGAGCCGAAAACGTGTGCTGGCGATGTCCGATGCCCATCGGTTTCTCAAAATGGCAAGCGAATATTTTCAACTCGGCGATCGGACCAGGGCCGAGGCGATTCTGCAGAATCTCTATAACTTACTCGCTAACAACACAGACCAGCGGGAATTACGCAGGGCAATTGGAGAAATTCTCAAAGAGATCAAAACCATCAGCCCAGATAATAAATCGGATGCGAATTCCGTGTCGCTTGCACAAGAAGCATTGCAGCAAGCCAGAACTCTCTTGATGGAAAGTGAACCTGAACAGGCTCAGTCGATTTTACGAAGTTTGATCGTGCTGTATGATGGCGACTCGATGTCACAAAAATATGTCGACGAAGCTCGTCAGCTATTGAATGCAAAAGTAATTAATACACTCGAAAGCCCGACACCATGAATCAAGAATTCGAACTGAAATCCGTTATCCGTTCCGTACCAGACTTCCCCAAACCGGGAATCATGTTTCGAGATATCACACCACTGCTAGCGAATCACGAAGCGTTTCGGGAAACGATCCGTCGTTTTACCGAGCATTTCAAAGATTCAAAGATCACCAAAATCATGGCCGCAGAAGCCCGCGGATTTATCTTCGCTGCTCCTTTAGCGCTAGAACTGAATGCTTCCTTCATTCCAGTTCGCAAGCCGAACAAGCTCCCGTTTGATACTCAAGCATTCCATTACGAACTCGAATATGGAACCGATACGCTCGAAATGCATATCGATGCCGTAGAAGAAGGAGATCGCGTCCTCCTGATTGACGATCTGCTCGCAACCGGTGGTACGATTCAAGCCTGTGCAAAACTTGCTGAGCAAGCCGGAGCAGTGGTCGCAGGTTGCGGCTTCCTGATTGAACTCGACTTCCTGAACGGTCGCCGTCATCTGGAAGGATATGATATCTGCAGCCTGATTAACTATGGCGATGAAAATCCGTAAGTGATTTTCAAATTCCTCCGCTTCAAATTTGTGTTCCCAAGGTCCTCCTTGGGGATGCAAGTTTACTCCAGCGATAAATATGTCTCACATTTTCGTTGCAAAATCAAAAAACGAATCCATCGTGACGAGTAACAGCATGATGACACCGATTACAAGTTTACCAGCAGTTCCCAGTAAACGCCCCATCATTGCTCCCTGTCCAATCGCGTAACGTTCGGCTGATGTTCGCCCTGTGCCGTGCTCGCCGACCCAGGCTCCCGCAAAGGAGCCAATTGCTCCGCCAACCAAAGCTCCAATTAATGGGCCGATAATTGGAATCGGCATCGAAACGATCGCTCCTGTCATACTGCCGATAATCGCGCCCAGAATTGCGAGAACAATTCCGCGTCGACTTCCCCCCTGCTTAGCCGCCCCATGGGCTCCGGCGAAAAATTCGACAATTTCCCCAAGGATTGCTAATACGAGCACGACGATGGCCACCGTCCAACTGATCCGTGGCTCCATATCTGCCGGCAGAAAGAAGACATAAATTCCAGTGAACAACACCAGCAACCAGTTTCCGGGAAGCGTCAATAACGTCGACAGCCAGGCGGTCATGTTGAAGATTAAAAGTAACGTTGCCCAGACGTAGACCATCTGCGAATCCTGTTGTATGTAAAATTAATGTCACTCTATTTCACATCATACAGGAATCTTATTTCAATCAAGTTCAGGAATAGGATCATCTTTACCGATTGGACTTCCTTCCCAGATGACATTTCCCATCGCATCCATCGTGAGGATGCGGTGAGCACTGCCTGGAGCGGGATCGGCTGAGGTTTCCGGAAGATATTTGCTGAGTTCTTCAATCAGCCTGGCATGTTCCTGCTTATCGACGACATTGTGCCATTCGTTCGGATCACTGGTCATATCGTACAGTTCATCGGAACCATCGGCATAGCGGATATAACGCCATTTTTCGGTACGCAAACCGTGGTTGCCGGCATTGTGAGTGGTAATCGCAGGCCATTCCCGCTTTGCGGTTGCATCAGCCAGTTGAGGTGTTAAGGAATGACCTTCAAGGCCCTCTTTTTCAGGGAGATCGCACATCTCGACAAGAGTCGGATAGATATCGAGCAGCTCGGCAGGTGATTCGCAGCGTTGACCTGCAACCACACCCGGTCCGGCGAAGATGAGGGGCACGCGGGTCGAGCGATCCCACAAGGTATTCTTGCCGGTGATTTCTTTTTCGCCCAGATGCCAGCCATGGTCCGACCAGAGAACGACAATCGTATCGTCCTGATGTCCACTCAACTCCAGCGCCTTCAGCACACGACCGACCTGGCTATCAACAAAGCTTGTACTCGCTAAATAGGACCGAACAAGATTTCTCCACTGATTGCTCTCGACCAGAAATTTGTGTCGCGGCTCGGGAAGTTTCCAATGCAGATACCACGAAAATCGAGGGGTATCTGCTCGGTCGTTCTGCAGAAATGGAGGAAGAACGGAGTCGTCATCCGGATACAAGTCGAACCATTTCTGCGTTGCATAACAGGGAACGTGTGGGAGAAAGAATCCGACGGATAGAAAGAACGGCTCCTGCATCTCCCCGCTCAATTGTTCGACGCCCCAGCTGGCAACTTTCCAATCCCCTTTGTCTTCATCTTTGTGTGGGAAAACTCCCCAGTCGACCAGGGGATGCTTGGCGGGAGTATCGACCAGTTTTTCTTTGGGACGAACACCGACTCCGGCTGGTGGTCCGAGTTCCTGAAACTCGGTGTCAGTTTTACGACGACCATTTCCGCCATGGTAGATTTTCCCGGTTGAGTAATTTCGATATCCATGCTGATGCAAATACTGTGGCAAGGTCACTATCGATTTGAGTTCATCGACTTGCCGAATCCAGGGAGCAAGTCCATAGATGCCGGTCGTATCGGGACGCTTACCCGTCATTAAGGAGGTGCGGGAAGGATTACACAGCGGAGACTGGCAGTGTGCATTCAGAAAAACGGTACCTCGTTTGGCCAGAGCATCGATATACGGAGTTTTAATCGCGGGATGCCCATCGAGGCAGCCGATCCAGTCGTTCTGGTCGTCGATTGCAATCATCAGAATGTTGGGCTTCTCCGCCGCCTGTAATTGCGAGATCGATAAGACGGTCAATACCAGACATGCTTTGAATAAATGGGTCATCTGAGTCACTTTCTGAACTTTTCAATGATCGGCTCGGGTTGCAGAGCCGTTGTCTCTTGCGACTTACAGTCTGACATATCAAAGTAAATGAATTCAAGTCACTCACTTATTGGAAATCACATGTCAGAAAATTCCCCTAATAAAACTGGAGCATTTCTCTTTGCCTCCGTATTAGTTTGCGTTTTGCTGGCGGGGTTGATTGGAGGCGGATATTTCCTGAATCAATATTTAACCACACTGACTACTATTACTCCAACTGCGGCCTCGACGACATCTTCCCCTGCAACTCCAGCCATGATGTACTTTGAACCCGGTCAGGAAGAAGTGACTGGTCGAGTTCTTCTCCCTTCTGGAACAGAAAACACAGACGACTTGCTGATTTATTACGCGGTCAGTGGTCACGAAAATTCTGGAGGAGATATTTATCAAACGGGAGTCTTCGGGCCGGTGCAGGGGGAATTCTCTCACAGAATACGCTCCGGCAATGTCATTTTATATACCGAGCATCCCGATTATGCATTAACTTATGCAGGGCCCATCAGCAATTTTCCTGGATTACAAACCGAGGAATTCCGACTCGAATTGACGAAAGGTCGTGAACTTGAAGTCGAACTGAAAGACGATAAAGGAAATCCAATCTCGAATGCGACAGTCTCCGCTGCACCTGTGATAAGTGCCCATCAGTTTGGAAGTTTTCGAGAAGCCGAGAAGATCGATGAGAATGTGTATCTCCTCAAAATGATGCCTGCGACAACCCTGCGAATCCGTCTCTCCGCTCCCGGTTATTCCACACGTGAAGAAGATATCGACGACTACGACCACTGGTCGACACAAATGCAAATCGCCAAACCAACCACGGGGAAGGTGTTCGATGCAGACGGCAATCCTGTAGCCGGGGCGAAACTGCGTCATTTATTAGTTGCTGATGAATTCGAAGATCCAACTCATGATGCCCTCATGACCACAACAGCAGAAGATGGCACGTTTATTCTGGACCAGCTTGCAGAAGATGCCATCTATTTCGGAATCGTAGAAACACCGGACATGCAACGGACCCTCTTCAATGAACTCAAAGAGGATCAGAAAGATGTCGAAATCAAAATCCCCAAAACCGGCATCATCACCGGAACTATCCGAGGTGATTTCTCACTCCTGAAAACAATCAATAACAATCAACCGATCGTGGGGATCCAACAGCTACTCACTTTCACTGAAAAAACCAGAGGCTCACATTCTCACTCCTCATATTCACCTTTTGATACGCCTTACTCAGCTTCGATTAATGATCTGGTCAATGTTACGAATGAAGATGGAGTCGGAACTTTCGTATTTCACGGAACCTTGCCAGGAAAAATCGAGATTCAAATCGGACCATATCTCGTCCCCATTGATTCCAACGGACAGGATGACTGGCACGTCGAACTCGATTTAACAACGGGGAAATCGGACGTCAAAATTAATCCCGAAAAGAGGTAAACTGATGCAACGAAGTCCTGTGTTGATTTATGTTGTTCTCCCCGTCGTGCTAATGTTGTTGTTAATCTTTGGTCTGATGTTGTTTTTAATGGCATCAGGGACTTTGTTCGTAACCATGCATCAATCGGCAGCAACGGCGACTCCAGCCGATTTTATCTATGAAGAAGGCAAAGGTCGGCTCAAGGGAAAAATTATTCTCGAAGATGGCTCACCCAACACTGAAAAGGTTCAACTTAACTACGAATCCAATCGGGTCACAGGAACGACTTCCGCCTCTTATCGCGCAACGGGTCCTCAGGTGACCGATTCGTTTGATCTGGAAGCTCAAAGTGGCAATACCATCATCACAGTATTCTCTTCAAACTTTGCCCCGGCCTGGCTGGGACCGCTGGAGAATCATGCCGATGGACTGATTGAGGATCTCGTCATCGTGCTAAAAAAGGGAGTCCCTCTCGACATTTCCCTCACCGATGAAAATGGCAATCCCGTCATCGACGCCAATGTCACCGGCTTTCCGATTATCAATAATGAAGGTGGTTCGCATAACCCCTTCAAGGCGACTCAGGCGGGTGTGTATCGAAGAGAGAACGTCAACGATTTGACTTACAAAATCTATGTCGAAGCGGATGGATTTGAACCGACGAGTTTTAAGATCGAAAACCCCGACAAGGTCGGCCTCTACAAAAAGGAACTCGTCAAAGCAAATCCAACTTCAGGAACTGTGATTGGAGCAGACAATCAACCCGTCGCCAATGCGAAGTTTCTGTTGTATGTGCGGGCAATGGTTGTCGGAGGAAATACCAGTGGAACTCATAGCTGGAGCGGGAAAGAAATCGGAGTCACCGATGAACAGGGAAAATTCGAACTGGACGATTTGATGTCCGACCATGAACATTCCGGGATCATCGAAGCTCCTGATAAACGTCGCGTCCCTTTTACCAACCTCACAGCTGGCAGCACTGGTCTCGTCTATGAGATGCCTCCTAAACGAACACTTCAGGGCAAGATCACAGGCGATCTTGCTCAGCTCCATGATCGATATTTCAATGAATTCAAAGAAAATCGACCTTACGTCAAAGTGGATCAGGAATTCACCTACTCCTATGGCAGCTCAAATCACAGCAATACTTTGCATGATTATATTCCGCTTGATCAACAGGCAGCCGAAGCGACCTTTGCCTGTCCCGGAATATTCAGTGAGAAAGTCGAAGTACTTATTGGCCCTTACCGAGTCGAATTCAATCCCAATGATTATGCCAGCCAAGGAGATCTGTTACTCGAATTCAATATGGATACGGGAGAGAAAACAATCCGACCTTACAATGTTCCCGAAAATTCGAGTGAACAGGAAAACTAAACTCTCAGATTCCAAATGAGGAAGAATTTTGAAACGCTCTCCTGCCTTTTATTTCGTCTATCTCCCCATCGCTCTGATGTTGCTTTTCGTGTTCGGTCTTTCGATCTGGTTGGCTTCGACTGGGCAGCAACTGGAGATCGCCAAGAAGGTTGTCACTCCAGCGGCATCACCTGACAAGGCTCCGACTGTTCCTTATGAGGAGGGAACAGGCCGTGTCAAAGGGAAAATACTTCTGGAAGATGGTTCACCCAATACGAATGAAGTGACCGTTCATTACCATTCCGAAAGAAGAACTAAAAATTCTTCGAGTTCAAGGTCAGGTAATGGGGGAAATGTCACGGATACATTTGATTTGGAAATTTCCAGTGGCGATCTGGAATTAATGTTTATCTCTTCGGATTACGCCCCAGCCTGGTTGGGACCGATTGAAAACCATGCGGATCGAGTAGTCGAGGATCTGGTCGTTGTTCTTAAGCCGGGGGGTCCCCTGGATATTTCCATTTTCAATCAAGATGGAAATCCTATCCATGACGCCAATGTCTATGGTTATCCTTACAGAAATTATTCCGGGGGCTCCCATCGTAAACCTAAAGCCCTGGAGCAAGGAGTCTATCGATTCGAGCATGTGAACGAAGTCGCCTACAAAGTCTATGTGGAAGCAGACGGGTATGAACCAGCCGAGTTAAATCTCGAACATCCCAATTCAATTGGAACATATGAGCTGGAGCTTGTAAGAGCCGAGCCGACAACGGGTACGGTGATCGATGTCGAGAATCAACCGGTTACCAATGCGAAGATTCTCTTGTACGTACGTGAAAAAGTCGGAAAAAACAGTTCCGGGACTCATGGCTGGATGGGCAAAGAAATAGGCCAGACCGATGCTCAGGGGAAATTCGAGTTAACGGAACTGAGTAAACAATATGAGTACTACGGCATCATTGAAGCACCTGATAAACGCCGGACTCTGTTCACAGATCTGACCGCTGGGCTTTCCGGCATCGTCTACGAACTTCCTCCGTTACGATCTCTCCATGTCACTCTCCGTGGCAATCTCACTCAGATTAAAGATCGTTATTTCCGAGAGCTCAAGGAACGTCACCCTTATGTGAAAGTCGACCAGCGATTCAAATACGAATCAAGTCATGGAGGCACACATGGCGATTTGTTGTATGAGTATCTTCCAGTTGAAATAATGGAGTCGAAAGCGTCCTTTGTCTATCACGGAATATTCACGAATAAAATCGAAATACAGATCGGTCCTTACCGAGTCGATTTCAATCCGAATGATTACGCCGATACAGGAGACCTGTCGCTCGAATTCAATCTCGATACCGGTGAGAAAATCATCCAGGCTTACACAGTGGATGCATCTACAAATCCACAGTCAGAATAACACTAACCGGCCAGGAATTTTTCCAGGCGATCCAGTCCCGCTTCCAACGTCTGCATATCAGTCGCAAACGAAAGTCGAACATAACCTTCTGCTCCAAAAGCATCGCCGGTCACGAGAGCGACCTGACCTTCTTCGAGCAATTTCGTGCAGAACTCGGTTGAATCTTTAGCCACAGCTCCATTCTGGAGAGGCTTGTTGAAATAATCAGAGACTTTGAAGAACACGTAAAACGCTCCACCCGGATCGGCAAAGGTGACATTCGGGATCTTCCGCATCCGATTCACAACATACTCCCGACGCTCTGAAAATGCGGCCAGCATTTCACTGACACATTCCTGCGGTCCATTCAATGCGGCGATGGCTGCGTACTGGCTGACACTGCAGGGATTCGACGTCTGCTGACTTTGCAGCTTGTCGATTGCTTTGATCAAAGCCGGTTCACCAATCGTCCAGCCAATTCGCCAGCCAGTCATTGCGTAGGCTTTGCTCACTCCGTTAATCACGATAGTACGGGCGGCAATCTCGTCGCCCAGCGTCATCATGCAGGCGGTTTCGTTTCCTTCGTAAATCAGTTTGTCGTAAATCTCGTCGGAAAGGACATAAAAGTCACGATCAACGGCCAACTGACCAATTGCCTTCATCAGTTCAACCGGGAACACAACGCCTGTTGGATTGCACGGACTGTTGAGCATGATCAGCTTTGTACGGCCGGTCACTTTTTCCGCAATTTGCTCGACTGTCGGCAAAAATCCCTGGGACTCGTCGGTTGAGATGAGAATCGGAATTCCGCCGGCCAAATCGACCAGTGCACTGTAGCTGACCCAGTAAGGTGTCGGGATCAGCACTTCGTCGCCGGGATGACACATTGTGGTGAGCACATTATGGATGGAATGCTTGGCACCGTTGGACACAACCACATTGGCAGGCGTGATGTCGAGATTGTAATCCCGCTTGGCGGCTGCACAAATGGCCTGGCGCAGTTCGGGAACTCCACCTGCAGGTGTATAATGAGTTTTGCCCGAATTCATCGCCTCGACTGCCGCCTGACAAATATGAGCCGGCGTGTTAAAGTCAGGCTCCCCCAGTGTGAATTCATAAATCGTTTTTCCCTGAGCTTTGAGTTCTTTGGCTTTGGTCGCGGCAGCAATGGTGGCTGAAGGGGCGAGATTTTCGACAGCTGGGGAAAATTTCATGGATTCGAAATCTTTATCGATGGTGAAAACGGGCAGAGAAAAGGTCCTGAAGATCAAGAAGTCAACAACCACTGATGGTTGATCAATTTGTGTCTCATTCAGCCGGATTGTCCGCGATTCCGTCACGACGTCAAGCGGAACGAAACAGTTTGTCGGCTGGTTCCTTAAATCGGAATCGCTAGAATGGTTGAGAGAAACATCTTAAACAGTTGGGATCCTCGGGTTCCACTGCTGACTGGGTGGCGAGGGCGCTCTCGAAGAGAAGCCCCCGAAAACAAACCGTCCGGGGGCTTCCACTATCGTGGAGCGCCCCCGCCACCCATAATGATGTTCAATCAAATCCTAACTATCAATCCGTAATGACCCACAAAATCCAGTACGGTTCAGTCTTTGAAGTCATAAACTATGCCCGGTAATACATTTGGACACACATTTCGTATCACAACAGCTGGCGAAAGCCATGGACCGGGAAATGTCGTCATCATCGATGGCGTTCCCCCAGGAATCGAGATTTCCGTCGAAGAACTGCAGGTCGATCTCGATCGTCGACGTCCCGGCCAAAGTAAAATTGTCACCCAGCGAAAGGAAGCCGATATTCCGGAAATCCTTTCGGGTGTCTTTGAGGGCCGAACGACGGGAACTTCTCTGGCGATTTTGATTCGTAATGAAGATCAGCGGAGTCGCGACTACGGCAACATTAAAGATATCTACCGCCCGGGACATGCTGACTATACATTCGATGCCAAATACGGCTTCCGCGATTACCGCGGCGGGGGACGTTCCTCTGCTCGGGAAACGACTGTCCGCGTGGCTGCGGGTGTGATTGCCAAAAAAATTCTGCAACAGACCTGCGGCGGTCGAGTCGTTGGATATGTGACTCAAGTTGGCGATGTCCATGCCAACATTCCCGATCCTGGCTCAATCACATTAGAACAGGTCGAAACCCGCAGCGATGGCACGCCGAATATCGTCCGCTGTCCCGATGAAGAAGCAGCCGACCGAATGATCGAGCTGATCGACACCGTTCGCAAAGAACAGGATTCCATCGGCGGAGCAGCCGAGATTGTTGCGACGGGCATCCCAGCTGGTCTCGGCGAACCGGTTTTTGATAAACTCAAAGCCGATCTGGCCAAAGCACTCTTCAGCCTGCCTGCTGTCCTGGGTGTGGAATACGGCATCGGCTTCGGCTGCACAACCATGCGGGGAACGGCTCACAACGATCACTTCATCCCCGGTCAATCCCCCACAATAATTACAACCGATTCCAACCGCCACGGCGGTATGCTGGGTGGAATCTCATCGGGGCTTCCCATCGTATTACGGGCAGCGGTCAAACCAACCAGCTCATTATCTCAGGAACAGCCAACCGTCACGAAAGATGGCGAGCCCACAACAATCAGCACCAAAGGACGACACGATCCCTGCCTGCTCCCACGCTTCATCCCCATGGCCGAAGCGATGGTCGCGATTACCATTGTCGATCATTATTTGCGATGGAAATCTCAGACGGTCCTGGACAATAAGGAAATTTGAACCACGAATATGCAAGGATGTTTTTCATGAACCATCTTAAACCGAAGCGTCAGTGAGGGGCCGACGATCTACAAGGATGATGGTTAAACTCAGTTACTATTTTTATTCGTAAAATGTTGTCTGGACTTTAAATTCAATGCCGAATAAACACTGCTGGGAAACTCAGCAGTGGCACAAATGAAATGACATAGGGCGATTGGCAGAGCACACCGGCATAGCCGCAAATTTATATCTGTGTCCATCCATAGTTCTAAAAATACTTGAATAAGAAACTCTCGACCATGTGGCATCAAACGGAAATCTCATTGCCGGCAAAAACTCGCGGGTTTCATATTATCACTCGTCACGTCGTCGAAGCGTTGCCGGAGTTGAAGTCGATTGAGGTCGGGTTACTGCACGTATTTATCAAGCATACCTCCGCTTCGCTAACCATCAACGAGAATGCCGATCCCGATGTTCAGGTCGACATGGAAGCAGCCATGAATCATATCGCACCGGAAGATTTTCCCTACGTCCATACCTGCGAGGGACCGGATGATATGCCCGCCCATGTCAAATCCTCCTTAATGGGAGCCTCTGTTTCGATTCCAGTCAAAAAAGGTCAACTCCAGTTGGGAACCTGGCAGGGGATTTATCTTTGCGAACATCGAAATCACGGCGGCAGTAGACGACTCGTTTTGACAATTCAAGGTTCTGATGTTTAAGACACATTGATTCTATACAGCATTACTCCACAGGACACAATTCATTGAGCGAAGCACCAAAACAACCTCACTCGCCTTATTTTCTCGACTGGGCCTGGAATAACAAACTGCTTGTCCTGCCAATAGTGATGGCATTAGTATTCTCGTTATGTGGAGGATGTTTTGGACTTGCCTACATCAGTTCTCTGCAGTCTCTGAGAAAAAACCCTCTGCATATGAAGTCTGTCGAAGCGGCTCGCGGTAATGAGCAGGTCGTCAAAGAACTCGGGCTGCCGATCGAAGGCGGTTTCATTTCGGAAGGAAATATCGAAGTCGATGACGACATGCAGCAAGGTTACGCCGACTGCACAATTCCAATCTCAGGCCCTATCGGAACAGGGAAACTATTTGTCAAGGCCAAACTGGAAGCAGGCAAGTGGACGATCAATTCTTTGCAGGCCAGCCTCGAAAACTCCGGCCAGATTGTCACAATCATCGATCCCGATGCGGTCCCCGAAGAAAAAACAGAAGCTGAAGAAGAATAATATAAACCGCCAAGACACTAAGATTCACAAGGGTTTATCATTTATCGCGTTTCCAATGGTACCCGGGTGGCGGGGCGGTCTCGAAGTGAAGCCCAAGAATCTTTGAACTTCCGGGGGCTTCCGCTGAAGCGGAGCGCCCCCGCCACCCCGGAGGACCTTTTCAAGACGTTACAGGAAATCCGGTTTTCAATTGGAACAGAGTTCAAAATTAACACTTTAGACCGTTCAAAAAATCTTCTCTTAATTCTTGGCGTCTTGGCGGTTATACACACATTGATAAATGAGTCATTTAGGACGGTGACTTCGATTCGTCAACGCAAATAAGAAGACAGCAGCCGCGTTTGCGACGTTCAGGGAATCAACTCCGCTCGTCATCTCGATATGCAGGACCTCATCGGCATATTGCAGGTTCTCTTCATCTAGTCCCTCGGCTTCATTTCCCAACATCAAGACCATTGGAGATTCATTTTCAGGTAGATGGTAATCGGTAAGTGGCATTGAAAGTTCGGTCTTTTCGGCTGCCAGGATTTGATATCCAGAATTACGAAGACTCTGTAAATCTTCCGTGAGATTTTCTGAGGTTCGGATCGGCATTGTAAAAATGGATCCCATCGAGACTCGGACAACTCGCCGCAAAAACGGATCAGCCGACTTTGATCCCAATAAAATTCCACTCGCTCCAAAGCCTGCAGCCAGTCGAATAATCGACCCCAGATTATCTGGTCCGGTAATCTGTGGACAACAAACAATCAGCGATTTCTCATTGTGAAAATCCTCCAGGACAGCATTCTCTGGACGAAATGCACAGGCCATTACTCCAGAATGAAAATTAAACCCAACCAGTTGTGCGGCTTCACTTTGCGGCAAGGCAAACACATCTGATCGATGCTCAAACTGCGGGCCAAATGTCTCGATGCGACGTTCGCTGATTAAAACGGAATCTACCTCATAATCACTATTCAGTAATCGTTCCACAACCCGCCAGCCCTCGACCAGAAATCGACCCGAATTGAGACAGAGCGACTTATTACGTGTCTCCCGATAGACCGTGAGTCGAGGGTCGTCCAGTTTGTCAATTCTCGTAATTGCCATAAAACTTCGATGCTGACTCAGAACAAGAAATGGTTATAATGTTGATGAGAGTTTAGGGTTGAAGGTTGAGGGGTTGAGAGAAGAACGCTGAAGAGACAGCAGTTTTGCAATGCACGTACATAAAATTTCGTATCTGCGGTAGTTTCAGATAAAAACGCTCAACTCTCAACCTTCAACACTCAACCAAATCCAATTTCTCATTGCTGCAAAACCTATCGGAATTGTTAGCCAATTCCTGATCTGACCCAATAAAGGCTGTTCACTGTGCCCGATTCGAGTGTCCAAGAGCCCGATTTCTCGACAAGTTCCTCACCTCCGCCACCGAGGAAAGTCGCTCTGAAATCCTCTGAACATACATCTTTGCTGAGAAAGTTGCCTGGTATGCGAACTTTGTTTTCCATCATTCTGATTGCAGCTTGCCTGATCGGTGGCGGCTTTGTCACCTGGCTGGTCGCTTCGATGCGGGAGGATCCGAAACGAGCAGAACCGGTTGAACGCTCGCACATCGTTCAGGTGTATCAAGCGGACAGTGTGACCATTCAGGAAATGCTGACCGGTTTCGGAACGGCCCGAGCGATGCAGGAGGTGATTCTTTCTGCTCAGGTTTCTGGAGAAATTGTCGAAACGATCGTTCCCTTGAAGATCGGCAAGGAAATCTCAGCAGCCTCTTTTCAGACCGATGTCGATGGTGTCTCCAAACAATCCAGTGGAGATTTAATTGCTCGCATCGATCCCCAGACGTATCAGGAGCGGGTTGAACAAGCCGAGGACTTACTCAATGAAGATCAGGCCGAGTTGAATCGTCTGGAGCAGGAGCAAAAGAATTTCACTCGACGACTCCAAATCGCAGAGAAAAATTTCAATGCCTTCATCTCTGAATATAAACGAGTCGAAAATCTTGTCCGTCAGGAAATTGCCAGTCCCAGCGATTTAACCACTGCCGAACTCGATCTCAGAAAATACGAAGAAGCCAAAGTTCAACTCGAAACCGAACTGGCGTTGATGCCCCAGAAAATCAAGCAAGTCGAAGCAAAACGACAAACACGCCGCAACGAACTCGATCTGGCGAAACTGGAAGTTGAGCGAACTTCGGTGACCAGTCCGATCAGTGGGCAACTTTCAAAAATCAATGTCGAGAAAGGGCAATACGTTCGTGTCGGAGATCCCCTTGTCACTGTGACTAGTAAAAAACAGGTCGAAATCCCCATCGGTATTGCGATGGAAGACTATCTGAAAATCATTCCCCGAATCGCAGCGGGCGAATATCCGACCGCTCGAATTTCTACACGCAGCACAGCCGATGCGTATTGGGAAGGACTTGTTACCCGAGCCTCTCCGACAGCCGATGCACAAACCCGAACTGTCGATGTGTTTGTCGTCGTCGACAATGAAAACTCAGCATCGCCACTTCTGCCTGGAACTTTTGTGACCGTGCAAATTGAAGGCCCGGTGTACGAGAACGTAATTGCCATTCCTCGCGATGCGGTCATCGATGATGAGATTTTATTGGCACAGGATGGGAAAGTCGTCAGTGTCCCGATTGAGAAAACAATCGATATCCAGACAATTCGCATCTTGAAAGATCAACTGACTCCCGGCGACCAAGTCATCATGACCAATCTCGATATCCTCAAACAAGGCGACAAAATCAAAATCACAGAGGACTCCACTCAAACCCTCGAAGATGAGATGAAGCGGATGCAAATCCCCAACTTCCGAATTTTTCCCCAACCGTAAATGGTAGGAACCGCAAAGACGCCAAGAGAATGAGGTGTAGGTCAGGCACTTCCTCACGAAATTGGCTAGGAATTCTGTACCACGGATGCAAACAACTGCTCGTGAATAGTCTTCCAACTGATTTGCCGTTGCTCAATTTTCTCTTTCAACTCGGGTTGAGTATCCAATA
This sequence comes from Rubinisphaera italica, assembly GCF_007859715.1. Taxonomy (NCBI): domain Bacteria; kingdom Pseudomonadati; phylum Planctomycetota; class Planctomycetia; order Planctomycetales; family Planctomycetaceae; genus Rubinisphaera; species Rubinisphaera italica. Next base: position 6,062,386 of record NZ_SJPG01000001.1, read on the forward strand.
ACTTGATCGCTGCGGGTGATTTTTTACCCGTCAAAGCTAATCCTGCTGCTGCTCTCTCGATGTCGTTTCCCGTCGTTAAAACACGCGATAAGTCATCAATCGCGGGCTCATAAACATCGACATCCACACATCGCCACAGTTCGGGATGGACCGTTCGGCTGGCCGCCCAGCGTTCGTGGGCATAGTCGCTTAGCATTTGGGAAAGAGCCGCATTGTTACGGTCTTCCAAGCCAATGACAGGATACAAACTGACTTCCACAAACAGGCACTTGAGCACCATCTGGTTCCACAAACCTTCCGGCAATTGATCAGTAGGGTAAGGATTGTCATGAGCAACCGCACAAAACACGCTCCGCATGTTTGTCCGAATTCCTTCAGCCGCTCGATTCACATGAGCTTCCGGAAACGGGTACAGGGGCAATGCCTGATACAATGCCACCAGTTCACTCACTTCTCCTGCTCCAAACAAGCGATCCAGCACCTTCACATATTCTGCTGCATCACTTTCTGGAAGTGACAATACGAACAAAGAACGCACGGCTTCAATCAGACTCCAATTTTTCGGACGCCAGTTCGTTTGAGCAGACTGAGCGTTACTCAGTTCTTCAGCAGACAATTCCAGATTTAATTTCGGAACTTTTCGCGATGCCAAGCCAAAACGCAAGTAGAGTTGAGGCAGCTGATTTTGTGCAATCAGCTCGCAAGATTCGTTAATCCATTTGATTGTCGATTCATCGCACCGGGATGCTATCCAGGACTTCAGACATTCCTTCACCGCCGCACTCATCACCAAACCTCATTTTATTCTGTCGCTACGAGCCTCTTTTGGCATCGATACATTTACTATTTGATAAATCAAGTATCACGTCTACGATCCCGACTTCAAGTCATGATGAGAAATCTTCCTGAGGTCAGGCTGTACATGACGTAATCAAACATCGACGCTCAATAGAAAATATTTTTAAAACCGCAGATGAACACAGATTAATGCAGATAAATAGTGAGCCATCCGCGTTTATCTATGTTCATCTGCGGTTCCTTCAGTTCTTCCATTAGATTGGCATCTTTCAATTAGCCTCTTGACCTGCTCGGAAACATTCTTCATTGCCAGCCGGCTTGATTTTTGTAAGCGTAATAATTTGATGATCATTCCTGGTCGAAAGAGAATTGATCTTACAAGTTGACTCCAGTCGACTCCTCCATCTTGTCTCGTTACATGCATTAATTCTGCCGGGAAATCAGTGAGTGAATCATCGCTGACACCTTTGATGACGGTCAGCGGAATTTTTCGATCTTGTGCGATTTCTGCTACAAAAAACGCTTCCATATCGACGGCCTGAGCAGACGAATCTGTGAAAGCTTTCTCTTTCAATACGCGGGAATGCAATGGATGGATGACAGAGAGCAAAGAGACAGTTGCGAATGATTCCTGAATATCTTTAACAGGTGAAGCCAGCTGAATAGATGGACCCTGCTCCTCGATGATATCATTCGGAACGATGAGAGCCCCTGCAGATAACTCCGATGAAAGCCCACCACACAGTCCCACATTCAGAAGATGCGAAACATGAATCTGATCCAGTAGCAGTGGCAGAACTTGACGAATTCGCTTTCGTCCGGGGCCAGTTGTGACAAGTGCGATGCGGGCCGTTTTGATTTGCCCGATCACAACTGAGCTCTTACCGATGGTAATTGACTTGGGATTATTGAGCAGACTGGCAATTGCTGAAGTTTCAATCTGGAGAGCACACACGATCAGCCAGTCAAATTCCATTTTCTGATCATCGGACAAGCGGTTCGACTCCTCAGAAAGTTACATCGATTCAGAATCGTCTTCGTACTCAGCCTCGCCAAGCTCTTCCAATTTTTCGAGATATTCCTGGACGAGATCCGGCCGATCTTTTATGTCTTCGACGATCGCGTACTTACCATCCGACCAGCGGAGCAAATCCACATTCCGGCAGCGTTCACTGCAAAAAGGGAACGTCGCATACGACACCGTGACCTGAGGTGGCAACTGTTTATTACAGACGGGACAGGTCAATGGTTTGATCATCAGACAACTCTCATACTATTCGGAATTACTACTCGAAGATTTCGATTTCGGGGTAGAATCACTCGACTTGGTTTCCGACTTGGATTCGGATTTCGCTTCTGACTGCGATTTCTTAGCCGCGTCGGCTCCTTTTTTGTAGGAATCACTGCGGTAGTCGGTCTGGTAGAATCCCGAGCCTTTAAAAATTACGCCTGCTCCGGTGCCGATTTGTCGCTTGGCTTTCATCTTGCCACATTCCGGGCACTTGCGGACGGGGCTGGCTTTAATCGACTGAAACAATTCCCAGTGGGCATCGCAGGCCCCACAGATGTAATCGTAAGTTGGCATTGAACTTCTCTTAAAAAGAGGAATGCTCACAGGAGCCTTCCAGAAACCGATAATACACCAGATATCATTCGCACAGAGACCAGATTGTGCAACACTTGATTCAAAATATTTTGTTCATCACTAACCAACCTGCTTTGTATATTCAAGCTTTATTCTGCAGGTCCTGTTGAGACGATGACTTTAGCCGGGCGGATGATTCGGTCGTGAATTTTGTAGCCGGTTTCGAGTTCCTGCAGGACGTGCATCGCAGGGACGTCGGCTGATGGAATCTGCTGAATCGCTTCATGTTGATTTGGGTCAAAGGCTTCATTTCCAGCATGAATCGGCTCGACGTTGTGTTTGCCCAGCGTTTCCACAAACTGTTGAGTCACCATCTCGACTCCCTTTTTCAAGTCGTCAATGCTCGAAGCGTTCTCCGCAGCCTGAGCCGCTCTCTGGAGGTTGTCGATGACCGGTAACAGATCCCGTAACAGATTGATGCCTTCGTACATGCGGAACTGCTGAAGTTCAACCGCTGCTCGGCGACGAAAGTTGGCCAGTTCGGCATGAGACCGAACCAGTTTGTCTTCGAGATCTTCCACCTGATTCTGCAATACGATCAGAGGCGAAACTTCCTCAGCCTGCTCGGCAGCATCTTCAAATGGAATGGTTTCCGTCTCATCGCCGTTCGCATTATCAACGTCTTCCGGCAAGTCCTGTTCAGAATTCAATTCTTCGTTATTCATGATCTTCTCAATCACAGCAACTCTATATGTTTAATAAATTTATCAGGCGTATCAGCACAAACCCAATATTTTTCAATTCAGACTATCCGTGAAAATCTGTGTCCATCCGTGGTTCAAAATATGCAATTCAAAAACGATGCTTAATCCTCGTCATCATCCCAGTTTACAAACTCTTTCACATGATCCCAGAATGTTTTTCGTTGCGCAGAAACATGTACATGATCATGCTCGGCCAGTTCCCGCAGCAGGCGTTCCTGTTCCTCATTCAATTTCTTGGGAACATCAACATTAATTTCCACATGCAGGTCACCTTTACGTCCGGTTTGTGGATCGGCGATTCCTTCTCCGCGTAAGCGAATCACTTCGTTTGGCTGGGTTCCCGGAGCGATCGTCAGTGTCTTTTTACCACCGAGTACTGGAATTTCAATCTCTGACCCCAGAGTCGCCTGTGAGAATGTAATTGGCACCCGGCAAATTAAATGCATCCCCTCACGTTGAAACAGAGGATGCTCTTTGACGGTGATATGCACAAACAAATCGCCGCGAGGTCCACCGCCGCGACCAGGATTTCCTTCTCCTCGTAAACACAACTGCATGCCATTATCGACACCAGCAGGAACGTTTACTTCAAGGTCGACCTGTTCTTTGTCGAATCCATTTCCCCAGCACGAAGTACACTTCTCTTTGACGACCGTCCCTGCCCCGCCACAATTGGGGCAAGCTGTCTGCATCCGAAAGAAGCCCTGGCTCTGGACGACCTGCCCCACACCGCCGCAATACTCGCATGATTCTGGTTTCGTGCCTGGCTTGGCTCCTGTTCCATCGCAAGTTTCGCAGAGCTTATTGCGTTTGACACTGATCGATTTCTGGCAGCCATTCGCGGCTTCGAGCAAATCGAGTGTTAAGGTTGTCTGCAGATGATCGCCACGAGCAGGTCCGCGGGAGCGGCCGGAACGTCGACGTCCACCACCGCCGAATAGATCGCCAAAGGCATCGAAAATATCTTGGATGTCGTGGAACTGTTCGCCGCCACCGGCTCCTGCACCCATGCCGGCGTGTCCATAACGGTCGTACCGGGCACGCTTTTCCTGGTTGGAAAGCACATCGTAAGCTTCGGACGCTTCTTTGAAGCGTGCAATCGCTTCTTCATCATCGGGATTGCGATCGGGATGATTCTTCACCGCAATTTTTCGATACGACTTTTTGATCACCTCAATCGTAGCCGTGCGCTCGACTTCAAGAATTTCGTAATAATCTCGCTTCTCTACCATCATTTCAGACTCTCGCTATTTGAATCGAATGGACTGAAGAGTACTTTCATCCCATTCGGCTTTCTGTCAATATCACGACAGAACTCTCGAGCATATTTTGAACGCCTGCCAAACCTGATTCCAACAAAACCAAATCTGGGGTGGCGGGGGCGCTCCGCTTTTGCGGAATCCCCCGAAAGTTCAACACTTCGGGGGCTTCTCTTCGAGAGCGCCCCCGCCACCCTTCGTGCTTGTACTACCAGTCAATTTCTTGTCGAGCACTATGCTTAAAAAAAGGGCCATCGGAACGCGATGACCCTTTTCATTTCTCGTCACTATCGTCCGTGTCTGACGAAACTATTCGTTGAACCCCCGATTAACGGATGGCTCCTTCAATTTGCTTGTGATCTTGGCCATCGCCATCGGTTTTGGTGACCAAAACCTGAGTGGTGAGCATCAGACCGGCAATCGAAGCGGCGTTTGTCAAAGCGGTTTTGACAACTTTGGCAGGATCGATAATACCTTTGGCAACCATGTCGCCGTACTCACCCTTCTTGGCGTCGTAGCCTTCATTGACCTTCATGCCCATCACTTCATCAGCGATGACGGCTCCATCGACACCGCAGTTTTCTGCGATCTGTCGGATTGGTCCCTGCAGGGCACGAGCGATGATATCCACACCGATCTGCTCATCACCTTCGAGTTTCAAAGCGCGAACGGTATCGATGCAGCGAAGTAGTGCGACTCCACCACCTGGTAGAATCCCTTCTTCGACTGCTGCACGAGTCGCGTGCAGTGCATCTTCCATGCGGGCTTTGGTCTGCTTCATTTCTGCTTCGGTTGCTGCACCGACAGAAATGATGGCGACGCCACCAGTGATTTTCGCAAGTCGTTCCTGGAACTTCTCACGATCGTAATCGCTATCGGTCTGTTCAATGTGATTGCGGATCTGATCGACGCGTGCCTGAATCGCTTTGGAATCTCCGCCACCTTCGATAATGGTGCAGTTGTCCTTTGTGATTTCGATGCGACGAGCCTGTCCGAGGTGTTCGACTTCGATATTTTCGAGTTTCAGACCCAGATCTTCTGAGATCAGAGTTCCGCCAGTCAGCACGGCAATATCGCCGAGCATCGCTTTGCGGCGATCGCCAAAGCCAGGAGCCTTCACAGCGGCGATGTTTAACACGCCACGAAGTTTGTTGACAACCAGTGCAGTCAGTGGTTCGCCTTCGACGTCTTCAGAAATGATCAGCATCGGACGGCCGGTCTGAGAAACTTTTTCCAGAATCGGCACAATGTCTCGCAAGCTGGAAATCTTCTTCTCGAAGAGCAGGATGAATGCATCTTCCAGAACACAGGACATCGTTTCAGGATCGTTCACGAAGTAAGGAGAGATGTATCCTTTTTCGAACTGCATCCCTTCGGTCAGTTCTAGAGTTGTTTCATTCCCTTTGCCTTCTTCGACAGTGATGACACCATCGCGACCGACTTTTTCCATAGCGTTGGCAATCAAATCGCCAATCGCCTGATCGTTATTGGCAGAAATCGCACCGACACTGGCCACTTCGGATTTATCCGAAACGGGCTTAGCCATGCTGTTCAGTTTCTCGACAGCGGCATTGGCTGCTTTTTCAATTCCACGGCGAACAACCGTAGGATTGGCACCCAGAGAAATGCTGCGAAGACCTTCTTCGTAAATCGCACGAGTCAGCACAGTCGCAGTCGTTGTTCCGTCACCGGCGATGTCGCTGGTTTTGGAAGCGACTTCGTTGACGAGCTTGGCACCCATGTGTTCGTAAGGGTCAGCCAGATCGACTTCCTTACTGACGGTCACGCCGTCCTTGGTGACGACAGGATTGCCGAAACTTTTGTCAATGATCACATTGCGACCGGTTGGCCCCATCGTGACAGCGACGGCATCCGCCAAAGTTCGCACACCGCGCTGCAGTCTGATGCGAGCCTGATCTGAAAAAAGCATTTGCTTAGCCACGTTGGTATCTCCTCAAAATTGCAGCGCCGGGAGCATTTGTTTCCACCGGCGAATAATATTGTCTGAAAAACTTCTCAGTAGTATCGAGCGAAATTTTATAATCCTGAGTTTTCAAATTCTGAGGATAAAATGAATTCGACTCCATTTGATCCTCATTAAAACTTAATTTGAAAATCTCTACTTCCTAGCCACGTTCTGCAGGAGCAAAATCGACAAGCTCTATTTCTTGGCGTCCATGCGACTGCACCCGGTAGAGCAGAATGCTCTAGACGACTTTGGCGAGGATGTCGCTTTCGCGAAGGATTTTGTATTCCGTGCCTTCGACTTCGATATCGGTTCCGCCGTATTTGCCGTAAAGAACTTCATCGCCTTTGGCGACTGCAATCGCACAGCGTTCGCCACTATCGAGCAAACGTCCTGGCCCGACGGCAACCACTTTGCCACGTTGTGGCTTTTCTTTAGCAGAGTCAGGAAGAACGATCCCGCCTGCAGTCACTTCTTCAGCAGCCAGTGGTTCAATAACAACACGATCATCGAGCGGATTCAACTTCATCGATCAAAACTCCTAAATTGATTTCTCTTATTTAACTGAAATCTGAGGCACGCAAGTACCATCAGCTTATATCAAATTGTATTTAACGATCTCTTAACCCTAACTCCCACAGCAACCTGCAGGAGCAAACCAGACATTCTACCTCCTTGAGCAATCATGCGACTGCCCCGGTCAAGCAGAATGCTTGTGTTAGAAGCCCATGCCGCCCATGCCTGGCATGCCGCCCATTCCACCCATACCTGGCATGCCACCCATGCCTGGCATTCCGCCGCCCATTCCGCCCATGCCCGGCATACCGCCGCCCATGTCGTGATGGTGATCATCGTGATGATCGTCGGCTTCGACGGGTTCATCAACAATAATTGAGTCGGTTGTCAGCAACAGGCAGGCCACACTGGCTGCGTTCTGCAGAGCCGAGCGAACCACTTTGGCCGGGTCGACAACGCCGAACTTATACATATCGCCGTACTCATTATTCATGGCATCGTAGCCATAAGCCTTGCCTTTGCCCTTGCGGACACGGTTGGCAACGACAGAACCATCGAGACCAGCGTTTTCTGCAATCTTTCGCAGTGGCATTTCGAGAATCCCTTCGACCAGCTGAGCACCAAGGGCCTGATCGCCTTTGAGCGACAAGCCTGATACGGCGTCACGGCACTGCAGCAAAGCGGTTCCACCACCGGGAACAATTCCTTCTTCGATGGCGGCTCGCGTAGCGGCCAGGGCATCGTCGATGAGGTCTTTCTTCTCTTTCATTTCGGTTTCGGTCGCTGCACCAACGCGAACCTGAGCAACACCACCGGCGATTTTGGCCAGTCTTTCCTGCAGTTTTTCGCGATCGTATTCCGAATCGGTTGAGCTGATTTCTTTGCGAATCTGTTCTGCTCGTCCATCAATCGCAGCCTTGGAACCGGCTCCTTCAATGATGGTCGTGTTGTCTGAAGAAATGATGATCTTCTTGGCAACGCCCAGATCTTTCATTTCGATCGCTTCTGGATTCACACCCAAGTCTTTGAAAAGGGCAGTTCCCTTGGTCAGGATTGCGATATCTTCCAGCATCGCCTTACGACGATCGCCATAGCCTGGAGCTTTCACAGCAACAACTCGCAGAATACCTCGCAATTTGTTGACAACCAGAGTCGCCAGTGCTTCGCCGTCGATGTCTTCAGCGATAATCAGCAAAGGCACATTGGCCTCAGAGATTTTTTCGAGTAGCGGAACCAGAGTTTTAGCACTGCTGATTTTTTCTTCGTGAATCAGAATGCGGCAGTTTTCCATTTCGACAAGTTGTTTGTCCTGATCGGTCACAAAGTGTGGTGACAGGAAGCCTCGCTCGAACTGCATTCCCTCGACCAGATCGACTTCGGTCGTCATATGACGGCCTTCTTCAATCGTGATCACGCCGTCTTTGCCGACTTTCATTAACGCATCTGCCAGAATTTCGCCGACTTCCGGATCGTTATTTCCGGCAATAGTCGCGACAGTCTTAATCGCGTCGCGATCGTTGGCTTTGACAGTCTTGGACATTGTGCCCAGGTGTTCGGTCACAGCGGCAACCGCTTTGTTCATTCCGCGAGCCAGAGACATCGCGTCTGCCCCGGCTGCAATGTATTTCAAACCTGAGCGGAACATCGCTTCGGCCAGAACTGTTGCAGTGGTTGTTCCATCACCAGCCATATCGCCAGTTTTAGAAGCGACTTCTTTGACCAGTTGGACGCCACAGTTTTCGAACTTGTCTTCGAGTTCAATATCTTCCGCGACGGTCACGCCGTCTTTGGTCACTTTAGGAGCGCCCCAGCCTTTGTCCAGAACGGCATTTCGTCCGCGAGGTCCGAGTGTACTGCTGACTGCATTGGCAAGTTTAGTCACCCCTGCCAGGAGTTGCTTTCTCGCATCGTCATCAAAACTCAACAATTTTGCCACGGTTTTCCCTCACTACTTGCCCTGTTTCAGGGCTTTGAATTGGTGTTCCAATAACTGTAACGCACTTCGCTGACTGAATTTACAATCATCGTGCCCTACAACATCATCAACCTTAACTTTTCACTGGCACTTAAAAGCCCAGTATTCCATGTTCGATTGATCTATGAGACATGCCTCTCGCTTCCGAGCTGATTTCCAGCTTGGACAGGAAGACAATTGGCAGTCCATATCAGAAGTGCATTCACGAGTTCACAAAGCGAACCTGCAGGAATGGCACTCCTTTCAATTGCTAACACCAATAATGCAAGCCATGTGCCATTCAGAAAAAAGAGGAGAAAAGAGCGGGAACCGCAGTGGATATAGCAGAATAGGATTTTGTCAGCGAACCCGAGGAAAACAAATCTGCCATGATGGCAGACTGACCAGGTTAGTCAGAATCGACTGTGCCACGGCTCTGCGAGCCGTGTATACCACGATGACGCCCAAAAACACGGCTCACAGAGCCGTGGCACAGTAAGTGGAATTTGGGGTGGCTGGGGCCGTAGCGAAGCGGAGCCCCCAGGGTTTACTCCACGCCCATCACTTCGTTCTGGGACGTGCCACCACATATTACGGAGTCGGTGGCAATTCAGCAGTCCTTGGCGGTTGTTGAATGCGTGGAGGTGGCATCATTTTTGGCGGTCGGATGTTTCCCGGTGCCTGCTGTAGCATACGGCCGAAGCCGCGGAGGGTTTCCCGCATTCCATCATTGACGGCTATCCGAGGCACATCGACCGTGCCATCGACTTCCACGGTGAACAGAACAGGCAGAACATTTTCCAGACGATTCATCAGCTGGCTTGCCAGATTAATTCCTCCTCGACGCGGCGGACGGTAAACGAAATCGAGATCGATCGTCCTGTCAAAGCGGACATACCCCTGTCCAAACAGACTCATTGTATCGCCGAGCAGACCGATTTCATCGAAGACGAATTTCTCATCCAGAACGCGAAACTCTGCATACGCGTGTCGGAATGCGGTATCGTCGGCCGGAGCGAAACGCAGGGATTGGAACATCTGGAATAGAACCGGCACTTCGTACAACGCAGCCGGGCTGATGAGTAGTCGCCCGTTTCCGACGGTTGCTCGTGAGGAAACACTGTCGCCTGCCAGGTCGATATAGCCATTCACTTCGCCGCGAATGTTTGCCTGACCATAATTGCTTTCAATCGCCCATTTCTCCAGATTCGCTCGACTCAAAGTTGTTCGCAGCAAATAGGGCGTGGTCGGAGTTCGCTGAACGAGAAGATCGAGAAAGAGTTCTCCATCAAAAATGCGACCTGTCACTCGCTCTTCACGAGAGACCGTCGACCATTCATTACCGGCATCTTCGGAATCAAACATTTTCGGAGACCCGATTACCATTTTTTTCTCACTGAGCTGGAAGGGGCCGTGAATATCGGTGACATGATATCCCATCACCCAGCAGGAATCGATGGAAAGTTTTCCGTTGGGAACAATCGCGACGCCATCACGATTCAAGTATCCCTGACAACTGACCGTACCACTGACATCATTGACATCGACCCCCATGTAGAGATCGGTTTGATTCAACACCGCTCGCGAATCCCATGCAGCCGTGATGGTGCGGCCTGCGTAATCGCCTTTGAATTCGACCTGTCCGGAAAGTGAGACGGGATCTTTCAGTTTGACTGAAACCAGCAGATCACGCAGATTCTTGGGAATAGCAGCCATAAACTCATGACTCGGCGTCAGATCATCGGCATCGATCTGGTCGAATCGCAATTGCCAGAAATCTTTACGCGGAATGAACGAGCCGGAAGTTTCGATCACACATTGATCATGCCGGGCTTTCAGGTTTTCAAAGGCTACCGTATGTTCGCGATTTACCGTGACGGTTCCTTCCAGATCCATCAGCCGCCATGGCATGACCGTCGGATTGATTTCGCAGTTTTTGAGCTTCATCAAAGGCACATCGACTTCGACCTGTTGCCCGGTCGTCCAGTCGACTTTCAGATTGATATCGAACAGGCCACGCGGTCGCAGCAATTGCCAGACCTGTGCACTTTTCTTATCCGATTCTGAAATGGCCAGATAGAGATTGTGATCGAACCGAGCCTGCTCAGCCATCATGGTCAGTTCGAGTTTCCAGTCGTCGTTACCAATTTCCTTGACCGTACCGTAAGCATGGATAGGGGTTTCGCCGTGTTTGCCTTTAACGCGAGAAACCTGCCAGCCGTTTTCATCGAAAGCGATATGTCCGGAAAGATCCCGTACTGGCAGCGGGAACGATTTCAGACGCATGGAACTATCGTAGACATCGATGGCCAGACGGACGATCGGCTTTGGGCCATGAGCCTGACGTCGAAGCACGACGCAATGCACATCGGCGGTTCCCTGAATGCCGATATGCGTCATCACCTCGGATTGTTTGGGTGAAAGAGCCCGATAAAACTGGTTATCGATTGGAAACTTGTCGGTATGGATATCGATCACAGTTTCATAATCCGGCCCCGGATCGATGAGCGTACCTGAAAATTTGACCGGCCGATTGGCAGCCCGGCCTTCACATTCAATCGCCCAGGTCTCTTTACTGGAACCATCATCTGTTCGAATGATTTCTCCAGTAATCTCGGAGACTGGATACTTGAACATCTCATGGATCGCCGTGGCTTCGCGAATACTCGCTTTCACCAGATCAAAATCAATTGGCTTTTCGACACCCCGTCGAATACGAAACTGACCGCTGAGTAATCCAGCCGGGGTGAGTTCGTCGTAAACTTTTTTCAGACCAGAGGGAAGATACTCACGAGTCGCAGGAGAAACTCGATAGTTGTTCAAGGTGATGCCGATTCCTTCATCGACATGCTCGGGCAACGAATCGACTCCCCAGCCCCAGGCCCCGGCCAGTCGAGCGGACGTTGTTCCAGACCCCAACACAATGTTATCGATGCGTAATCCCAGCTTATCGACAGCCAGGCTTCCTTTAATCTGATCCAGTGGAACCGGCAAGTCGGGATGACTCAACTGCCCGCTGACCAGTTGAGCAAACACGGAAAAATCGGGTTCGGAATTTGCTTTTTTGCTCGAATGAAACTGCACGTCGGTTGTCAGTTCGAGTGAAACCTGTGCGTCGGCTGGAGTTCCATCAACGAAGGTCTTGTTGGAACTGGCAGAAACCTGAGCAACCTGAAGGTTTGCCTCCGCATCCCGACTCGACCGGGTCGACTGCAGTTGAGCGACCATCGATTTTGCATCGGGAGAAATGACCGAGGCCACTTCCAGCAAAGGCTGGTCGATCTTCAGTTGATTCAACTCCCCGGAAAGATCCCAGGTTTGATGCTTGATGTCAAAAGCCCCAAAAAACTGAGAGGCGCCCAGAGTTTCTTCTCGCCCCACTCCCGAAAAACGATACTCGTGCATCGAGGCGGGAATGAGATCAGTATCAATGGCGTCGATTTTCAGCCGGACTGCACGCGAGAACTGTTCGTGTTCGTACTGCAGAATGACGGAGGCATCGCGAATTCGCACAATCGGCAAAGCGGCTTCCTTACCCTCGGCTTCAAAAAGCCCTTCCCAGTTCCAGTGACCATCCCGACTATGTATCAGCGTCAATTCAGGCCGATTCAATTCAATCGATTGAATATCGACCTTACGCTCATTGAGCATCAAGTCCTGATCGACGGTAACTCGCAAGCCGGGAACGGAGAAAATTGTTTCGGAATCGGCTCGGGAGGCAAAGCTCAAATTGGTGAGCAGAATTCGGCCTCGCTGATCAAACTCAGCGGCATCGAACTTGACTTCGGCATTGGGGAATTGATTGAGGAGCGCTTTGCGAATTTCGGCCGTCAGGAATTGATCTCGCTGAGACCAGCCCCACATCAGCAGGCCTAACCCAATGGCTGCAACGATCGCAGCCGTAAAGACGACTCCCGCCAATGTTTCCCAGAAAAAGCCAAACCACGATCGCCCACGCCCTTTCGGGGTGTTTTTCTGCTTTTTCCGAGATGTAAAGCCAAATCCCATAATCGAATCCATTCGAAGGGCGTAATCTAGCCAACATCCTTATTTATCGACAGAGGAATTTTAGAGAGTGAATGAGAGCAGATTTTCAGTATAACTTACAATATAAGCACGACGCGCAAGCGAATGTGTTTCCCTGAATTGACCCCACTCGCTTCCGTGTATCTCCTGTATGCTCTATTCACCTCATGCACTGCAGGCTATCGGGTATCATTTCATCTGTGTTCATCCGTGTCTATCCGTAGTTCATTTTTGAAACGCAGGAAAATCGCCTGCCATCCAAGGGCTGTCATCACAATGAGTGGATACTCGGCCGGTAATCGATATCGCAATGAACTGACAAACAGCGTGTGCAGAGCCGCAAAGTAGAGGATGGGTAAAACACACAGGATGACCAGCCACAACTGATTGCGAGAAACCCAGATCCCCCAGCCCGCGCCAACAAACAAAAACAGATTACTAACCGCCAAAGTGATCACCAAAGCGGTATTCTGAAACTGAGCCGCGTTTGGCCAGAGATTCCAGTAGCGGATCAGTTTGATCAGACTCAATTCAAAAGCACGCCATGGATTTTCTTTCGCAAATTGAACGGCTCGATCTTTATAGTGCTGATTCACTTCGTATTCTGAAAGTCGGTCGTTGACATGTTCCTGCTCGAAAAAAGTCATATCGCTATCGCCTGTTGCTCCCGGATGGAGACCATCGTACAAGCTCGGCCCCATCCATAAGGTCGTCAAAACGAAATGACCAGTGACATTCTGATTGCGAAGTCCCCAGGGAAGTAATGCTCCCACCAGGCAGAGCAGCATCGCTCCTGATGAGACGAATCGTTTTGGCAGAGCCGCTTTCCCCCAGATCAATATCACCGGTACAACGGCAGGGGGCAGCAACAACCAACTGGGACGAATATAAACGGCAATTGCTGCGATCAGTCCAGAAGCAGCTCCCCAGCCGAGGGCTTTTTTCCAGGCATCTTCCGCTTCCAACCAGCGAGTGAAGGCCCAAACATTCCAGACAATGAATGTTGCAAACAGACATTCGCTCAGGATCGCGACGGAAAACCCTACATAAGCTGGCATCAAAGCAATCAGCAATGCCGCAATGATTCCCGTCGAAGAGTTTCTTGCCCGACTCCCCAGCCAGTATGCGGGGAAGACCGCAAAGCTGGTCAGGACGGCTAGGAAATATCGAGCCGCGTAGAGTGACTCGCCAAAGATCGAAATTGAAACCGCCAGCACAGCCGGGAAGCCGGGCATCCGCATCACATATCGCGGCGGCTCATAAAGTGCAAAGTCTTCTCCAGACACAATTTTCTGTGCCAGTATCCAATACCCATCGGCATCTCCCTCGATCAGATAATTCCGATCGGGGAGACGATCCAATGTCATATTCAGTACAAAGGCAGCCGCCAGACGAGCGACGACAGCGATTAGAAAAACCAGCCAGATTCGATGACGCAATTCAGTTCGACTTCCGTTTCTTGTTTTTGACGGTCTTTTCTTCACCACCCGAAGCCAACTCTTTGACATTCATTTTCGGTAACTCCGCAGCATGTTGCTTGATGAGAGCCGCGAATTTTTCATCGCCTGCCAGGTTATGCCACTCGTTCGGATCGCTGCGGTGATCGTACAATTCTTCGGAGCCATCGGCATAGCGGATATATCGCCAGTCAGCAGACCGCACTGCATGATTGTTCGGCCCGTGTGTCGTCACACTGTAACGTGTTTCCTCTTGATCGGGATCAGCCAGGAAACTGATCAGTGATTTGCCTTCCAGTTTTTCCGCCGGTTTCAAACCACAGATGTCGATCAGCGTCGGATAGAGATCGATCAGATTACAGGGGACATCACACGTTTTGCCAGCTTGTTCCATATCAGGCAGCACAATCGCCAGGGGGACATTCGTCGCATCTTCCCACAGGGCGAATTTCCGCCAGTGTTCTTTCTCCCCCAGATGCCAGCCGTGATCGGTCCAGAAGACGAGAATCGTGTTCTCTCGCTGCGGAGATTTTTCGTAGGCTTCCAGAACCCGGCCAATCATCTGATCGGTAAAGGCGATTGAAGCCAGATATCCCTGCACTCCTTTTTTCCATTCATCCGCTTTGACGACAGCCGCATGATCTCCCTCCGGCTTGGCCATTTTCAGGCCCGCTTTGGGAACATCATTCAGATCATTATCCAGCGTTTCCGGCAAAACAATCTCTTCGAGCGGATACTTATCAAAGAACTCCTGAGGCACATACCAGGGCAGGTGCGGTCGGTAGATCCCACATGCCAGGAAGAAAGGCTGATCCCAGTCTTTGTTTAACTGCCCAATCACATAATCGACAGTTTTGCTATCCGGCATTTCTTCAGGAGATTGTGGAATCCCGCCCCAGTCGAAGTGTGATTTGTTCAAGCCATTCACGTTGTGAGGAAATTTGAAATCAGCGCCAAAGGTGTGCTTGCTTTTTGAGGGAGCGTATTCGTTCCAGGAAGGTTCGTGTCCACTGTGGTAGATCTTCCCGGAACCGAGGGCATAATAACCATGCTTCTGAAAATGCTGAGGAATGGTCGTCATCGATTCCAGGGCAGGCTTCCAGGGAGTGCCATTGAAATAGATGCCGGAGGTCGATGGGCGACGTCCGGTCATCAACGCGACTCGCGAAGGATTGCAGGCCGGAGCCGCACAATGACAGTTCGTAAACAGAACCCCCATCTCCGTCAGCCGATCGATATTCGGCGTCTCCGCCTGAGGATGCCCCTTCAATCGACCAACCCAGTTGTTCAAATCATCAACCGCAATAAACAAAACATTCGGCGACTTCTTCGCAGCCTGCAGAGACTCAGAAGTCCATGAGGACGTGACGATCAGCAGAAAAGCGAGCGTAATTTTCCACATGTGATAAACCTTCCTGTTCAATAATCTTACCGGGGATTTGCAAGCAAGCCGTGTACTACCTCAATACTCTGATTCGGCAGTCAACTTCAAAGTTTGACAGACACCCTCTGGAATTGCGAACGAAATGAGTCTACCCAATAAAAAAAGACGCCCTCCTGCGAAGGCGTCTTTCTATTAAAATCAGCTCAAAGCTGTTTCGGCTTAATAGAGATCGTCGTCTCCACCGTGGCCTTTTTCGTCTTTCGGAGCTTCGGCAATCAAAGCGTCGCTGGTCAGCAGCAGAGTGGCAACCGAAGAGGCATTCTGCAGAGCGGTACGAGTCACTTTGACAGGATCGATGACACCGGCTTTGACCATGTCTTCGTATTTTTCAGAAGCGGCGTTGTAGCCAACTTTGCCTTCGAGTTCGCTTACTTTTTCGCAGATCACGCCACCATCAAGGCCGGCGTTATCAGCGATTTGAGTCAGCGGAGCACGGCAAGCACGCACGATGATGTTGTATCCGACCTTTTCGTCGTGATTCAATTTCTTCGGGCTCACTTGAGTTGAAGAACGCAGCAGTGCGACACCACCACCGGGAAGAATTCCTTCTTCAACAGCAGCACGGGTTGCGTGCAGGGCGTCTTCAACGCGGGCTTTCTTCTCTTTCATTTCGCTTTCAGTCGCGGCTCCGACATTCACCTGAGCCACACCACCAGAAAGCTTCGCGATTCGCTCTTCCAGTTTTTCACGATCGTAATCGCTGGTTGAGTTTTCCGCTTCGCGACGAATCTGATCGATCCGAGATTTGATATCAGCTGTTTTGCCAACACCTTCGATGATGGTCGTGTTGTCTTTGTCGACAACAACCTTCTTGGCGCGACCGAGATCAGACAACTGAATGTTTTCCAGTTTGATGCCCAGGTCTTCAAAGATAGCCTGTCCGCCAACCATAATGGCAATATCCTGCAGCATCGCCTTACGACGATCGCCATAGCCAGGAGCTTTGACGGCTGCGACATTGAATGTGCCACGCAGTTTGTTGATAACCAGTGTCGCCAGGGCTTCGCCATCGACATCTTCAGCGATGATCAGCAGTGGTTTGCCGGAGTTAACAACCTTTTCCAGAACAGGAACGAGGTCTTTAATGTTGGAAATCTTCTTTTCGTGAATCAGCACATAGGCGTCTTCGAAATTGACTTCCATATTTGTGGAATCGGTCACGAAGTATGGAGAGAGATATCCGCGATCGAACTGCATCCCTTCGACAACTTCGAAACTTGTTTCCAGGCTCTGGCCTTCTTCGACAGTGATCACACCATCTTTGCCAACCTGGTCCATGGCTTCAGAAAGAATCTGACCGATTTCGCTATCGCCGTTAGCAGCGACAGTTCCCACCTGAGCAATTGCTTTTTTGGTTTTACATTCAATCGCCATGCCACGCAGATTTTCGGTGATGTCGGCAACAGCCTGTTCCATACCGCGTTTCATGTCGATCGGATTGACACCGGCAACAACAGACTTCAGACCTTCGTTGAAGATCGCTTCTGCCATGATGGTGGCAGTTGTTGTACCGTCGCCGGCGACGTCGGACGTTTTGCTGGCAACTTCGCGTACCATGCGAGCGCCCATGTCTTCGAACTTGTCTGCAAGCTCAACTTCTTTGGCAACAGACACACCGTCTTTGGTGACGGTTGGAGAGCCAAAGCTTTTTTCGATAATGACGTTACGACCGCGTGGTCCGAGAGTCACTTTGACGGCTCGAGCCAGTTTGCTCACGCCGCGACGCATCGCTTCTTGTGCTTCCTGATCGAAAGCAATCATTTTTGCCATTTCAATATTCTCCTGATCTCTTTGTAGGAATTAAATGTTTCAATTGTAGGGTGGCGAGCCCAGTCAGTGATGACTGGGGTGCGATTGACTAACTCCAGACAACCTAGAAGGTTGCGAGGATATCGCTTTCGCGGAGGAGCAGGTAATCTTCGTCGCCGACTTTGATCTCGTCGCCAGCGTAGGAACTGAAGATGACTTTATCGCCTTCTTTGACGGTCAGAGGGATCTTTGTGCCGTCGCTTTTCACGTGACCATCGCCAATCGCGATCACTTCGCCTCGTTGCGGTTTGTTCTGAGCAGAATCCGGCAAGACGATACCGCCGCTCGTTGTCGTTTCGGCTTCTTGACGTTTCAAAACGACTTTATCGCCTAAGGGAACAATTTTCACTGCCGTACTCGCTGCCATGGGACATGCTCCTGATGTCAACTTGAGAAATAGAACTGAATATCATCGCCTGCCATTATTGACAATTCTGCAGGCGTATATTTGCTTGAATGAGATTAGACGCAACTCGTGTGCCAATGTGAAATAAGATTAATCCCGGAGGGGAATAATCTTATTTCGATCATAAATTCAAGGGATTATGAATTGGCACGGGGAATTCTGACAAAGTGGGGCGGATCACGAGGAATGTCAAAACTGCCATCATGGCAGGAGGGCAAGGCGAGTATGAAGCGGAAGCGAGTGTGTCGAAACGGAGAGAATCCAACGCTTTTTAAAGTTGCACTTTCTGTAAATATGCAGGTGGAAGACAAAAAAATGCGTTGATACATCGTGCCACGGCTCTGTGAGCCGTGTATAGTGCGATCTAATTATTTTTAACGCTTCTGATGCCACAACGCTGGAAAACACGGCTCACAGAGCCGTGGCACACACTTCATAATCAAATTTAATACGAAAAAATGCCAAATGTGCTACTTCAAAACGCACGCTCTGGGGGCTTCGCTTCGCTACGACTCCAGCAACCCACTCGGTTTTGATTGATTCGGCTCGCCTGATCAGGTCAAACCCTTCATTCCCTGTTCATTGCGATGCTGATTGAGCAATTTGAGGGCCTCCGGTTCGAGTTTTATAAATTTGATGATCTGCGAACTCGTAATTCCCAGGCGTTCCGCTGCCTGTTTGTGATCCCAGTTGCAAGCCAGCAGTTGGTCCATCGCCTCGGCCAGTAAGGCTGCAAAAACAGCATGATGTGGACTGACCACAACTTTTCCACCCTGAACCCGGGATTGCCACAATTCGCTCGGGGAAAGCTCATCCCCTTTTTCCGCGTTGCGAAAGTTGAGTGCCAGCTGAATCCGCAATCTTTCGATGGCCTGTTTCTGGTTTTCCGCTTGAGAACGTCGCTCACTTGCCTGAGCAGAGAGTCCGGTCGGCTGGTGCAGAATCCGAATCGCTGTCTCCACTTTATTCCGATGCTGCCCCCCAGGACCGCTCCGTCGCTGACGTTTGATCTGACAATCGAGCAATAATTCTTCTTCAGGCAGAGCAGAGGGATGCATGTGGTTAGTCTAGGGTCTATGGTCCAGAGTCCAGGGTGAAAGATTGACGGCTTTCCGCTTTCCGTCTTCCGCTTTCGTT
The DNA here is from genome assembly GCF_007859715.1 of Rubinisphaera italica. Lineage (NCBI taxonomy): Bacteria > Pseudomonadati > Planctomycetota > Planctomycetia > Planctomycetales > Planctomycetaceae > Rubinisphaera > Rubinisphaera italica. The sequence continues at coordinate 6,081,507 of NZ_SJPG01000001.1, forward strand.
ACGTTTCGTCCAGATCGAACCATTTCGGGATGTCTGGATTTTTATGATGCAGCATAGCAGTCAGGAGTTCATCCGTCGTGGGGGCGACGGAAATCAGTTCCCGATGCTCTTTTCTGACAAACCCGGTTTCAACGGCATGATCGATCAGATTGACAACGGGATCATAAAACCGATTCGCATTCAGCAAGCCGATCGGTTTCGAATGGACGCCCAGTTGTGCCCAGGTCATTACCTCGAAAAACTCTTCAAAAGTCCCCAATCCTCCCGGCAAGGCGATGAACGCATCCGACAGTTCGGCCATTTTTGCTTTTCGGGTGTGCATATCTTCCGTGATGTGAACGTGGGTCAATCCCGGATGAAGCAGTTCTTTGGTGGCTAGAAATTCAGGAATCACACCAATGGATTCTCCACCGTCCTGCAGAACTGCATCAGCAATCAGCCCCATCAAGCCGACACTCCCTGCGCCGAAGACGAGAGACCAGCCGTTTTCCGCGATTTTCCGGCCCAGTTCGACCGCGGCTGCCTGAAATTCAGGAGCATTTCCTGGCTGCGACCCGGCAAAAACACAGATTCTTTTCCAGTTGGAAGAGGCAAATTCAGACAAAGCGGAGCTTTCAAATTGGACTTCAGGCAATTGTGAGACTGTATTAGACTACGGAATAGAGTATCGAATTCCAGTTGAACCCTGCCAGTGATGGCAGTTGTATTACGACGATTGACCAAAACCAATGCGAACGGCTTATCTTGAATGTCAGATGGGGATCAGTGGCGACATGACGCTCGGCGCTCTGATCGATGCTGGCGTCGATGCAGATGAAATTCGAGCCGGGATTGATTCCCTGAAACTCGATGGTGTCGAACTGCATGTTGAGAAAGTCATCAAAGGTGGATTTGCGGCGACAGCGGTCACAGTGAAACATCCCGAACAACATGCTCATCGGCATCTTTCGGATATTCACGAAATTCTCAATCGTTCCGCAGTCATCACGCCTTCACAAAAAGAACTGGCTCTGAAAATCTTTGAAGCGATTGCCACAGCTGAAGCCTGCGTGCACGGTTCAAGCATTAATAAAGTCCACTTTCATGAAGTCGGAGCAATCGATTCGATTGTCGATATCATCGGAGCGGCAATCGGGTTTGATTTGCTCAAGGTCGATCAGGTGCATTGTAGTCCCATTCCGACCGGTTACGGATTGATTAATATCGATCACGGCATCTGCCCCGTGCCGGCTCCGGGAACGGCTGAAATCCTCAAAGGGATTCCACTTCAGGATGTACCCGTCGAAGCTGAGTTAACCACGCCGACGGGAGCGGCTATCGTCAAAGTGCTGGTCGATCGTTTTGGCCATCGACCTCCAATGACCATCGAGCAAATCGGCTACGGCTCCGGCACAAAAACTTTCCCGCAGCGCGCCAATCTGCTCAGACTGTTCGTGGGAGAATCGATCGAGACACCGAATCAGGAAACAGTCACTCTGCTCGAAACCAATCTGGATGACACAACAGCCGAGACGATTGGCTACTCCCGAGAACTTCTCGAAAAAGCCGGGGCTCTCGATGTTTATTCCACAGCCATTCAGATGAAAAAGAATCGGCCCGGCACCTTATTCAGCGTGCTCTGCAAACCATCGCAGTCGGACAAGATGAAAGCGATTCTCTTCGAACAAACTGGCACCCTGGGAATCCGCATCACACAACTCGAACGCAGCATACTGGCAAGGGAAGTGATAACAGTTGATACCATTTACGGCTCCATCCGGGGAAAACTGACCAACCCGGTCGGACGCACCGCCTGGTTTCAACCGGAATTTGAAGACTGCGCCCAGGCAGCAGCGAAACACGAAGTCCCACTGAGAGAAGTCTATCGAGCCGCTCAAGGCAATTTTGTAGAACCAACTTCGCAGCCGAAGACTCACAAGACGGACGTTCATCGCCACGATCACGATCACGATCACGATCACTGACAAATGTATAGTGCCCAGAGGCCAGAGTGTTTTGTCTTATTAATTAACAAGAGACGAGTGAATCCGAATCCAGCTTGTTACAGAACTCTATTCACTATTAACTAACGACTAGCGACTATCATGTTCACCGAACTCGAACTCACACTTGCTCTTGCGGCTGGGATCCTGCTGACCAGTGGGATGCTGATGTGGCGAGGGTCTGCCAGTCGGAATCGAATTGCGCGTCGAGATCCTCTCCGCGAAAACGAACGCGAACAGCAGAAGAAATCGAAATCTCCTGAAGGACTTCTGCACGAAATGGAAGTTCGTCTGTTCGATTACGGCCGCGAAGTCGAAGGCAGGGTCGAGACAACGCTCAATGTGCTCGATCGTTTGATCATTGATGCCGAGTCAGAAATTGATCGTCTGGAAGATTTGCTGAATCTCTCGCGAGCGGATCGCGTTCCCGAGAACAAAGCCGGATCACTCGATGAGAACTCACTGGCACGCATTACAGAACTACGGCAGGCAGGGCTGGCCGATGAAGAAATCGCCCGTTGCCTGCAATGCGATGTGAGTCTTGTTCGTAATTATCTGGATGATGGGAATCAGGATCGTCGAGCCGCTTAAGACATACAAGCACGAAGCGCAAGCGAGTGTGTCAAATGTACGTAATTAACACACTCGCTTGCGCTTCGTGCTTGTATGAAATCAATGTCGACGGTCTTGAGCTTCCAATACATATTTCACAGCCGATTCCAGCTGATTAGTATTGTTAAGGAACCGACGACTTGCTCCCTCTGTCCAGAATCGCTGACGATTTTTCTGAGTTGATTTCAGCTTTCGAGAGCACCATGCTTTAAATTGATGAGAAATTGTAAGTGGCTCATACCCAGGTGCAGTAACCACAACATGAACATGATTCGTTCTTACGCTCAATGCGAATAATTGCCATTTCCTGATTTCACAATGTCTTTGGATTGTTTGGCCAACTGTTTTTCGATCATCACCATTCAAAATGAATGGTGATTCCTTCATTTCTGAAACCGCCATCTCTCGGAATAGCTCATTCGGGTCGAGAAGTTCTCCAGAATGCCAAGAGCCTCGCTCATCACCCGGTAACCAAGTCCCGTATGTTGTCCACGTGATAAAACATGCGATTGGATCATCGTGCTTGTATGCCGATTACCCCTTCAACGCTTCCAGTACTTTCTCTCCCATTTCCACAGTTCCGAGAGACTTGCCGCCAGCGGCGATGTCGGCTGTGCGATGTCCTGCGTTCAGGACCGATTCCACAGCCGCTTCAATGCGGTCGGCTTCTTCGATCAGGTTGAGGGAGTGCCTGAGCATCATGGCGGCTGCGAGAATGGTGGCGAGTGGGTTGGCGATGCCCTTGCCTGCGATGTCAGGAGCAGAGCCGTGAATTGGTTCGTAAAGACCGGGGCCATCTTCTCCGAGGGAAGCCGAAGGAAGTAAACCAAGGGAGCCGGGGAGCATCGAGCCTTCATCGGTCAGAATGTCACCGAACAGGTTGCCCGTCACAACGACATCGAAATCGCGTGGGCGGGAAATGAGATGCATGGCCATCGCATCGACGAGGACGACATCGTATTTCAGATCTGAGAAATCTTTTTTGACGACGTTTTCCGCTGTTTTTCGCCACAATCGAGACACTTCGAGGACGTTGGCTTTGTCGACCGAGGTGAGATGTTTATTGCGAGTTTGCGCGGCTTTGGCAGCGACTCGAACAACGCGTTCAATTTCCGAAGTGCGATACGTCATTTCGTTGGTGGCGACGGTTTCGCCGTTTTCTTCCCACGACCGCGAATCTCCGAAGTAGATCCCACCGGTCAGTTCGCGAACGAAAAGAATGTCGACCCCTTCAATGATATGCTTTTTCAGCGGCGAAGCATCAATTAGGGCTGCGTAAGGTTTGATCGGACGAAGATTGGCGAACAGGCCGAGTTCTTTGCGGATTTTGAGCAGGCCGACTTCCGGACGGGTTTTCGCGTTGGGATCATCCCATTTGGGGCCGCCAACCGCTCCGAGCAGAATGCCATCGGCATTGCGGCACGGTTCCAATGTTTTTTCGGGGAGAGGGTCGCCATAAGCATCGATGGCGCAGCCGCCGATTTCGCCGGTGGTGATGTCAAATTCGTGTCCATGTTCGCTGGCGATAAATTTGAGGACCTTTTCCGCCTCGGCTACGATTTCAGGGCCAATTCCATCTCCAGGTAACAGAACCAGATTTGCACGCATCGAATTGCTTTCTTAATGAACTTGCACCTGTAGGGTGCGTCCTGACGCACCGAATGGTAGCGGTGAATAAATATTGATGATCGGCGATATCAGTAGGGATGATTCCTATCTGTCATCGTTGGTTTCGAAAGTTCCAAAATAATCAGACTCGATCCGTATCAGATCGACCTCTGCAGCACGGTGCGTCAAGACGCACCCTACTATTCCAACTATCGCTAAATGTCGTGTACGTTCAGAATTCTGGAGCAGGCAAACTACCTGCGGAATATCGATTTGAGGGCGACATTTAAAGCTCGAAAGAGCACTACCAAGTTCAAGTCCTGAAGTTTTTCCAACAGTACAACCGGACTTAACAGAGTTCCAAGCATAGCCGTCACATTCGGAACTGCAAGCGATGAAAAGTGATCAAATGGCTAAACCTGCTCCACTGAAACCAGAATCTCTGCCGATACTTTTCTTGCCGACCTGCTAAATTGATGCAGGTCTTCTTCCTCAAGTCTGGAAACATATTGCAGATATGATTCGCTCCGCATTTTTTTCAATTGGAATGTTTGTCGTGCTCTGCGGAGGCACGTTTTTGATGGTGGATCGAGTTGTCTTCAACGAAGGCTACGATCAACCGGCTCAGGTTCCTGTCCTGAGCGAATTCATGACCGCCAATGCCAATCAGCAATATGAACTGGCTCCACCCGAATGGATGCCCTTCTCGTTATTGGCCCTCGGTTCGGTAACAATGCTTTACTCGATTGCTCTGCCCAGAAAACAGGTCTGAATTCCAGCCCTGATCATTATAGATGACAATAGCCTCCTCAATTTGTGGAGGCTTTTGTTCGTTTCAGGGCTCTCTCGTGTTTGCATTTCGTGCTTAAATGGGATTTGGATAGAAATTCCCCTGGAATGTCATATCATAAGAACAGTGTCAAATAGCAACTGAGTTCTTATCGATAGAAGTAAACGTCATGTCAACTGGTGATGATGATCTGTTTCGTCCCGAAGGGGAGCAGCCTCGCGAAAAACAATCGAGTGGCTGCGGTCTCCGTTTCGTTCTGATTATGTTAGCTGTGGCTGGCGGCATGACGATGCTTTGCTGCTGCGGAATCGGGATCTCGCTGTACTCCATGGCTCCCACTTTCGAGAACAATCCTGTCACCGCCAAGGCAAATCTCGATGAGTTGATCGATATCGAACTGCCAGAGACTTACAAACCAGAAGCCGCCATCAATATGGATGTATTTTCTTTCGTGAAAGTGAGAGGATCTTTCATGGAGATTGATGACAATGGCGGTGTGCTGATTGTGGCAGGACTGAGTGGCCAATTGGCACAGAATCAGGATTTTTTCGATAAGATAAGCGAAGAAATCAAAAAAGAAGCGAATGACTCTGAAATGGAAGTCCTGAGCACTGAAGTCAAGGAATTTGAAATCGGTGGGAAACCAGTGGAATTTACTTTTCTGCATGGTCGCGTGAAAGCCGAAGAGGGTATGGCTGAAGTTATTGAAGATGAGATCGTTGTTGAAAATGAGAATATTGAGAATATTGAGAATATTGAGAATATTGAGAATATTGAGAATATTGAGGTTATTGCACCTGAAGAAGGAACGATACCAGCCGAGGAAGGAACTGAGGTTGCAGTGCCTGCTGATGAGAACGAGGAGGCTCAGCCAGCCAATAAGAAACGTGAAGTCCGTCAGGTCCGCGCGATCCTGCCTGGCAAAGGAGGCAGCAAAGTTTTCTTTCTGCTGATCGTTGATGAGAAAAAGTGGAATGAAGAAGAAGTCGTCAAGATGATCGAATCCATCAAGGTCCCCGAGCAGTAGTCACTTTTCTAAATCTCGTAGAATCCTGTAGAACATCTCTTGCGATTCCGTTTCCATAGATATTCCAGCCTTGCTTCTCTGCAAGACTGAAACATCCTAATCAAAACGGAGTCTCGGCTATGCGATCTCTTATTCTCATTGGAATTGCTCAATTCATTTTCGCTTCCGACATTCAAGCACAACCCCCGGAACGGGAAGGGGGGCGTCTCGAGCGGCAGGCTCACGAACTGTTTCGTCGCATCGATCAAAATCGGGATCATTTGATTACTCCCGATGAGTCTCCCAAATGGCTGATACGCCGCTTTGCCATCATCGATCTGGACAAGGATCGTGCGATCGATTTTCCTGAATTCTTCTACATGTTCCAACGTCATCAGGAAGAAGAAAATGGTGGAGGAAGCGAGAGCGAAACGCCCGTCAGTGAAAATCCTGGACGTCCTGCTGGTGAGCCGCCTGTAGCAGAAGAGCCTGATCATGAATGCGAGCAGAATCCCAGAACACCTGTCCCAGTTATTTAAGTGGGAAGCCCCTGTTGAGAAAATCTCCTGCAGACCGAACGTTTTCTCATCATGATTCAGCAGCGATTCATGATGTTCTGAAAGCGTGTGACAAATTCGGTCTCGCACTGCGGCCTCGAATCCTGGCTTCGGCCTGAATTTGGGGTCGCTTTTTGCGTTGATAATTCATCGTGCAACCGACATCTGAAGATGTTCATGCACGGTAACGGAACTGGAGTCCTCAGAAGAAAGGAGTCCTCTGGGGACTCACTTGTTCCGATCTTTCAAAATTAAAATGACTCCGAAAATGTTATTTTACAGAAGCCACAAATTCTGGCTTCGATTCTGTTTCCGTTTCAGATCGATCGGTCCGTTTCCAGGTTGCTGACTGTGATTGTGAAAGCCATTTCCAGAAGCCGCTTGCCAGAGCCGCGTTCATATTCACGAACATCCAGAGTACGCGTGACAGTTTTCCCAGTGGTCCGGGAAGAATGGACATCGCTCCGCATAAAGCTGCCAGATAGAAACCTGACTGAAGCAATAACAAGGCCTGATACGGCGGCGTGACCGCCAGAAACCAGTTGCTGACTAACGCGACCAGCATTGCAGCCGGGCAAATCCAGCGGAGAACTTTGTGCGACCAGAATGCCCAACTGACCAGGCCATAATGGGGAAGTAAAAGTGAACTCAACCAGGCCAGCGATTGAAAGCCACCTGCTCCAATACGGGAACGTCTTTTGAATTCGTCGCTGATCGTTGGTGCGGTTTCTTCGCGGGCGATTGCGTTCGGCTCATAAAGAAAACGAGAGCCCTGCTGATGGATTCGCATGCCGATCAGGAAATCATCGATAATGGTTTGAGGGGGAATCGGTTGATAGAGATTCTTACGGATTCCGTAAATGGCTCCATTAGCGCCCAGTAATGCCCCAAGTTGGCCTTCCCATTCTTTGAGCTGGTTTTCGTATCGCCAGTAGAGGCCATCACAATTTGTCCCGCCGTCTGCATCCGTCAGAATGAGACGTCCGCAAACTCCGCCGACACTGTTTTTGGTGAAATGTCGCACGAGTTGTTTCGCTGCATCTTTGTCCCAGAAGGTATTGGCATCGGAAAAGAGTAAAATTTCTCCGGTTGCTGCTGCAAAACAGTCATTCAATACTGAGGCTTTGCCACGACGCACTGGAAACTGCAGTAAACGAATGCGGTCATCGGGAATGGAAGCGACAATCTCCCCAGTTGCATCAAGATCTCCATCGACGCCGATCAGAATTTCGATGCGATCAGCCGGGTAGTCGAGCATTAAAGCATTGTGCAATCGCTGCAGAATGACATTCTCTTCACAATAGGCGGCAATAATCAGAGAGATTCGCGGCCAACTTTCGACGGGAATTTCGCAAGTTTCTGGTGCCGATGTTTGGGGGTTTTGCAGCCGTACTGCGACAGCCAACATCATCGGATAAATGAGATAACTGTAAAGGATTAACCCAACGCAAAGCCAGAATCCGACTTGTAATGTCAGCATCTGAAGCCCCCTTCACTCTGTTTATACACACCCTGCGTGCATGATTTCCAAGAACAAACTAATTCTGCAGACATGATCTCCAGGGAGAAGGAATGCAAGCCATATCACTATGTGAAGGGTAGTTCAGCTTGGAAGCCTGTGCGTGAATCAAAATGTCTTTTCTCTGCAGAATCAGGCGTTGCCTGTGCGGTGCTTTGGTGTTTGCTGGACGATGTAATCCCGATTGGCTGGGAAGTCATTATCAGCGTTCACGTTGGCTTTCATGCCGACTGTCCACATGTAGTCGGAGGCGAGGTCTGCCGGAGCAAATTCTTGAAATTCTGGCGACAGTTCCTGCTTGCCGTTCGTAATTTCCTGTAACACCCGCTCATCGACCCGCGTTTTTTCAATCAGGCTCAAATAGCCTGCTTCGCGGAAAATTTGTGAATATTGACTGCAACGCAGTCGATTGTGATACGCCAGGCCAGAGCCGTGCGGCTTCCATTTGTTCTCGGAAAATTTCAGAAAATTGCCGGTGCTTACCCGGGAATCATCGTTGGCGTAATGGTCTCCAGGGTTGAATCGATGCACAGCCAATCCACCCGGATTCAAAATCCGCCAACTTTCTTTGGCGATATTTTTCAGGATCTCTTCCGGAATATGTTCGAGCACATTGGAACTGACCACAAAATCAAAAGATTGTGGTGGATGAGGAGTATTGGTTGCGTCACCCGGGTAAACGTATCGACAGTTCATCGTTTCCAGTAATTGGGACAGGGATTTTGCCTGAAGATTGATTTTCCGGTAGCGGCTCCAGACTTCATCTTTGTCGAGCTGTAAAGACTCACACAGCCATTCGAGATGAGGTTCCGCAGCTGCGATGGCCTTTCGGGCGGAATCCAGCGACAACCAGGGGTTCACATCGACTGTCTCAATCTGTTCGGCTCCTGCCAGATAAAATGCGAGCGGTGTATAGGGATGCCAGCCTGTCCCCACCTCGTAACAGGAAGTGCCGTTAATCTGCTGACCGGTTTCCCGAATCAGTTCAATCAGCTCTATCGCCCGTGTGAAATCGCGACGTGGCTGAGGACGTGTTGTGCCCAGAATTCTTTGAATTGTTAAATAGGCTGATTTTCCACCGGGCATCACGCTCAATTGTCGAAGAATGAATGATTTCAACTGCCAACGCATCAATTCTGCTCCGCAAATAACTCGGATTTCTTGTAACTCAGTTCCAATCGTGGTGAGGAATCCGCATGATTAATCACGAAGCCCCGTGAATATCTTAAACATAGGTTGACCAGATGGGAGCATCCACTAACTCTTCAAAAAGGAAAACAAGAGTTCGTGCATGAAAGTCGCAACGTGAGGAATGCAAGGGCTTTGTGGATTATTCCGCACACTGGAGGCAGATCAATAAACAGGAAATCCCACTGATATTCCCATCAACACTCTTGAATGATTTTACCTTTTCCTGCCAATTTTTTGACAAAAACGATTGACTCATTCATTCTCTATCGGAACAATACATTGGAACTGAGACTCAGTCTCATTAAGAGATGCCACATTCAGTTCACAACTGACCCCATAGCCCACCCCAATTTTGAATTTCCAATTTGAGGTAAAGCCCGTGTCCGATCAGCAAATCCTTTGTCGATGCCTCGGAATTCCCCGCAAAACGGTGGAACAGGCGATTGATATCTTTTCAGCCGAGACGATTGAAGAAGTTGCCCGCATGACAGAAGCGGGAACGGGGTGCATGTGCTGCCGCTGTAAAATTAAAGATCTGATTCAGGAACGCAAAGCGATGGCTAAACAGTTAGAGCTGGCTTAGAGCATTTCGCTCAGCCAATTGCTGTCGCAGAAACGCTTAAATTACTGGTTTGGATTTGTTCTCCCGCAGATCGCCGCGATTGAATGATAAAATTCTCTACGGATTTGCCGTCGTCTGAGCAAAATTCTCCACATGTTCCCGGTTACATGCCTGGATGAGCATCTCTCCCCAAATAAATTTCGATTTTATCGAAATTTGCTAAACTTCTGTGTGTGAAACAATTTGGAGCAAATGTCGCATGCAAAAAATGTCGAGATAATTAGAGGTAACTCTTACAAAAGGTATCGGTAGTCTTGCCAGAATTTCAGAATGCTGATATCACTACGTCAGTATGACACCCGGAGACAGCATTCACCTCCGGCATCAGATACCTATCGATGGGCAAGGAGGCCGCGGTGAGTTTCAGTCATCTTAGTGATCCAAAATCTTCTCTACAGATTCGTTGGTTGATTCGTCGGGACATGCCCGAAGTACTGGCTATTGAGCAAGAGAGTTTTGAGTACGCTTGGACCGAAGAAGAGTTTTTGTGCATTCTGCGTCAACGCAACTGCATCGGCATGGTAGCCGAGGTCGATCATGAAATCGTTGGTTTCATGATTTACGAACTGCACAAATCCAATCTACATGTCCTTAATTTTGCTGTTGGCAAACAGTATGCTCGCAAAGGCATCGGCACGAAAATGGTCGAGCGCCTGGTCGACAAGCTTTCGCTGCAACGCCGTCGCGAAATCCTGCTTGAAGTTCGTGAGCGAAATCTCTCCGCTCAACTGTTCTTCAAAAAACAGGATTTCATGGCCGTCACGGTATTGCGGAAGCATTACGACGACACCAGCGAAGATGCCTACATCATGCGATACCGACTGGAAGAAGAGGCCAACATCCTCAAGCTGCCGGTCTCGAATCGTATTTCCAACTACTACGATGCCGACGCGGCTTAATCCTGTCGGAGATAGTAATTGATCAAACACAAAACGATCCTTCGGCAATTCATTGAAGGATCGTTTTTGTTCGTCATCGGCGAGCCGAGTCAGCAATGACTCGAGTCGGTCGGATTACCAATTACTCTTCCGGTTTTGGCAATGGGTAACGATAGGCAATCGGTGAAAGTCGAGTCGGATCTGGTCGCCAGCTTTTTGTGAAGGCTGCGACGCGGCCGGTTGGATTTCGTTGAGCCTCAGGTGTAGCTGCATCGATTCCGGTGACGACGATCAATCCCGCAGGTGGAGATTGTTGCATCATTTCTTCGAGTTCCGCATCGGTCAGACCGAAGCTGTCAGCCTGGGCATCCGCGACCGATTTGACGCGAATCGAATAGGATTCATCGTCCAGTTTGCAACTGATAAACTGCAGGTTTTCCTCTGGTTTCTCTTCACACTGATATCCCTGTGAAATCAAATACTTCCGGCTGACTTCAAACGCCTGCTTCTGCTGGCTCTGAGAATCGACCACTTCAGGCAGTGGCATTGGTGCTTGCGGGATTTCGGCTGAGGTTCTTGCGCCTTGTATATTCTGCATCAATTCCTGAAGAGAAGCAGGGACTTCGATGTGATTATCCTGATTTTCGGTGTTCACTTTTTGAGTTCGCATCAACGCTTCCTCGGCTTCGTCCATTCGGTCCAGACGAGCCAGAGCAATTGTTCGCATCAGGTTCACTTCGGGATCCTGATTTTCAACTTCGAGGGAACGATCGATCAGTTCGAGGGCTTCTTCCACACGATCTGTACGCAGGTAAAATCCTGAGAGGCGATAGAGTAAAGGGACCATGCCGGGAGAAATTTTTAAACCAACTTCCCAGTTCTGGGCGGCCATTTCTTGCTCCCCATTTTGGGAGTATGCGTTGCCACGTGTCAAAAACAGATCCGCAAATTCACTGCTGATTCGGCTGACTTCGAGTGCTTTGTTTCCATCAGCCAAAGCAGCCTCGAAATTGCCGAGCATGTCGTAGCATTCGGCTCGACGGATGTAAGCAAAGTTGTATTCGGGATCAATTTCAATCGTCCGATCAAAATAAGGCAGAGCTTTTTCCGGCTGATCCATATCCAGATAGGCGACTCCCTGTTCGTAGAGGACTTCCCATAAAAACGGATAGTCAGGATGCTTTTCGAGCACTTCCTCACGCAGTTTGATTGCTCGTTCGTAATCGCCTTCCTGGTAGGCGATCAATGCTTTGTGACGTCCCACCATGGGGTTATCTTCACCATTGGTGCAGCCGGAAATTCCCAGCGCAGCCATTGTAATGACCAGAGTCGTCCATTTTTCCAACATCACAATCGTCCTCTATTCCGTACTGGAAAAGGCTTTCACTTCAGTATTATTTTGATGAACCGCCAAGACGCCAAGGAATAGAGAGTTTGATCTCTGATTTCATTTTTTGCTGAACCTGGCGTCTTGGCGATTATATTCAGTTTCTTAATGACCCGCTGTTTCGTAACCTTGCTTTTTCAGATCGCGAATTGTTTTCTGAGAGGTTTCCGGGTCTCGGTCCGAGAGTACTCCCTGATGATAATCAGCCGGCAATGGAGACTTCGTATTGTGTTTGCGAGATGTCTCGGTCAGCGAATCCTGATTTTCAAGTGAACTCATACCAAAGGATGTTCTGCAGAAATATTCGAGGACATGCTTGAATTTGATCGGATCGAGAAATGTGACATAGCCGAACATCATGCAGAAGCCGAAGGTCCACATCCCCATGAAGAGACCGATTCCGAAATGCATCCCTGCTCCCATGAGCAGAATGATCGGACGCGCTAATGGTCGCCAGATGAGAAATGCAAAGGACAATTCCCAGGCGACGGTCGTGTGCGTAATCATTTCTGTAATGGGTTGGAAATATGCCAACCAGGTTAAATCGAACGATTGATATTCCGCATTGGCAAAGCCGCGCCACATGGCTGAGCCATCCCACCAGGTATCGCCGAATAACTTACCCATTCCCGCTGCCAGATAGATGACACAATAATGTAACTGCGTCATCCGTGTGGCGATATTCGTGGCCAGTGTCGGTTGAACGATTGGAAGAACTCCATCAGGCGAGCGACGTTTTTTCAACCAGCGATCGACAGAGAGGTAAGTGCCACTCGGTGCAATGCAGAGATATAATGTCAGGATGGCGTTGATCTGATCGAGCCCATAATTGGCATAACGTGCGCGGTAGGCATACGAGATCACCACAATTAGTGACAAGATCGAAGTCACTCGCGTGTACAGGCCAATCATGAAGCAGAAAGTGATTGCCAGGCTGAGGTAATGGACCGGATAGACCCAGGCTTCGGGCACCCAATACCAGAACGACATCGCAAACGGACCTTCATTCGTGAGGAGATTTTTGTTAATCATCTCCATCGAATTGAAGCCATCGACATTAAAGAACGCCTCCAGCCGCATTCCCCAGATGAGTGTTGTATAAAACACCATCCAGCCAACGAGAATGCGCAAGACGGACATTGAGAAGGGGTCGCGCGGTGTAAACCAGAATTGATTCCAATTCTCGCTTACTTGGCCGATGTAGTTGCGACATTCTCTTTCGAGGATTTGGACAGTTCGTCCCATGTGAATGTTCCCAGCGGTGTAACCTCATAGAGATCTTCGTCGTACAGGCTCCCTCCTGCCATAATCCGTTCCCTCAAAGCCAGTTCGTGCCACTCCAGTAACAGAGTAATCCGTTCGGCTCCTGCATCACGACAGAGCTGCCGTGCAAAATCGCGTATCATGATCTCGCGTAGCTCACCATTCATTTGTCCCAAATTTTCCGAGAGCATGAAGTAGCGGTGATATAACAGGCGAGGACTGATTTGCTTATTAGGAAATTTCCCACGCTCCAGTTCGCCATTCTCATATTCAAGAACGTAGCGAATCGAATTCGAACCTTCAGGATTCGGAGCGAAGAAGTGGAAGCCATTGTTCTGATAAAGAACCTGCACATATGGAGCAAGTGTTCTCCACAACCCGCGTTCAACACTCGAAGAGGGTGAAACCGAAACCGGAGCAGCAATGATGGCCAGCAGATGAACGATAATCCAAATATTCAACACCGCGAAACCAACTTTTGGCCACAATCCTTTCGGACGATAGACCTCTGGTTGTCTGTCGGCTGACTGTTTAGTTGTCATGTTGCTGTTCATGCTCAAATCCTGCCGATCAAATCGGCGAAACTCATCATTGCCTGAGATCCCATTTGCTCAAATCTATTTCAAAGTATTCCATTGCTTTGATGGGAGTGTCAAATATTTTCAAATGTCAAAATGTCACACTTGCACAAAACAGGCGCTCTAAATAAAAGATTCGGAGAAAAGGCGTTCAGCCTCCTCTCCGAATCTGGAAAATTCAATTCGAGCGTCCTACTCGTGCTTTTAAGAACGCTTCCTGAACATTAGCACGATTTTATCGGCTGACGAGTTCAGCTCCTGACCCCGCTGGGACCAAGGCAAGCGTTCCCTCTTGTTCAGCAAAGGTTAGTTCGTAATTTTCGCCAGTGACGACCTTTTGCTTGTGTTCTACAACCAGATTTTCACCCTTGGCAGGCAATTCAATCCGAATTTGATAGTAATAAGGGCCTTGACCGGGAAGTTCTGGAGAAACGAATTTTCTGACCAATCCGGTTGAAGTCATCTGCTGACCATTCAAATACACATTGGCCTGTTCGGGAACAGTCATCTGAATGTGGACTTTGTTGTCAGTCTGAGAAGTCGAAAGTGGTGGGAAAGAGATCGTGCCTGCAGACGGCTCGGTTTCGATCACGGGAGTTTCGACTTCTGGAACTTCTTCTTGAGGAACGGTCTCGTACATCTGTCCCGGTTCATATTCGTAACCTGGTGACGAGTAATAAGTCGGGTATCCACCTGACGAACCACTTGAGCCGCTGGAACCGTAGTAGCTCGTGTAGCTTCCACTTGAGCCGTAGGAACCGCTAGAGCCACTCGAACTGGAACCACCATAGTAACTGGTGTATCCATAAGATCCTGAAGAACCACTTGATCCACTGGAACCGTAAGAGCCTGAAGAGTAGTATCCGCTTGATCCGCTTGATCCGCTGGAACCACTTGAGCCTGAGGAATGTCTGCGGAGTGCACGGCGGGCCCTGATGTAACCTCCAGAGCTTCCGCTGCTGCCACTACTTCCGTAACTTCCGCTGCTGCTCCCATAGCTTCCGCTGCTACCACTACTACTGCCGTAGTAACTGCCACTGCTTCCGCTGCTGCCACTGCTGCCGGAAGATCCGCGACGGCGGGCTTCGGCGTTGTCTGCTGTCATCAGCATCGCACATGCGACCACGGCAAAGCCATAAAGACTGAAAAGTTTCACCTTCGATGTGACCATGAACTGCTCCCCTCGTACTTGTTTAATGTGTTTTGAACTGAGTCTGTGGAACGAAAATGAGTTGGATTCAACTGGCATCAAGGCAGAAGAACTACACTTCAAACTCTCTTGAAGAGGGAAGCATTTCAATAACATCTGCTCAGATACTGTTAACTAGGGTAACATAGGGGGGATTAATTTCAATATGAGGGAAGGAAAATTTAGGAAGGTTATGCAGGAAGGGGATATATCAGAGAATCTGCATGCGATTAAGGGGATAGGTTATTATCAGGCAAGTGTGGGCTTCCGCTAAAGCGGATCGCCCCTGCCACCCTGGAGATCCATTTCAAAACGATACCGGAAATCAGGGTTCCATTGAGAACATGGTTTATCGATTGAGCGATTTTGGCAGCACGGTAATACCGAACGATTGATCCACATCCGGCCAGCGGGCGATGTCGCCTTTGACTTGCAGTTTCCATTGAATGCGGTTGCTGCTTGCATAAAACGAATGCATAGTGTCTGCAGGAATCGTGACTTGAATCTCCCCGATCTCCATCTGCATCGGATCGGTGATTTCAATCAGTTCCTCGGTATAGAAATCATCCGTGTCCGTATAAGTGCTGGTTCCCCGGCGATATTGCACCCATTCGGTCCCGACGAGATGAATCGTCATTTTCCTGATAGAAGAGACCTGGCCATCGAAAATCCATTTCATGCGAATGGTTTCGCCGAGAGGAATGGCTCGCTCGCTGACGACCAGTTTGGGGACCGGATTGAAGATTTTCAGGAACAGGTACACCGATCCACCGAGTCCACCTAATCCGATTGCAACGAAAGGTGTCATGAACAAGGTTTGCATCCAAGGTTGATTTCCCTGCACCCATTCCCCGATGGTCTCGAAAACAAATATCGAAACGATTCCACACCAGAACATCGAAAACAGGAGGCAGATGATAAAATTCCGCTTAGGATGATCATCCGATTTCAATTCCTGAGGACCACTCGTCACACCCGGTTCCTGCCAGTCACGAGATTGAGACGTGAGGGAAGCTGCGAGTGGTGAGCTGGTCTGAAAAGCTGCATCCTTTTGAGCCTCGGCAATTTTATTCGAAAACTTCCGAGTAAGAATTGGCCCGGCGATCATACCAATCAGTCCAATCGCAGCGAAAAACATGGGGATCAGTGCGAAGAGACTGATCGGATTGAAATGTCGACTCAGGATGGCTTCATCTGGACTGTTCGAATTGACAAAGCAGACGGTTTTTTTGCCAACAGGATTCTCATTCACAATTTCCCGTCGTTCGTCGGCAGATTTGATTGTACTTTCATAAGCATCGTATTGTGTTTGTGTATATTGTTTTCCAAGATACGTATACTCGTATTCGAAATTCAGTTGCCCATTCTGCGCGACTTGGGATTGGGTGATCGTACAAGGATTTTCCGTCCAACTGAGTGCCTGCAGATAGGGAAGCACGAGATCTGAGCCAACCAGAATTGTTCCAAACGATCCAATCAGGAAGAAAATCCCAAAGAAGAACACGAAGAAGCATCCACAACCAAACGGAGTCGCTTTCGAATGCGAAAGGGCTTTCGATGAAGATGTTCCATTGAATTCAACCATGAAATCGCTCATCCTGACTGTGAGAATGTCGTATTCGGAAACTGGATCGCTGTTTCCTTTGAATGAGGTTTATCGTAATCAGTAAACAGAACTTGTACCACTGGTTCAGATGTTTTGTTCAACATCGTAACCCAGGAACGTTCTCACTTAATATTAAAATGACGTTGAAATTGGTCATATCCGTTTGAGTAATAGACAACACACATCAATCGAACCAACCGAATCACTAAGAAAATTCAATTCCATGAAACATTTCAAGCTTGGTTTAACGGGAATTGTTCTGCACGTATTTCTGATTCTGCCAGCTTCATTGCAAGCAGATCGTTTTACCATTGCGACCCCTGCTGGCGAACGGGAAGAAGTGATCGGGCGAATTCATGGGAGTGGTCAGGGGGCGATTGCGATTGAACGTCGAGATGGCGGGATGAAGCTTGTTGCTCAGGGAGCTGTGCTGGAACGCGACAATTCTGTTGACTGGGAACCGTATTCCACTGATGAAATGGTCGAACATCTCACCGAAAAATTTGGCAGTGATCTGTTTCGCAGTTTTACGGACGATCATTTTGTGATCGGCATGGTGCTCATGGGACCACTGGAACGAGCTGGAGAAGGTCCGGCAACCGGCTTCATGCGCAAAGCGGCTCAGTTTATGAAGAATGTCCAGAGCGTCTTTCAAACGTTCGCCAAGGATATGCGACTTGAAATTCAGGACCCAGAAACGCCACTCGTCTTACTGATTTTTGAATCCGATGACGACTTTAACAAATACGCGATGGAAGTTACAAAGGGCCAAGGGCTTTCCGTCTCGCGCATTTCCGGATTTTATGACGGCATGACAAATTTTCTTTCCATCCGTATGGCCGAGTGTTCGACGTTTGAAGTCCCACTTCACGAGGCAATCCATCAACAGGTTTACAATCGTGGCCTGCTCAAACGGCTGGCGCCCATTCCTGCCTGGTTCAACGAAGGCATAGCCACTGGGTTTGAGGCCAACAAAGACCGCATCCGCTCAGGTCCCGCAAAAGTCCATTCGCGATTTGCCGCCAAAGCTCCTAAGGTGGAACAGGTTGGTTGGGACGATTTGATCTCTGAAGACCTCGCCTTTCAGGGAGATGTGATGGCGGGCGATGCCTATTGCCTGGCCTGGTGTCTGCACTGGTTACTCGTGAATGAACATCCGAAAGAATACACCGAATATGTAAAAATGCTTTCGGAAAAGGAACCTCTTCTCAAAGAGGAAGACCTGGCTCGGAAACGCGAATTCGAGCAGTTCTTTGGCGATGATATGGAGTCGCTCAAGCAGGAATTTATCCTCTCTCTCAACACCGCCATGAGGCGACAGAGGAATGTTCGCGAGGAACCTCAGAAGGCGGGCTATTATTATGCTCAACAGGGACTGGCCGATATTGAACTGTCTGCGATTTCTCGCACGGATCGCGGCGGACTGCTTGAACTCGAAGGCCGTATTCGGAATATCAATCCCTTGAGGAGCCTGACATTTTCAGTAAGTGTTGTGACAGATGGCGGAAACTATGCACAATGGATTCTGCCCGATGTCGATCCGAATCGCATCATTCGCCTTCCCAAAAAATACGCTCAGGAAGCCCTGCCCGGCCTCAGTCCCCAGCCTTCGAATTCCTTCCGCGTTAATATTCGTTCCGTTATCCCTGAAAGTACTGAAGGTCAAAGCTGGCAACGGGGAAACTTACCTGATCCAACCAAAGGGTAAGTCATGAAACGGAATCCGCTGATAATCATCACTGTGAACGCTCTCTCTCCACTGGATCTTCCGGTTTACGGAAACGAAAAGATTTCCACACCCGGATTGGATCAACTGGGGTGGACTGGGACAGTTTTTCACGAGTATCATACCAGTCCCGCAGGTTTCGCAAAGACGTTCGATCAACTGCAGCCATTCTGCAACGCCAATGACATCTCCATTGCCTGCCATTCGATACAACCCAAAGACATTCCCTCGGAACTTGCTCCTGCCGAATGTGATGTCACATGGTATCGCATCGCAAGCGATCTGGATGAAAAGGCAATGGAAATTGTGCTGGCTATCGAAGAATTGATTTGTCTGATCACTCATAAACGGGAAGCAAATTCCTTCCACTGGATCATCACGACTGAATCCGGGGGCTTCCTCGACAATGAACAATGCTCATCCGCTTCATTTGCAGCCGATTATCAGCACAGTCTTACGCGACAATTCTGGGCTCCCCTTATTGTTTCGTCAGCTGGAGAGAATGCCGAGCATTGTCGTAATCAATCGTTGATGTCGGCCGAAGATTTGCTGCCCGTTATTTGCAATCTCTTGGAATTGAATGCGGGATTAGTAATTCAGAATCGCCAGGAAATTCTGCTTCACTCGGATAAACAATTGGGTTTGCGGACCGCAGAGTGGCTGTTATGCATTCCTCAATCAGAGAAAAATCGACTGGAAGAAAATTCGCTTCACTTCCAGGAACCCGAACTTTTTGCCAAACCCGAAGATCGCTTCGATTTGAATGACATTTCACAGAGTGAACCCGAGTTGACTTCGCAGTTAATGCAAAAACTCCACGAAATGATCAAAGAGTGAGAGGTTTTCCCCACTGCAGCCCAAAGTATTTCAGAAGGTCTGATGTTCACGCGGCAGATCTAATCCAGTAATCGCTTCTTATAAACAGTTCAACGGGGCTCTTTTTCTGCGTGAGCCGTTGGCAACTTAATACCAGTACTGTTAATCTGAAGTGATTCGAGCAGATTCAGATGCAACTTCTGAATACTTGATAAATTATCGATACTAAAAATTATTCGAAGAGGCGAACTATGTCCAAATTATTTCTCATGAGTCTGTGTGTTGTTTGTGCTGGTATGTTTTCTATGGTCTCGGGGCAACCGAAAACTGAAGCAGAACGCGTCTATCGTCATATCGTTCTCTTCAAATTCAATGACGATGCGACTACGGAACAGATCGATGAAATTGTGACAGCTTTCGGTCAACTTAAAAATGAAGTCGACACCATAATCAGCTACGAACACGGGACCGATGTCAGCCCGGAAAAACTGGCGAAAGGATTCACTCATTGTTTTCTGGTCAC
The DNA here is from genome assembly GCF_007859715.1 of Rubinisphaera italica. Classification (NCBI taxonomy): domain Bacteria; kingdom Pseudomonadati; phylum Planctomycetota; class Planctomycetia; order Planctomycetales; family Planctomycetaceae; genus Rubinisphaera; species Rubinisphaera italica. The sequence continues at coordinate 6,101,360 of NZ_SJPG01000001.1, forward strand.
CTTCAAAAGCAAAGCCGACCTCGAAGCCTACCTGCCGCACCCGTCTCACATCGCATTCACAGAGAAACTCAAGCCGATTCTCTCAGACGTTCTCGTTGTCGATTACTGGACAGAGAATTGAGTAATTAAGAGTGAAATAAATGCACGAAGCGCAAGCGAGTGTGTTAATTCAACGTAAACTGACACACTCGCTTGCGCTTCGTCCTTGTAGAATGAGACAGCATCTAGATGTGATGGGAGCCACCAACGACTCGTAATCATTGTGTTCAACTTTCCCAGTCCGTTGGGGCATCGTTCTTTTGCATGAATTGGGCGGGAAGTTGTTCGATGAGTTCCACCCAGGCGGCTCGATGTTTTTCCAACACTTGAATCGCCTTGTCGATGTGCTCGGGCTCATGATCGATATCGGCCAGCGCCAGTTCGCGATAAATATAGGCAAATAACTGCTTGAGCGAGCCAACCATTTCGGGGGCCACTTCCGGGTTGAGGCCGGAAATCATCTCGGAGAGAAATTCACGGGAACGATTCAGACACTCATGCGAGAGTTCAAAATCTTTCTCCTGTAAGGCCAGCTTGCCTTGCCGCGCAAATCGAATCGATCCGTCGACAACCATCAGGTGCAGTTGAGGACCGGGAGCGGTCATGACTTGTGTTTCCAGGTATTCATTCTCGTACATAGTTCCCGCTTTCCCGTTGAGCAAATTAGTAAATCTTAAGATTGAAAAGTGTTATCGTGATGGCACACTGATGGATTTAATTCCAGCCAGCGCCGTCTGCTGTGTTTCCAGACTACCCAGAATGCTTTCGGTTTGAATGAACTCGTTGAGTAGTCGAGCCTTCTTGCTTTCCAGCAGAATTTTCAATTCCTCAATCCGCTCATTCGTGGTGTCGATCGAGGAGGTCAGCGAATTTTTCTCATTAGTGAACGTTCCATCGACAATGTCAGTCAATGAGTTCAGTGTGCTGTTAATTTTATCTCCAAAGCCAGTATCTTTTTGCGTAAAGAATTCTTTGACGCCGTTAAAATCATTCCGCAGATGTTCCTGCAGCCGATCTTCATTCAATTCCAGAATTCCGCCGGCTCCAACGCGAACTCCCAACGCACTTAATGATTGAATGGTTTCATTACCAATCCCAAATCGTTTTCCGAGGGCATTACTCATTCGATTTGTGACTCGCAAAACGAAAGTATCCCCTTGCAGAATTCCCCGCTGATTCGATTCCGTGTCGAATTTCGTCAACTCGCTCCCAATATCAATAAACTGATTGTAAGTCGAAACGAAGTTCTTCAGGTTATTGACAATACTTTCTGTGTTGGCCTCGATTTTGACAGTCGCAGCAGTTGACCCTGCATTGGTAATATCCAGATCGATTCCCTGTACGACTCCATCGAATCGATTCGTTTTTGAGGAAATCAAAAACGCCGAAGCAGGATCTGCACCGACCCGCAGAATCGCATTATTACCTTTGGCGATCGTTGCAAAGTTGAGATCGAGATCTCCATCATCGAAAACAAGACGACTCTTCTTACCGGTTTCTGTCGCCGTCACACTGAGGCGTTTCGAATTAAAACTCGATCCATCGTCAAACACACTTGCTTTGACGGCTGAACCTGCGGCATTCATTTTGGAGACAACATCGGACAACGTATCGTCATCATCAATATCGACGATGGTTGCTTTTCGACTCGAAATCCGCTGAGCACCATCGCCACCTGTGTAGGGATCTCGTAAAAGTCGCAGATCGGCTGCGGTTGTTGTTTGTCCAAACTCTTCCACAGCCAGCGTCCCCGCGCCACCGGCTTCATCAATCAGCACAAAACCATCGCCGGTTTCATTCAGTTCTGCTCTTACGGAAACCGACGAATTTGCATTGATACGGGTAATCACATCTCCAATATTCTTAACCGCTGAGGTAATGTTTATGACGCCAACATTGCCATCGGAATCGGTGATTTGAAACAGACCAACCTCGACCGCGCCGCCATCAGGTGCATAATCGGAAATCAAGGTCGCTTTATTGACAAACTGCTGGTGCAGAGACTCGGAATCAATTTCAGTCACAGCATCATCAACTTCGAGCCCCAGGTCGGCGATGGCCGTTCCTGTATTAACATCGGCAATAATCAGGTTACTGTCGGTTGCTCCAGAAGTATCTTTGATAATCAGACCATTACCGAGATCATTGATCGATGCACTGACGAGCAGTTTGTCACCCGTGCCATCTTCGGTTGCTGCGTTAATGGCCTCGATAATATCCGTCAGCGTTTCGGCAGAAGACAAATCGATTGTTGCCGTTTGCCCCGATCGATCCGTAATCGAAATCTCACCCAGCGTTTCGATTCCCTGTCCACCACGAATATTCCTCAGCAGGACAGAATTCAAACCTCCCGAAAGACGATTTCCCGTCAATGTATCTCCAGAGGATGCCGCGTTCAGTCCCAGGTGTTTGACGACTGAGGAATTGTTGATGTCTTCGACGCTGAGTGTCTCTGCACCCGACGTATTGTCTGTTAATACGATACGTCCACTGACAATCTCTGCGGAGACCCGTCCGGCATTGTCATCATGATCGTTTATATTAGTGAGGACATCTTTGAGTGACTTCACTCCATCGAGATTGACTTCCAGATTCGTGTCATCAGACAGATTGATCTTGATATCCGCGGCTCCGTTCAGGAGCGTAATGCCGTTGCCATCATTGATCTGCTTGAGAGAGAAGTTCTCAGTCACTTCGAAAACTTCATCTCCGTCAAGGGTGGCACTGGAAACGGATTTATCAATTCCCAGATTTGCAGCAGTCGAACCACCATTCAAATCGACTACGGCTAGATTGGTACTTGTGCTCCCGGAAGTATCTTCCAGGATAAAGCGACCATCGACAACCCGAGCCGAGACGGAGATGTCGACATTGGAATTGATTTCATTCAAAACATCATCGACATTGAGTGCTTCGGTCAGACTGATGACAGCCGAGGATCCCGAGCGATCTGTAATTCGAATCTTGCCACGACGGATTCCAGATCCATCATTCAACGATTCGAGCAGAGTCGGTTCGTCCAGAAAACCTCCCTGCGAAATGATGAGTGTACCTTCGCCAACCTTCTGCTCAGTTGCATCGGCAAAACCACGTGAAAGCGACTGATGAGCGGAGGCCTGTTGAACCGATTGGAAAACGTAACTGCCATTGATCGCAGTTTTTCCAACTGAAACTTTGAACTGATCAGAACCGGCATTCGTCACTTTCTGTTGCTCGAAAGTGATTTTATTTTTCAGAGAAGAGACTGAAGTCGAGAGCGTGAGCACATTGGCTTCAAGAACACCAATCGCCGTTTTCTGGGCATCAAATTCCTGGGCACGAGCATCCAGGCGGTCAATGGCACGCTGCTGATTCGTCGCCAGTGCTTCCACAAGACCGGCAATGTCCAGTCCGCTGATCAATCCGGTTGTTAATGACAGATTAGACATTGAAAGAACCTGAAGTGCCCAAAGGAACCAACAAACTCAGTGACACGAGAATTGTGAGACATCGAGTCATCATGGCGCTTTACTATTTATCGACAGCTCAGGGCACAGAATCAGCGAAGACTTTGTGGCTTAAATCATTTGCGGAAAATATAACGCTTTTCCCACCGACTTGGGGTTTTGTAGCGGTTGAAACGAATACGGATTCCGTTGCGTTTCATTTCCGTCAGGCAACATTTTTCTTCGCTGCAACTAACATCCGTTTTCGTATGAACAACTGGTTATTGCTCAAGTGCAGCACATGCAGATTGGAAACTTCCTTTTCCAGAAATCGATCGATCGGAGGCGAGGCCAGTTTCTCTCGTCCTGGGAAGTAGTCATCAAATCCCAGTAAACCTCCTGGTGCCAGACGTGGCCAGGCCCATTCGAGAGCTTGATGTGTCGGATCGTGATGATCCAGATCGATGTAGATGAACGCAAACTGATTCACCGGACAAGCTTCCAGGCACTCGGGCACAAAACCTTCCCAGAGTTCAAAGCAGTCATCGAGAATCTCGCCGGGCAGAACTCCTACATTCTGTTGAGCCGCTTGTGCCAGGTCGCGATGCTTTTTGATGGAATCCAGAATGATCTTTCGAAAGTTTTCAACTCCTCCAGAGCTGAGCTCTCCCTTTTTGTACAATCCATGATCGTGTTCAGTCGGTTCGGCCATGCCGACAAAACTGTCAAACGCATGCACTTTCCGTTTGAGCACCTGAGCGACTGCAACCAGTCGTTTGAACAACGCACCACGAAATACACCAACTTCGGCGAAATCTCCAGGCACATTGATCAATTCATTTAACATGTCGCCTAGTACATCATCCGGCAAAAAACCTGTTCCCATGATTGATCCTAATAATAAATATTGTGTTTATTTAAACAGAGTTTGTTTCCAAACAACCTGCCCTGCCCTGAGATTATTTCCCGGGCATTCGCTGGAATTTGAGAAAACTGATATTCGTATCTGGATAATGCTCGTATGGTTTTTCGATGCATGAACTGAGGTAATAGCCTTGCTGCATCATTAACTGAACGTAGTCCTGCAGATCACGATTGAAGACCGGCGGATTCCCGCCGCGACGCCAGCGTTCTTTGCCGAGAATCTCGGCGATCAAAATGACGTCGCTGGCCCGACTAATTCGCTCGAGCATCGTAGTGATTGTTTCATCATCGATATGCAGCAAAACCGTATAGAGCAGAGCGGCATCGGTTTTGGGATATTCATCGCAAAAACCGATTGTCTGGAATTCGTAGCCGGTATGCGTTTCCTCAGCCGTTGATATCGCCTGTGGATTCACATCCAGACCGAGATAATAATCAGTCGGAAAGGCCTTGCAGAGTCGTCCGTAACCACAGCCGATTTCGAGTACACTCCGTTTGATATGCTCTTTCAGCTGCTCCCATAAAACCGGTCGCACATCCCAGCCTTCCGGGAAGGCTCCGAGATCCTCATTCTGAGGAATGATGTTGGCGAGTTGATCGTTCTTCCAGAATTCATCGAGCTGAGCGGCTGTCGATTCCAGAGGTTTTTCTTCGACACCTGGCATCTCAAAACTTGAAACTCTGGTCGCTGAGGAATCTTCTGTGTACCCGAAGACTTCATTGTAATCCTGACAGTGTTGAAAAACTCTTTCCGCCAGTTCTTTAGCTGGTCCTTCAGGTTCACGTAGATAACGATTGACGGAATTGGTAGTCACCGCGCCCTCGTGTTTGTCATCTTCATACTTGCGATGGGGCACCGCTTCGAGACTCATGCGGTGGTCGCCGAGTCCCGGCAAGCCGAGTTGTGCAGCCAGTTTGTCAATCAATTCCGGCTGCTGACACATATCAATGTATCGCACAAGAGTGTGTGGGCGTTTTGCCATTTCGACGAGAGAAGTTGCGGTTTGAATCGCACGTTTTTCAATCCAGTTGTCATCGACAAACAGATCCAATTTGGGGGCCAGATCCAGAGCCGAGAGGATGACATCCCGTAGATCGCGGACACACAGAATCAAATGCTCTGGCGGATACATCTGCAGGAAGGATTGCCAGTTGGCGAAGTTCACCATCTTGACGCCCCAGTAATCCAGCGACTGTAATTTGGGCAACAGTCGTCGATTAAAATAAGACTGGAACGACTCAGGAGATTCGTCCGCCTTTTTCCAGTCTTCTTCAGAGACGTTCAGTCCGAATTCCTGCATTTGCTTGAGAACCTGATCGGGCCAGTTATTCAGATGAATGTTGGGCTCGAGCAGAATCAGTCCATGGTCGGGAACCGTCAGTTTATCGCAGAGTAAAGTCGTACCGCTTCGCATCATGCCATAAATGGCGAGTTTCATCGGTGCAGCAACTTGCTGGGCAGGCGAAGTTGCAGGCTGATTCCGATACTGATTCAACATCTGATTGACGCGAACTGTCCATTCATGGCCGGAGCCGGAACGAGGTCCGATCGAATGGCGTCCACGCCGATTGGCAAACAAGGGCTCGTTAATCTTAATGCAACGATGCTTAGCCCAGATGCGCATGTAATAATGAAAATCTTCGCCGACATCGAGAGTTTCGTCGAAGGGATTTGCAGCAGCGATTTCTGTGCGGACAAAGTGCCCCATCTGCAACGAGTGGAATGGATCTGCATTCAGAACATCTTCAAATCGATTCGTCGGCCCAAGTTGCCCCTCGCGTCGTTCTGCCTGTTTACTGCCATCATTGAAGCTGAAAATCTGCCCCCAGATCGCATCATAATCGTCCAGCAAATGCTCGACATTGGCAAACGTTTCCGGCACAAGAACATCATCAGCATCCAGAAAAAAGACCCACTCAATCCCCTGTGCGGCGGCCTGCTCGACGGCATAATTACGAGCCCGAGATCGACCAATCTGTCCCTGTAGATCATCAATTCTGAAGGGGATGACTTTGCAGAATGGACCGGGCGAACGGACGCAGGCATCACGAATCGAGCGTTCTGCTTCTTTGTAAATTTCGGCATGTCCCGGTCCGATTGGGGTAATGATTGCACATTGAGGTCGCAATGACTTCTTTGTTGATGATTTCTCAATAACGACCGGTGGTTGACCCGGTGAACTGAGCTCGGTCTGAGATGTTTTTTGACTGGATTCTTTGACCAGTGTTTTTAATTCCTCTGCAACCTGCTCCACAACAGTTGACCATTCCCCGGGAGAGGCTTGTCGATAAAGTTTCAGCGAGTTGTACCAGGGTGTCGAGGTCTCTCCACGAAACCAGCGCCAGTCTGGCAAAGAATTTAGCAGGCACCATGTTGGAGTGCCCAATCCGCCCGCAAAATGAACGGTCGCATTGTCGATAGAAATCACGAGATCCAGTTCTGCGATTTTGGCGGAGAAATCTTCGAGGTCATTCAGCGGATTACTGTCTGACCAGTCGTTAATTTTCACACCAGTACGACGATGTGTTTCGAGTAATTCCTGTTGATGATTGCCATATTGCAGATTGACGAAGTGCACATGTGGGGTTTTTAGAATCTGCTCCCAGTGTTCAAGCGGGAGTGAACGGCGCGTTTGCAAATCGAGATTCTTGCCTCCAAACCAGGAAATCCCAATCTTCAGTCCCTCGCCCAGTTCCTGAAAGCGAGACTTCCATTTTTGGCGAAGTTCTGGATTGGCGGTCAGTATTTTTTCCTGACGGGGAAATTGATTGAAATGATTGCGATATCGTCCAGGTAAATCGGCCAGGCAGATCTGGAAATCGATTCCCGGAAGAGTGACGGGGACTTTTGGGTCCAGATCCTCTCGTGGAATCACTTTGACGGAGGGAAATGAACGGGCAAGCAGAGGCACCATCCGCCCATCGATCTCCAGCGTGACTTGTTCCGCTTGAGCCAGTAAATCCGGCAGGCAGGTTGCGAACATTACAACGTCACCGATGCCTTGCTCGGAGAAGACCAGTAGCTTCTGATTGGTCAACGATTCCCCATTCCAGGTGGGGTGCTGAAACGGGCGATGGTCGTGATCCTGTTTTCGATATCGCCAGTTGTATAACTTCCAGCCAGTTTTAAATTCCCGATTTCGCAAATGGACTTGCGAGAGGGAATGATGAGCTTCGGCATAGTCGGGACGGAGTTGAATAGCCCGTTCATACAATTCCTGACAGCGTTCCGGTTCTCCGATCGCTTCCAGAATATTTGCGAGATTGTTATGAGCATCCGGCAAGTTCGGATTGGCTTCTATCGCCTGATTGAGAGAGTTCAATCCTTTCAGATACTCTGCTCGTCCCTGATAAATTACACCCAGATTATTCCAGGCGGAAGAACAGGATCGATCAATCTCCAGAGCTTTTAAGTAATAAGCTTCAGCTTCGGACATTTGATTCGCAAATTGCAGTTCTCGTGCCAGATTATGATTTGCCACTAGACTTTTGGGATGATCACTCAAGGCGTATCGAAAGCATTGCAAAGCCTGTTCACGATCATTCAACCGGGAATGGCAATCGCCTGCGTGAATGAGAATGTCAAACTTATCCTGGGAAGTCGGATTGCTGTTCAAGGCTGTGCGATAGCAATGAACAGCAGCCGCGTAATCTTTTTGCTGCTCATGAATTCGGCCGAGCATATTGAGCACGACGGGATCGTTGGGCTCGATGGCGAGCACTTCTTCACAAAGCCGTTTTGCTTTGTCGAGATCGCCTGCTGATCGACAGGCCGAAGCGAGATTTTTAAGAAATAAATGTGCATTCGGCTTGAGTTGCAGAGCACGTTCAATCCGCTTGATCGCAGCCCGATGATCGCCCTGCTGGTGGAGAATTACGCCAGAGAGATGCAAAGCGTCTGCATGATCCGGCTCGCGTTGCAGGAGTCGTTCGTACTCTGCCATCGCCTGGGCAAGATCGCCTTGCTGATGTTTCTGCATGGCGGTCTTGATTTCATTTTCCGGAAAGGAAATATGAGGTTGAGCCGCGACGCCGACGTTCGAGGAATTTTCGCGATGAGTCGTGGGTAGATTTTGAGTCAACGTCCCTGTCCTTATTCCCTGCTGGTCAAGCGGTGCCTGACGATATGGGTTCTCTATTTATTGAGTTACTTTGATTCAAATCACTCGCCCATCTTTCATTGGGAAAGGGGGGAGTCGAATCTTTGAGTATCTACCGGAAGTGTTTCCAGAAGTGGCCCAATGTATTTTTCGTACTGTTTCCATTTCTGTACGGACTGCTGATAAATTGGCTGTCTCACCTGCCAGAGTGAAGCCGTGTGGACGGCTCGTTCGTTTTGATGAAACTGCAGACAAGACTCTTCCCAGGGGAGTCCGCAAATTTCTTCAACAAGTCGATGAGTTTCTGTGACTTGATTCGAAACAAGTTCTTCGTAAACGACTTCATGAATTGTGATCGGCAGCACATGATGCCAGTGTTCCATGAGCCGCAGATGCTCTCGATAGAAGATGCCGATGTTCTTCAGATCAAAACTGAATTCATGGTACGCGGTGAAGTTTTGAAAATAGCAGGACAACCCGATATCACGAGGATCTCGCTGCGTATAAATGATGGTCGCCTCGGGAAAGAGCATTGAGATCAACCCGAGTTGAAACGCATTGTTGGGCATTTTATCAGTAATTCGTTTAGCCTCACCTGCGGTTGCCACAAGACGCTGCAGATACACCTGAGCCATTTCTTCCAGGTAAGACTGGCTGAGTTCTGACAAACACCCCGGATAGGCTTTCTCGTTCTGACCTTCCTGTCTAAAGGGACGTTCGAGAAAGTTCTGGATTAGATGCCGAATCCCATCGAATTCTCCCGCCCCCTGAACGTGAGAATGACTGGTCAGAATCTGATCGATTAAGGTCGAACCCGATCTCGGCATCCCGAGTATAAAAATAGGTTGCGTTGTCTTTGAGCCACGGAATTGATGAGAAGGATTCGCGTGAGCCGGAAACGCTGCAATCATTTGATCGACAAGTGATTTGAGCCGGCCTTCGTCAAAGTTTAAACGTCGTGGAGTCAGTTGATTGGCTTTTTCAAAATGTGCAAATGCTTCTGAATAAAGCCCCAGCCGATCACTTCGCTTACCGAGGCTGAAAAAGGCATTGGCCCGTGCAATTTCATCGAGTTCTTCGTTGTGGAGCAAACGCTCCAACTCCGCCACTTCGTGCTCGGTCACGTGATCGGAATTGAACGTGAACAAGTTGTAGTAGGCTGGGGCAAAGTTCGGATCGATCCGGATCAGCTCTCGACACTGAACCGCAGACTCTTCAAATCGCCCGACTGTATTGAGCATCGAGACGTAGTTCAGACGAAAATCGGTACTATCAGGTGCCCATTCGACCGCCTTTTGATAATGCTCTATTGCCTGATCATTGCGATGACAATCTCGATAAAGATTTCCGAGATTGTAATGTGCCCCGGCAAATTGAGGATGAAGGCGGACCGCTTGTTTCAACGCTTTCTCGGCTTCTGTCAGTCGTTTGAGTTCGTGTAGTGTTGCTCCATAATTGCACCACAAACCGGGCTGGCGAACATCAATTTGTGTGGCCCGTTGGAAGAGTTCAACAGCCTCTTTCAGTTTCCCCATGACGCGATACAGACTGCCCAGTTCATTCAGGACAGCTGGTGTTTCAGCACCCAATTCGAGAACTCGCAGATAGGAAGTAACCGCCTCATCCAATTGTCCTGTTTTTGCAAAAATCTTTCCCAGTAAACGATGACAGGAGACTTCGCCGGGTTCAATCTGTAACGCTTTATGCAGGGACTCGATTGCCAATATTTCTTTGTTCAATCCTGCCTGGGTTTCTGCCAGGCTTTTCCAGGAATCACACAATGCAGGATTGATCTTGGTCGCTTGCAGAAAATGATTTTCGGCTGGTTGAAGATTGCCGAGGGCTTTATAAACGTTTCCGGTATTGAGATGCAGTTTGGCTGTGGGATTGGGTTGTCGGAGGGCTTCCTTCAAAAAGGGAAGAGCTTCCCGATGATTCCCGCGATGATGCTCAGCCAGTCCTCTCAACTGCAGCGTCATGGCATCCCGACGTGATCGCAGGAGTTGATCGTACAGCAGAATCGCTGTCGAAAAATCACCCTGCTGATGCAGTTCAAGAGCATGTTGTAATTCGGGAGAAGTCGACATGTTGAGAGCCGTTTTCGCAAATCTCTGGCGGATTTCTGTTTGAAACAAATCAATTCAAACCAAAAGGGAGCAGGTCAGAGAGCACCTTGCAGATCTCTATAGACGTGGAAGGACCTTTGATATGTGACATTTAATCGGTCTGTAATCGTTTGATCGGTAAGTGACCCAATCGATATGAACCCGATTTCCGTTACAATCGTTATTTCTTAACAATTGATGTCGCCTCCGCCACGTGTTGTTCCCAATAGCCCTATCTTGCCTGATTGTTCTGGGATTGAGAGGTTCGAACCAGACGCAGTAAGATTTCAGACAGGACTCGTGATTTGAGTTGAAAGCGTCGATAAAGAAACCATAGATGTGTTCAGAATTCGATTCGATGCCGCTTCATCTAACAATTAAACACATACAGCCAGCAGGACGCTCGAGCTCAATTCTAGTCAGCAGGATGCTCACCATGAAAATCACCCTCAAAAAGCCAGTCCTCCGCATCGTTCGCGGAAAAACGCAATATCCACTGCGGGCGATCGACATTGATGAATATCTGATTGGTGGAGGGAGTTCCTGCCAACTGCAACTATCGGCAGACGGTGTGCCGATGATCTTTGCGATTATCAAGCCGGATGCTGAAGCTCATTGCATCGAAGCGATGTTTCCTTATCCCGAACTGGTCGTGAACGGAGCTGTCACACGCCGCAGCCGGTTGCAACCGGGAGATGAATTCAGTATCGGGAACTATCGGTTTGAATATCTGATCGCCGAAGTCGAACATGAATTACGAACGACCGATGGAGAGTCCGAACCTGCCCAGGCTCCAAAGCTGGAAGACTCCGTTTTTCCCAATCGTGTTTCCAAAGTTGAGACGAAACATCTTTCTGCTGCTCAACTCGTTGAAAAGCTGGAGCAGGAATTGAACCTGCTCGATGATCTTGGACATTACGACGACATCATCGACGAATTCCAATTCGATGAACTTCCAGGATCTGATCGCCGAATCGCTTGAGCGACGCCTACTTTTTCCGACTCAGATCGTCGATGACGAAAAGAAGTTACAAGCACGAAGCGCAAGCGAGTGTGTGTTTCTTAACGGTCTGACACACTCGCTTGCGCTTCGTGCTTGTAACGGTTAACTCCGCTAGTGAAAAAGAACGGGATCGATCCACATAGGGAACTCAAGCGGCGAAATGATCTTCTTCGGGAATCGCCAGGACTCTCTGCTGGAAGGCTGAGAACTCCCGATAGACCTGATCAACTCCCAGATCCTGCATGCAGCGATGATGTTTGAGCGGGCAGGTTCGTTCCTGACAGGGGCCACAATCAAGGTCCAGTTGTGAGGCTTCTGCTTTGTCGAAATACGTATCACTCCAGGCGATGTTTGTTGGTCCGTAAATCGTGAAGACCGGTACATCGAACGCGTGTGCGAAATGTCGTGGGCCGGAATCGGTCGAGATCATCCAGCCTGCGTACTTCACCATCGCTTTGGAAAAACCGATACTGGGAGATTCCTCAGCCAGCGAATGAATCATCGGATGCTTCGTCAGCTGCATAAATTCCCGAGCCAGTTCCCGCTCGGCAGGGCCACAAATCATCACGACAGGAACTTCCTGTTCTTTCACAATTCGCAGGGCCAGTTTCGCAAACGAAGCGACCGGCCAATGCTTGGCGGCTCCGAAGGCTCCACCCGAGTTGAAGCAGATGTAATGACCGGCATCCAGACAATGCAAACTCGCAAAATCTTCCCAGAGGGTTTCATCGTCCCGGGTTGTCTTGAGAGACAGACGATATTGTCGGGAGACATCCAATTCCTTGGCGAGAGCATGACTGGCCAGGCGATTGTATTCATCAATCACTGGATTTGGCTCGGTCAATGAGAGTGGTGCGAGTTTATCGGTCAGCATCCAGCCTCGCCAATCGCGTCGAAAGCCGACACGAATCGGAATTTTCGCACGCCAGCTGATATAGGCCGTACGAATGGAATTGGTGAAGAGAATGATCTCATCAAACTGTTCTTCGCGAATTCGTTTGATGAATTTACGGCGTTCTGACCAGTTCGAGTTCTTTCCGGAACGATCCAGGATCATTTCGGTCAGAAACTTGCTGCCTTCAAAAACCGCATCCATTGGCTCGCGATAGATGCCGACAAGATCACCCTGCGGATCACTCCTCCGCAATGCCTGCAAAGCGGGTGTGGTCATGACGGCATCGCCAATCCAATTTGGTAACCAGACTGCACGTCTCATGCTGCAAACCTCATCGGGCCATCTCCTCGGAGTCTGGCTAGAATTTCTGTAGTCGATACGCCGGGAGTTTCTCCTAATGCGAGCACTTCCCCGCCATAAGCCTGCACAATTTCCCGACCAACGATTTCATTGATCTGATACGTTCCGCCCTTAACCAGCACGTTGGGGCGAATCTCTTCCAGGACTTTACGAGGGGTTTGCTCGTTGAAGACGACCACATAATCCACACATTCGAGAGCCGCGAGCATGTTGGCTCGCTGTTCCTGTGGGAAAATGGGTCGATCGGGAGCCTTGCCTAATGTTCGCACACTTTGATCACTGTTGATGGCCACCACCAGACAATCGCCGAGAGCAGCTGCCTGCTTCAGATAGGAGACGTGGCCGATGTGCATGACATCAAAACAGCCATTCGTGAAGACTACCTTCTGCCCAATTTGTTTGCGGGCCTGAACGTGCCGGGAAACAAATTCGAGTTCGTAAGTTTTATTTTCATCGCGGCTGCGTTCCTGCAATAAATCCCGCACGAGTTCGTCACGGGACAAACAGACCACGCCAACCTGTTCGACTTCGAGACCACCGGAAATATTCGCCATGCGAGCCAGATCCGCATCGTCCCAGCCGGCTGCTGCTCCCAGGCCAATCGTAGCCAGAACCATGTCCCCTGCTCCGGTGATGTCGTAAACTTCGCGCTGACGAGTCGGGAAACTTTCGCTGGTTCCATCGGCTCGCACGACGGCCACGCCATCTTTATCGAGCGTCACAAAAATTCGATCCAGTCCCAACTGATTAACCAGTTGTCGTCCCGCAGCGAAAGCGTCTGTGTAATTGCGGATAGTTCTCTCGGTCGCTTTGCCAGTTTCGGTGCGGTTCGGTGTCATTGCGGTTGCCCCTGCATAACGGCTGTACTCGTCCATCGGAGCAGGATCGACAATCACAGGTTTACCAGCATCCCGAGCCACTTCAATCACCCGCTTGAGAACTTCGGGTGTGCAGACACCTTTGGCGTAATCGGAAATCAGAATCGCATCGTGCTGAGAGATTTGACCAATGATTCGATCGAGTAGTTGAGTTGCATAAATCAGCTCTAATGGCTCGCGACTTTCACGATCGACTCGCAGCATCTGATGTGGATGTCGATGCTGTGCATGTCCAATCAGGCGTTGTTTTGTGGTGGTGGGGCGGGTGCGATCAGTCAAAATGGTGGAACAATCGACGCCCACCGCTTTTAATGCGGCAATCATGTCTTCGCCATCGCGATCATCACCGACGACTCCGGCCATCGTAACTTTAGCGTCGAGACCACGTAGCATATTGGCGACATTGGCTGCTCCGCCGAGTCGCAGTTCCTGTTTTTCTTCTCGGAGAAGAATCACAGGGGCTTCCTGGGAAATTCGTTCAGCATTGCCCCATAAATAGCGATCCAGAATCAGATCGCCCAGCACAAGAATTCGAGGGGCATCCAGAGATTGGACTAGATCAATCAGGTGATAAGACATCCTTGTCTCATTTCCATCTGTATTTTTAGCGGTTAATTAAAGAAATTTGGCCCCTGAGTCCTGCCGGAAACACGAGCGCAATCGCATTGAAGGTTCAAAGCTGGTATGGTGTCAGTTCTCTCGATTTTGGTCAATCCCGGATTTTTTCCCGGCTCATTCCAGACGTCTTTAAAATACACCTGTAAACTCACATGAATCGTCGTCTCGAAAATGTCACCTGCTGTGGCTGCGGCTTACTTTGCGACGATATTCTGCTTGAAATCAGCCCGCTGGAAATTTCAACATCGAACGCCTGCTCATGTGGACAAAGATTCCTGACGGCTCTTGTCGAGAATTCCTCAAATTCAGCAACTGCAAACTCTGATCAGGATTTGAAGACGGCTCGCCAATGGCTCAAGGCTGCGAATTCTCCCATGATGTGCGGTTTACAGGGGCTTTCGCTGGAAATGCAGACTGAATGTATTCGATTTGCTCAAAGTGAGCAGATGGTTTTGAGTACTGGCAAAGATTCCGAATCGACACTTGCTTATCAGAAATACGGAGGCAGCGGGTGCAGTTTCGGAGAACTCCGACATCGTTGCGACTTACTGATCTGTTTTAATTTCGATCCCTTCAGCCAATGGCCTCGCTTTTCAGAGCGGTTTCTGGATCCGAAGGGGCAATTTATTACGTCTCGAAACGACAGAACTGTATACTATGTAGGCACTTCCGAAAATCTTGGAAGTTCGGAGAACTTCGATGAGGTGTTTCTGCTGGACGATAAGAGCCTGCTCGAATCACTAGTCCAGATTCGGAAAAACTTGCAATGTGATTATCGCGGGACATCTTCCGAATTGCAGAAGCTTTGTCAAATTTTCGGTGAACAGACGGCCAAGTCTCAGTATCCCATTTTACTGCAAGGATCAGCCGAGTTCGGCGTCGCGACTCAATTGACACAAATGCTGATGGAAATCAACAAAACCGCACGATTACATCGGATCGTTGCAGGCAGTGGAATTCATCATGGCAGCCCACAGGAAACTATTCTGGCAATGACAGGATTCCCGGATCATATTTCATTCCGGCAAGATGGCAGCGAATATGACCCACAACGTTATCACGCAAAACGCCTGATCGCCCACAATGAGGTCGATTGTGTCGTTGTAGTTGGTGAAACGGATTTGGAGGATCTGTTACAGACTTCGACTGCTCGAATCATTCGAATGACTAATAGCCAGACAATATCTTCATGGACATCCGACAGAATGATTGAACTTCGCTGGAATCAATTCTCAGGTACTCAGCTTCGCTGCGATGGAGTGCCTGTTCCTGTGAAAGAATTTGCAGAAGAAGCGGCGTCAATTCCACTGAGGTCATTATTTCAATTGCTGATGAGTTGAGCCAGAGTCGTATCTGAAGGAATGTTAAAGACTTCAGAAGTTTCTTCTTCAGAATTCCATTCCTTGGTTTGAGGAGATATCGAGCCAGGGCTTTCAATTTTGCCTTGCCAGTCGCGATAGGCCGTTTTGACTTTCTCTGAAAAGTGGATGGAATTCACAAAGTAGTCTCGGTCACTATCCTTAGGGCTGTTGGCTTTTTCAATAAATTCGAATCCGTATAACGTATCTCCTGCCAGAAAAAAGTAGCAGAACAACCGCATTTTATTATTCTTGATTGTCGAATTCGTCACAAGAAGTAGCACAGGTATGCCATCAATCATGACCGTTTCTTCGCGTTCCATCGTTGTTCCGGGATGTTCAGCTTTCAATTCTCTGGCAAGATCAGACTTCATCATTCCGATTGTGAACAACGACTTTCCGTTGTCAGGGATTTCAGATGTATTAAATTGGGCATAGGCAACGGAAGTTGCAAACATGCGTGCCTCTGAAACAAAGGTTCCATAAGCAATTGCATTAGGAACAGGTGTCTGTTTCAATTTTGGAGTGGAAGGCACTTCCAGAGTGATGTTTCCCTTATGTATCTGAAAATGACTCCATTCAACTCCTGCGGGAATCAGTCGATCCAGAATATCAGTCTTGTTGGCGAGCTTTAAGCCGACCGCCAGCAGTAGAAGCAGAACAGTTCCGACTCCCCCCATAATGGCTTTCACATTCCCATCATTCATCCCCGAAGAAGCCGTCTGTTTTGATTTTTGTGAAGAAGATGCCTTAGAAGATTTCTTCGGCTTCCGACTGGCGACTTTTGGGGGCAACGATTTGCCTCGATCGCCTGCGGCTTTGTCGAGAGCACCAAGAAAATCATCGTTCTCGACGGGAGCAGTTGGCTTGGGGCGACGTTTCGGCCTGGGAGCTGTCAGGGGTTCTCCGCAACCTTTGCACTTAAATGTCTTCCCGGCGTATTCGGACTTAACCTTATGGTCCCGAAAGCAAAGATCACACGTCACTTCAATTGGCATAATCATCCACCACAATTTGGGAAAATGAAGGATCCCGATTGCTCAGAAAAGAGCCTGATCAGAAAGAGCTAAGCCTACCTTGAAATGAAATGGGAGACAATCGTAATGATCAAAAGTGGACTGGATATTTATTCTACCGGTTCAAAGTGCCAAGTCTGCTCGGGATTACACGATTCTCTGTTTCAGACAAACTTCAAGCCTGTCTAACTTGATCAGATCAGTGCAATCGATAACGGTGGATGGCCTCCGCAACAGCCAAAGGTAAATCGGAAGCGATCAGGCCGTCTTCTCCAATTTTTTCCGCAATGATTTCCGCAGCCGATCCATGCAAATAAACCCCCACGCGAGTGGCATCGAAGGGTGACAGGCCTTGAGCAATCAACGAAGTGATGACACCCGTTAAGACATCGCCCGTTCCACCAGTTGCCAGTCCACTGTTGCCGGTCATGTTGACGAAGACCGTTTGCCCATCGGTGACTACGGTTTGATGGCCTTTCAGGACCACTATACACTGCTGCTTCTCGGCAAATTCTGCTGCGATCTCTTCCCGATTCTGCTGAACCGTTTTGGCATCCGTCTTTGTGAGCCGTCCCATCTCACCGGGATGCGGCGTGAGAATTCTCGGTCCATTGGGTTTGGGAAGTCCATCCGGCAAACGGGAGAGCGCATTCAAGCCGTCCGCATCAATCACAAGAGGCTGCTCGGTTGTCGCGTACAGATCGAGGAGCAGTAATTCAGTGTCGCGAGAAGAACCTAAACCGGGGCCAATTGCGATGGCATGAGCAGAATTCATTTGCTCGCGGATTCGAGAATTCGCCTCGTAAGAAATTCGGCCGTCCTCATCTTCGGGTAAACCGATTGTGAGATAAGAGGGTTCAAAACTGGCGATAATTCCCTGACTCGATTCCGGGCACGCCAGAAAAGCCAGTCCGCATCCTGTTCGTAGAGCAGCGATGCCGGATAGGGCAATCGATCCCGCCATGCCACGGGAACCACCAATCAACAGGACGGTCCCATACGATCCCTTGTGCGAATCCTGATCTCGCGTGGGTAAGGCTGGCAACGATTCTAAATGACTTCTCATTGAAAAGTTCCTTGTAAATTTAATTTGAGGAATCAGATTGCGAGGCGATCAAACCGGCCAGATATCCTCCTTTGAATCCACCATCGATATTCACCGTGCAAACATTAGCGGCACAACTGTTTAACATACCAAGCAGGGCAGAGAGTCCACCAAAATTGGCTCCATAGCCGACGCTCGTTGGCACGGCGATTACCGGACAGGCGACCCAGCCTCCAACCACAGAAGGGAGCGCCCCTTCCATGCCAGCCACCACCACAATTGCTTTGGCAGACTCCAATTTCGGTAATGACTTTAATAACCGATGCGGACCAGCAACACCAGCATCGTAAATGACGCCTGGCTCGAAGTTCATCCAACGCAACGTCTCAGCGGCTTCTTCGGCAACGGGGCGATCTGTTGTGCCAGCGGTAACAACACATGTGCCAGACTTCGACATTTCTGCTGCATTCTCGGAGACCATCAACCGAAGCGTTCGAGCGATCGGATTCCAGTTCACATCTGGTAGTTTTGTCAGAACGACTTCAGCCTGAGCCTCTTCGACGCGTGTCGCCAGGCAATTTTGCCCAACGGAGATTAATTTTCTGAAGGCTTCCACAATCACTTCTGCTGGTTTACCAGCCCCGTAGATGGCTTCTGGAAATCCACAGCGTTTCTGACGATCGATATCCAGGTCCAGATCGATTGTTTCAGATTTCGTGCTTTGATCAGCAACTTCAATCTGCTGCATGGCAGAGGCAACATCGAGAGACCCACTGGCAACAGCTTCGAGCAACGTGGACAGGTTCAGGGAATCGGAATTACTCATGAGTTCTTGATTCAATCAACAAGGACATCTGTTTTCAGGGGGGCTTCGCTGCGTTTCGACCCCAGCCACCCACTTGCGTTGGTTATGCCATAATTGGTTCGACACGGATGTCGATCCACGTATGATGTTCGGCTCCTGGGGCGAGTGTTTCCCAGCCACATTCGATGCCTTTGGCGGTTAAATTAATCGCATCCGTCGGACAGGTATAGGGTTCGAGGCAAACCGCATTCCGTCCCGGCGGCGTGAAGACGACGAGTTCCCGAAACCGCCCATCACATTCCTGAACTGTTTGCAGCCCTGCACCTTCATCGACTACAGCGCACTTGAGTGTTTTTCCATCGGGCTTGAGATCGGTCAGAACGTCATCGAGCTTTAAGGCAGAATAATATGCTCCATCTGTCAAATCGTTCGCTTCGGTGACGGGGACTCTTTCTCCTGTCGGAATATAATTCTCCAGTTTCCATTGCTGGTGAGCGGGGGCTTCAAGGAGACAATGCTCAACCGAACTGCCATCCGAAAGTGGGATTTTGAAATAGGCATGCGTTCCGAAACCCCAAGGCAGCGGTTTGCTATCGGGATTTTTAAAGGTGAACTGGGATTTGAGAGCATTGCCACGCAGTAAATACGTGCATTGAATGATGAAATCGGCGGGCCAGAATTCGAGTCGATCCGGTGCGTCTTTGCTCAGTTGGAATTCTGCAGTGACCGAACTTTCGGTCTGCTCAGTGACTCTCCACGGGCGATCCAGACAAAAACCATGAATGAAATGGGCACCGGGATTCGGGGTCGGCAGTTGATACGTTTTTCCATCCCAGGAAAACTTGCCGGCATCAATTCGATTCGGAAACGGGAACAGAATTGGAATTCCACAACGGCTCGGTTTGACATTCCCTTCAGCAAAGTTTTCGTCCGCATCGAGCACTTCAATCGTTTGCCCTTGAACCGTGACGGAAAACTGAAACAGATTGAATCCCAACTCCGGCAGTACTTGAGCCTGACTTCCTGAAGTGGTATCGCTAATCGTAATAGCTGGCATCGGCTGACTTTCCCTGAGAAATAGAATGCAAGAATTATACGGGTAAGTGATTGCCTCGATTATCTTTTTACTTTTGCCTGAAATAATCGATGCAATATGACAATGTTGTATAAAGTCAAAAACGATTCTTACAAGCACGAAGCGCGAGCGAGTGAGTGTAGAAACCGTGCGACACACTCGCTCGCGCTTCGTGCTTGTAATTTCAATTCAGAATGTTAATAACGGATGATATTTCTTGTGTTCGTGCTACAAATATTACTTTCGTGAGTTCCGTTCCACACAGCGAACATGATGCACATCGTTAGCATAGCAGATCATAAATGGATTACGAAGACAGCGACTACGATGACGATTGGGATGACGACTACGGAGACGATGACGACGATGAAGTCGACACGATCCCCTGTCCGGAATGTGGAACCGATGTGTATGAAGAGTCTTCCATCTGCCCCAACTGCGGCTGCTACCTGCATGATGGATATGCGGGAGGAAGCTATTATCCGTGGTACACTTTCGGCGGTGCACTGCGGGAATGGGCTCCCTTCTGGCTGTTTCTAGCCGTCTGTGGGGTCATTATCACCATTTTTATGCTGATGGTTTGAGAAAATACAAGCACGAAGTTCAAGCGAGTTTGTTAATTGGCATTGGACTCACTCACTTGCGCTTCGTGCTTGTGTGTGATTTCCTCAAATTACCGACTTAAGACTTTTCCGCAGGCTGATCTTCCCGAGCTGGCAATTGTTCGACATTGCGAATCCAGATATTTCGGAAGCGGACATTGTTGCCATGATTCTGAATATGAATAGGCAGTTTGTCATCATGCTTATTATATTCAGGCGGCTTGTGCCAGAATGTTCCGCCTTGTAGCTCGACATGATTCTGAATCAGCACGCCATTATGCAGCACGGTGAAAGCCGCAGGTGCTTCGACGGAACCATCCTCATGAAAGCGGGGAGCGGTGAAAATGATGTCATAGGTCTGCCATTCCCCAGGAGGGCGAGTGGCATTGACCAGCGGTGGATACTGCTTGTAAATCGAGCCGCACTGGCCATCGAAATAAGTTTCATTCTCGTAAGAATCGAGTATCTGAACTTCGTATTGCTGCATGAAATAGACACCGCTGTTACCGCGTCCCTGCCCATTCCCGGAAACTTTTTCGGGTGAAGCCCATTCGATATGCAGTTGGCAATCGCCAAACTTTTCTTTGGTGGTGATCCCCTGCTTTCCGCCGGCTTCGACAAAGCCGTCTTTCACTTTCCAGCCTTTGCCTTCATTCCAGGAGGAGAGGTCGGTGCCATCGAATAATACGATAGCATCGGCAGGCGGAGTATCCGCATCGCCAGGGGCAACGACCTGGGGTTCAATCCACGGAATCCCGCTTTTCCATTCCTGCAACAGGACGGCACCGGTGAACAGGCAGCTAGCAATTAGAGCGATTGATAATAATCCAAAGCGACGCATTAGAATTCCTCTCAAGTTTAAACGGACTTCGCATTAGCAAATCAGTTTAACTCGCGAGGGCAACAGGTCGCAATTGTGGGACTGGGAATGGCCAGTGTTCAGAGGCCAGTGTATTTTCAACCTTCAACACTATTCACTACCCTGGGCCGCTCCAACAGTTTCAGCACCTGCTCTTCATTGAGCAATTCGTTCAATGTTCGTGCGCCATTTTTCTGATCGGCACGTAGCCAGAGGTCTTTCGCTTCCAGTTTATCGAACTCAGGGATCAGATAAACCACTTTTCGAGTTTGGCCACTGACCAGACTCGGCATGTTATTGGTATGACGCCTCCGTCCACGAATGAGCAGATTACAGCGAAAATCAAGTACCTCGGGGGGATTGGTTTCGTTTGTGATGATCTGTTCGACAATCACCTGGCCATGATCGGATTTCAATAAGCGGACTTCCATATGGACATCGCCCATCCCGACCAGATAGTCTCGGTAAACTCGAAATGGGAAATTTAGCCCCGAACCGCCCAGGTCAAATTCGATGGCCATCAGCTGTTCGCCAATAGCCGTTTGAGACGGGAGCTTAACAGAAAAGGGAAGCTCGATCTGCTCTCCAGCGTCTGAAGAGAGTGTCTGCTTGCGAGGCGTAAATTCCCAACCATAATTCGGTACTATCTGTACGTTCCCCTGAATACTCCATGGAAAGGCATTCGTCACAAGGAGCGTATCTTCATGCTCAGCTGCAGAACTGGCAATCCGCCCTTTTTGAAATTTGACACCCATCCGCCAGCGTGCCAACTCGGCTGAGCAGCCTGTTAAAATTGTGGGAACAGATGAGACTTCAATTATTTGCCGTCCGTTAATCGGTGAACTGGCAACGATTGTTTTCTCTCCCCAGACACTATGAATAGAAACTTGATCCCCCAGATAGATCTCTTCGGTCACAGGATCATCATTCCACATCACGATTGTGGCTTCATTGTCTCGCAGAAAAACGTGATTCGTGCTGCGATTCGGTAATTGAATCGAGCCCGCATATTTACTGCCATTTAATGCCAGCGTTACTGTTCTCCAAGGCAAAAATAAATCGGAGGGAGAGCCATCCTGATTCAACAGTCCATATTCCGGATCGAATACATCATAGGCAAAGACCAGGTCAGCTCCGCTGCGTTTGGCGTCAATCATGCGTCGAACCAGATTATTGGCTCGCTGATGAGGATCTGTCTGATGAATTCTGTCATCGGCTTTGACAATCGTCCACGCCTCAAATCCACTGGAGTGGATCGCTTCGACATTGCTCTGGATTTGTTCATAGGACGTATTTTCGTCGAAAATCAACGTCAAAAAGTTTTTCGAAACCAATTGATTTTTCAGAACTGGAGAATCGATATTCCAGCGAACTCCCAGTTGTCGGATCTGTCCAATCCGCTGTAACTCTTTGCGAATGCCATCCAATGATCCCTCGAAATTGGGCATCCCGACGAAACTCGAATCGAGATCATTTCCCAGTTGCCAACGTGTGACCGTCGGGGAATACAACGCCATCACCTGATTGGCGGCTTGTCTCCAGACGATGGGAGGAGAAGTGAATAACTCACTAATCCCAGTCCATTCCTCAGTAAATTTATCGCGAATCTCTGTTGGTGGATTGACTAACATCCCAATCGGAATGATCGACTGATTCCGCAGACCGGTCAGCAATTGGCCGGTCTCGCTGGATTGCTGCGAATAGGCCAGCTTCCAGACAGGGATCTTCACCCAGTTAATTCCCGATTCCCGCGTAATGTCCAGCAAATCATTCGCAGAAATCCCATGCTGGGCTCCCGATAGATTCCAGCCGAATTCTCCTTTCTCTGGAGATTTTCCTTTGAGGTTCATTACGGCAAACGAAGTCCACTGACTGACAATTTCAACATCGTTCCGCAACAAGGTCGCTCTGACCCGGTAGTATCCTGGAGGATAAACAGGCAATTCCCAGAAAGTTTCTCCCGTGTTTTCCGACTCGGTCGACTCCTCGATCATCGCCTGAGTAATTACTGTGCTCGTCTGATCGAGTAATTTTCCATAAACGTCCTCACTGTGTAGTTTCAATTCATAATGAAACTCTTCCTCTTCGTACTCTGTATCGAGTCCCGTTGCAGAGGATTCAATCGTGACACGAGCATCGGATTGTCGAAAGTGAGTTTCGAAATCGCTGGCCAGTTTGAGGCGCGGGAGTTTACCGATGCAAATATTATCGAACCATGCCACCCCTGTGATATCGTTTTTGCTGCTGCTGATCAAATGGCAGCCCACCACGACATATCGAACATTCTCGTCAGGAATCAGTGGTTCGAGTTGAAGATGACTCCAATCTTTATGCGTCCCTGAAACAGGATTTGTCACAATACGATGAATCCGTTGCTTGCGCTGATTCAAAAACGAAAACGTGACGACCGCGGCATTATATTTTAAGCCCCTTGTCAGTACCGAAGCGCTCATCACATAAGAGTGCTTGGCATCAATCGAGATTGGTTTCGAATAATAAGCCGCATTGCTGCCATTGGCTTCGATCTGCAGACTCCGTCGTCCTTCGGCTGCCTGTGTGTAGTCGATCTCGGCAAACACATAGTCGCGAAAGTCCGGCCCTTTGCGACGCATCCAGTCATCGGGCAGACGGTCGTAATCCCGATCCTGCTCTTCTTCAAACCCAAACCTGGCGATTGGAATCGACCCACTCGTAATATGAATTCCATTTGAAAACTGCCCCGATGACGAAGCCGCGCAGGCCGTCGACACGTTCGCAAATGCGAATATGATCAGAACAAAGATATGAGCAAAAGTTTTCATCTGGAGAATTTGAGTTCTGAGGTCATTTGTGAAGCTGATTTTTGAACCACGGATGGCCACAGATCAACCCAGCACGGCTGGATTGATCTGTGGTTCACGACAATTGAAATCAAATAAATATTTGATTAACGAGAAACTTCCTGAGAAGGATTTCCTGGAGTCTGTATTCAGCAGGATGTTCTCTTTCTAAAATCGACCGTTCAGTCAGCTCGATAGCAATTGCCAGCGAAACAGAGGGCTGGGATGATCCTGCCAACTCTGCCGATTATTGCGGTATTGCACATCGATCTGACTTCACTGACTATCTCTGCACATTCCACCATGAACAGACACAATGGAAAATCAGTTCTCCGTCACCACCAGTTCACTCAACCTGCCTTTAAAGGCGGCACTGAAATTGATCGCTCAATTGCCAGTGTCCGGTATCCGCTGTGATGCCCGGACCGAATTGAAGCCTCGGGAGATCTCGCAAACCGGAAAGCGAGATTTGCTCAAAGCTCTCAATGAGTACGGTTTAAAAATGACCGCCCTTAACTTCACCATTCGGCGTTCATTTTTCGAAGAAGCCGATTTGGATGCCCGGATTGCGGCGACTCGGGAAGCGATGGAATTGACGGCTCAACTCAAAGCTCGGCACCTCTGCCTGAAGATTGGCGAGATTCCCGATCCCGAACATCGCAGTTATTCGGTGCTGCAGCAATCCATCGATGATCTGGCTCGTTATGGAAATCATATTGGTGTCGTGCTGACGATCATTCCAATTGGCAAGTCGCCACAGGTGCTCAAAGAGTTTCTGGCGACGATTCGCTCCGGACCGACAGCCATCGATTTCGATCCCTCACGATATATGCTCGGCGGGCACGATCCCATTGATGCCCTTCGAGAACTGTATCAATCTATCGAGCAATTTACGGCTCGAGATGCCGTCCGCGATTATTCAGGTGGTGGTGAAGAAACGCAATTAGGACGCGGCGAAATCGTGTGGGATGAAATGCTCGCCACTCTGTTCGAAGTCGGATATCGGGGCAGCCTGAATATACAACGCACAGCAGGCGAGAACCGCTTTGAAGATATCAAAAACGCAATCGGGTATCTGGGGAATGTCGCCGGGGAGTTGTGGTAATGCACTTGTGAGCTTTGTCTGTCATTTGATATGTGCCAATGCTGACTTGCCCAGCAGTTTTGATTTCGGAATCACTTCCATCAGCCCGGTGGCCAGGTCAGTTTGCGTTTGCCGAGGAGATGGAAGTGCATGTGATAAACATCCTGTCCTCCATCTGGTCCGGTATTGAGGACTGTTCGAAATCCGTTATCCAGTCCTTCCTGCAGGGCCACATCTTTCAATACCAGCAATAAATGCCCCAGCAGAACCCGATCGTCATCGGTCGCCTCTGCTAATGAGGGTATCGGCTTTTTGGGGATCACTAAAATATGAACCGGAGCCTGAGGATTAATATCGCGAAATGCCAGGCAAAGATCATCTTCAAAGATAATGTCAGCTGGAATCTCCCGATCAATGATTTTTTCAAAGAGTGTTTTCTGTTCGGTCATGATATTTTCTCCTTATGGATGGTATTGCGTTTCCCATTCAAGGAAACAATTCGCTTTTCATGGTTCTACTTTCGTGCTGAATCAAGCCATCGATAATGATGCGAACATTTCGAGAAGCCTGATGAGCGACATCAATCACTTCCTGACCAGTCACGGGAGTCAGTGCATCGGGCAGGCAGACATTCGTAACGGTCGATAATCCCACCACGCGCGTTCCACCATGCACGGCGACTAGTGTTTCCGGGACCGTGGACATGCCGACGACGTCCCCTCCAATCGCCCGGAAAAACCGATATTCCGCGCGCGTTTCGTAATTGGGACCTTTCACGCCGACATACACTCCCCGCTGAGCAGAAATGTTTTTCTGACGCGCAATTTCCAGAGCTTTTTCAAGGAGAGGAGGATCGTAGGGTCTGCTCATATCTGGAAAACGGGGGCCGAGGTCTTCGTCATTCCAGCCGGCGAGCGGGTTATCCCCCATCAGATTGATATGGTCATCAATGACAATAATCTGTCCCGGATGATGCTGAGGATGCATACCTCCGCTGGCACTGGTCACGATTAACAGATCTACCCCCAAAGCCTGCATCACACGAACAGGATATGTGATCTCGGCAAGAGTGTAACCTTCGTAAAAGTGCAATCGTCCCTGCATGGCGACAATAGGCGCCTGGTTCCACTTGCCGCATAAAAACCGACCAGCATGACCCAGTGCGGTCGAAAGAACGAAGTGCGGTAGGTCTGCAAATTCATAAGCCGCTTCAATCGTTAAGGCTTCAGAAAGTTTGCCCAATCCGCTACCGCAAATAATCCCGATACGAGGCTCTCTGGTCCATTGCCCACGAATGACCTCGAGTGTTTCCTGAATCCGTTCCTGTAATCCGTGCATAATGCTTCGTGTCTATTTCAGAGATTGCGAATTGTGTTTCCTCGTTCCCAAGGAGGACCTTGGGAACAAGTTGAATCTGGGGTGGCGGGGGCGCTCCGCTTTAGCGGAAGCCCCGGAAGTTCTACGATTCGGGGCTTCTCTTCGAGTGCGCCCCCGCCACCCGGGTTTTCATAACAACTGGAATGAATTCAATATTGAGTATTATGTTAAGCTGATTGAATCGATTGAATCACATCCACAAACTTCCGGGCTTCGGCTTCAACAGCAGCGAAGTTTTTTTCTTTCAGCCATTCTTTTTTCAAGAGGGCTCCCCCGATTCCGACGGCACAGGCACCGGCTGCGAAAAACTCGTGGATGGTGTCGAGTTCCACGCCGCCAGTTGGCATCATGCGGATTTGCGGGAGTGGGCCTTTGAGGTTTTTCAGATATTTGGGACCAATTGGATCTGAAGGAAACAGCTTGACGATATCGGCTCCCGACTGCCAGGCGTGCACAATTTCGGTCGGCGTGAATGCTCCAGGGACGATTGGTTTGCCATAGCGTTTGCACATCTTAATGATCTCGACATCGGTATGCGGAGAGACGATAAAATCGGCTCCAGCAAGGATGACAAGACGTGCGGTTTCTGCATCGAGAACGGTGCCAGCTCCTAAGAGAATATCCTCAGGAAGTTGTTGACGGACTTCTTCGAGAATTCGCAGTGCATTGGGAACGGTCATTGTGATTTCAATCGACCTGATTCCGCCAGCTGCAATCGCTTTGCATAAATCGATCAATAAAGCAGAATCATCAACCCGTAAAATGGCGACCAGACGGTCTTCTAATAACCGATGAAGTATTTGTGCGTGATCCATTGATGACATTCCTGCCTGTAGTTGAACAAATTAGTTGAACAAATTATCTGTGATTTCAGAAATAATGATCCCTCAATCCTATCGTTTTGAGAGTAGCATAATCGTTGAGCAGTCTCTGCGGAATTGAGTCCTCGTTTTTCAGTGTTCACAAATACAGTAGCAGGGTAGGAATAAATAAAGTCTGAGCTCAAAAGCCATTTCTGATGATTTCCAGACGGGCATTGATTACCATTGAACGATCATTAGAGCCAGGGCGAAGTCAGTAGTTAATTCTCTCATTGCAAGTGTGGAAAAAGACATGCAGGATCGTGAAGCATCATTACTGGTCATTGAAGGAAGCGATCAAGGGACTCGCTTCATGTTGACCGGAGAAATGCTGATCGGTCGGGGAACTCAGCATCCCATTCGCGTGCTCGATACCGAAGCCTCCCGCACACATGCCCGGATTCGGCCTGAAGCGGAAGGCTGGATCCTGGAAGACCTGAACAGTTCCAACGGAACGTTCGTCAATGGTCATAAAATCAAATCCACAGTACTGGAATCTGGCGATCAAGTTCGCCTGGGACGCACCACACTCGTTTATGCAATCCGCTCTCCCGATCGTTCCTCAATCGCGCATGTCGATCTGGTTGGAGGAAGCTCTCAACATGGGCACTCTCAAATCATCCGCACCTTTTCTCCTCAGCAATCGACAACTCAAGGAAAAGATGTTCCGGTCGATCATAGCAATCTGCTGCCCGATGATGTGCTTTATGTGATTGGCGAAATTGCCGAGCAGGCGGTGCGTCCTTCAATGACTTTGTCCGAATTGCTCGATCGCGTTTTGCGAATGATTTTGAAAACGATTCATGCCGATCGAGGTTGTATCCTTTTAATCGATACCGATTCCGGTATGGTCGTGCCACAGTCTTCGGTCAGTTCGATTGAGGTGAAGTCTTCCGCCTCCGCTGTTCAGGCTCGCATGCCGATTTCAAAATCGATTGTCGACTACGTCATCAAAACCGGGAACTCGGTTCGTTCGACCGATCCATTGCACGACACCCGTTTCGATCCCGGTCAAAGCATTCTGCAAGCTGGTGTCAAAGAAGCATTGTGTGTGCCGATGCTTGGTCGGATGACATTGCTCGGAGCGATCTATCTGGATGTGACAGAGCCAGACGGTGGCACGCGCAATTTGAATGATCGCTCGGAGCAACATCTCACCGATCAGAAACTTCGACTGCTCACCGCAGTGGCTCGACAATGTGCACTGGCCATCGAAAACTTCCGCTATCAGCAGTCCTTAGTCGATGCGGAACGACTGGCGGCGATTGGCCAGACGATTGCCACGTTGAGCCATCACATCAAAAATATTCTGCAGGGAGTACGGGGAGGAAGTTACCTCATCGACATCGGCCTCAAACAGGATCAGCGGGATTTGATTCTCAAAGGTTGGAAACTGGTCGAAAAGAATCAGGACAAAATCTACAACCTCGTCATGGATATGCTCACATTCAGCAAGGAACGCACACCGAGCATTGAAGTCGCCTCAGCTAACGATGTCGTTCATGATGTATTTGAATTGATGGAGCAGCATGCTCAAGAATATGGAGTTCAATTATCGTACATTCCCGATCCGGAAATGCCCAAGTCGACCTTTGATCCGGAAGCGATCCATCGAGCTGTGCTAAATATCGTAACCAACGCCATCGATGCTGCGGAGCACTCTGAGGGTAAAGGGCAGGTGGAACTGACAACCCGCTTCGACACCGCTGAAGATCAGATTGTGATCGAAGTGACCGATAACGGTCCCGGCATCCCCAACGAGGTGAAAGAGCGAATCTTCAACGTCTTTGAATCGACAAAAGGAGCCAGCGGCACCGGGATTGGACTGGCCGTCAGCCGAAAAATCATGCGAGAACATGGCGGAGACATCGTCGTCGGCGATGCTCCCGTTCAAGGTGCCCGGTTTATTCTGCACTGGCCATTTTCCAATGAAGCGGTTGCTGAACACCATGCCGGAATCCGGACGATGTCGGATGTCGAGTGAAGTCGCTGGGTATGCTTCGAATACGGTTTCAAATCGTTCTCGGTTGCTTCTGGAATCGTTCTGAAAACCTTCCTGTCTATGAGCAAAGTCTTGCCGAGCACTGCGACGATCGCAAATGCAGTCAAGAAATTCCGCAATGTTAATCTACAAATGCCCTATTTAACTGTGTAATACGCTCTGAGACTATTGAACGCGATCAAGCGTCAGTCTGAAAATGTTGACATCTGAGAAATATCGAGTTGATATTGAATGCCCCAGCCTCCACAAGATGTAGTGGTTTAGAAAGTATTCTTCACAAAATGAACGAATTGCTTTACAGCTGCGATTTACGTTTGTAAAACATGCTCACTTCATCGAATTGATCTTGACGAGCCCGTAAGGATGCGGGGAGGGACGATGAAGAAAACGCAATTTATGATGATTCGATTCAGGACTTGTCAGGGACGATAAGTATGTCGATGTTCTTTACCTGGTCAGACAATTTGCTGCCGTCTGATCCGAACTTCGCAACAGTTTTCGTGCTTTGAGTTTGTTTTGCTTTCAATCTGATTAACTTGCACGCATCAATTTCATTCATGCAGTTTGATTTGTATGAGATTTTGAAGTTGGTGTGTAGAGCAGTTTCATGGAAGGAACGACCGATGACAACGAAGCCTATTATTGGAATGAACTGTGATTTTCGACCAGCCCGCAAAGATGCCACGGCTCTGAGCTGGATCAACACCGGATACTACGACACAATCACAGCTGGAGGCGGTATCCCGCTCATCGCTCCGCCATATGCTGATGACAATGACCTTAAGCAATTCCTCAACATGGTCGATGGAATTGTTCTTACAGGCTGCAAGCTCGATCTGGATCCCGTCGCAATTGGATTGGAAAAACATCCTGCGACGCGACAGATGCCCAACCGTCGGGAAGATTTTGACCGACGTCTGGCCAAAATGGCTTACGATCTGAAAATTCCCGTGCTCGCCATCGGTTCCGGCATGCAACTGATGAATGTCATTTGTGGCGGCACCTTATTCAATGATCTTCAGGAAGGCGTTGCTCGACCACTACAGCACCGCGACTCTGTGGAAAGCACACTGCGACACGTTCTGGAAATCGTTCCCGGAACCCGCATGGACGACATTTACGGACCTGGTGAAATTCGCGTCAATAGCGATCATCACATGGCTGTCGATCAACTCGCTGCTCCTTTCAAAGTGGGAGCAACAACGCCCGATGGGATCATCGAAGCTTATGAAACCATCAGCGACGACTGGTTCTGCCTGGGAGTTCAGTTCCATCCCGAATCCGACAGTGCCTCTGCTCTCGATATGCAAGTGATCGAAGCGTTCATGGAATCCTGCAAAGAGCCGGTTCCAGAATTCCTTAGCTTCACACAAGGCCGTGCTGCCTAGTTGAACTGTATTACCATCAAAATAAAAAATGCGGAGCCCGATTATCGAGGCTCCGCTTTTTTTGTAGTTGAAGATTGAGGGACCAAACGAGCAATCTTAACCCGAAGCGTCAGCGAGGGGACGGCATCCCTCTAATAAAACGACTCCTCTCCGATCAAATGGCTGACACCGCATTCTTTAAAAACTGCTCTACCAGCTGAGGATTTTTCTGGTCGTCCTGTTCTACGCCGCTGGCGACATCAACTCCCCAGGGATGGACGATTGAAATCGCTTCTGCAATATTTTCGGGAACCAACCCCCCCGCAAGAATCAATTTCGGGAGCTTTTCCTGATCATAGTCTCTGGCCAGCGATGCCCAGTCGACCGTTTTGCCACTGCCGCCGTAGAGTCCGGGAACGCGGGCATCGATCAGGCAAGCAGTGATGGAAATCTGATTCCGTAGGAGAGAATCCAATTGACTCAATAATGGAGAAATTCCTTCGTTGCCCAATCGGTACACCCAGATCAACGAATGATCTCTGAGAGGATCGAGATCTTCGGGCTGATAATCTCCATGTAGTTGAACATGAGTCAGGAGAAGCTCATTAGCGATCTCTGCAATTTCCTTGGGAGTTTGATCAACAAAGACACCAACACGTTCAATCGGATCTGAGATTTTCAGGATGATTTCTCGTGCCAGTTCCCTTGTTACCGAACGTGGGGATTTCTGGTAGAAGTTTAATCCAATGGCAGCAGGCTGAAACTGCGAAACCATTTCGGCATCCTGTATTGATCGGATTCCACAGATTTTAATCCACAGTGGGCAAGCTGTTTCGTCCATTGAATTCACAGTTCTGTCGCGGTCTGGTGTTGTGTATTTGTGAAGAGAATGTCAGGTTATTAAACTGACACTGCGAATAGTTGTTAACTCAATCCTTCACGATGAGAATTTGTTTTACACAGGCTGACAGCTTTGAGCAATTACGAATCCAATTTTTAGACAGACTTTCAATCATAGCGATACCGGTTGAATTCTGATCAGGTCACGGAATGAATGTCGTCATATTAGGTGCGGGGACCGTTGGGGCATCCATCGCAGCTTTGTTGTGTGAAAATCAACATAATGTCCGGCTGGTCGACTCCAGTAAAGAAGCCCTGGCTCGATCGGGGGAAGATCTCGATGTGCAGACAATTCATGGCTCTGGGTGCGATGCCGTAACTCTGTTTCAAGCGGATGTCCTCAATGCCGATCTTTGCCTGGCGGTCACCAGTGATGATGAAACGAATCTGGTAGGAGCCTCGTTATGTAGTGCAATGGGGTCTAAACGCAGCATTGCCAGAATTTTTGACCCCAGATATCTTGATTACAGTACCTTTGATTATCGTCGCCATTTTAAAATAGACAATCTGCTTTCTCTGGAAAAATTAACTGGCCTCGAACTTGCCAAAGCCATTCGCGCTAACGGTTTGTTCAAACTGGAAACGTTCGCACGCGGTGGAGTCGAAATTCACGAAGTCGAAGTGCAGGAAGGCTCTCGCGAAGTTGGAGTTCCACTTAGAGACATCAAAATGCCAGCTAATGTTCGCATTGGACTGGTGACAAGCAGCGGGCGTTCCTATATCCCACATGCCGATGATGCATTTGGTGTCGGGGATCGAATTACCCTGGTTGGTGAGCGAGATGTTTTACGGAGCGTCGTCAAGATGTTTCAGATTAAAGCTCCTCCCCGGCTCGATGTGATCATCGCCGGTGGCGGAAAGGTGGGATACTATCTGGCGAAAACGCTCGAAGGGGAGAGGTATCGCGTCACAATAATGGAGTCGGATGAGGAGCGTTGCCAATATTTGGCCAGAAGTTTGCCGAAGGCGACCATTCTGCTGGCCGATGCAACCAGTCAGGCAGAAATGCGGGAAGCCCGGGTCGGGTTTGCCGATATCTTTGTCGCTTCGACGGGACGGGATGAAGACAATATTATTTGCGGTGTCGAAGCACGGGAATTGGGAACTGCAAGAATTTTGAGCGTTGTCCGTCGTCCCGACTATGTGAATGTTCTCGAAAAATTGCAGATCGATACAGCCGTCAGCCCACGCGAAGTTATGGCACGGCAGATATTGGGGATGGTCTCCGGTGGACCATTGCTCGCTTCCGAAGAGACGGCAGATGGAGAGGTCTTGATTTGGGAACTCGAAGTCAAAAAGAATTCGCCAGTCACGAAATTGCCGCTTAAAGAACTTTCTCTGTCCAAAACCTTATTGGCTGCGATTGTCCGCGATGATTTTGTGAAAGTTCCGACCGCAGAAGATGTCCTCAAGCCGGGGGATTCTGCAGTAGTGCTGGTGAACAAATCTCAAGCCTCCGAAGCGATTAAATTGTTTATTCCATCGCCGTAAATTGTTTGATCACATTGCGTTCCGCCATTAACGATAACAATCATTTTTGAATCGCCTGTTCCATACGAAAAATCCATGTCTACGATCTCCATTACACTCAACGGCCAGGAAACCTCCATTCCAGAGAACACTTCCATTAGCGATCTCCTCGAACAACGGGCTCTGGATTCTCGTTATCTGGCCGTCGAAAGAAATCGGGAACTTGTGCCGCGGCGTCAGCATCGTGAATGTCAGTTGCAATCAGGAGATGAAATTGAAATTGTGACGCTTGTTGGCGGTGGATGAATAATCTCGCAGGTCAGGCAGTACCTGACATGATTAACCATGAACGTCTAAATTCGTCAGGCACAGTCTGACCAACAGATTCTGAATCAGTCATTAACACGAATCAATAAATTATGTCCGAGTCTAAAAAAACAGAGGCCTCTCTCGTTATCGGGAGTCATTCCTTTACCTCGCGTTTAATTGTCGGTACAGGAAAGTACGATACCTTTGACACGATGCGGGATTGCCTGGAAATCTCGGGAGCGGAAGTGATTACTGTCGCCGTTCGCAGAGATCGCCTGATCGATTCTGAAGGTCGCAATATTCTCGACTATATCGATCTGAAGCGCTACACGATTCTTCCGAACACGGCTGGCTGTTTTAATGCCGACGATGCCGTGCGTGTGGCGCGACTGGGGCGGGAAATTCTTGAAGGTCTGGAAAACCCGGGAGCCGATTGGGTCAAGCTCGAAGTCCTTGGTGATAAGAAAACACTATTACCCGATCCGCTCGCGACTCTGCAGGCCACAGAAAAACTTGTCGCTGAGGGTTTTCAGGTGCTCGTCTACACGACAGACGATCCCATGACGGCTCGTCGACTACAGGAAGCAGGAGCAAGTTCGGTCATGCCGGCAGGCAGTCCAATCGGCAGTGGTCAGGGGATTTTGAATCCCAATAATATTCGCATCTGTCTGGAATATCTCAAAGAACACGATTCCAGTTATCCAGTCATTGTCGATGCCGGCGTCGGCACGGCTAGCGACGTTTGCTTCGCGATGGAGTTGGGAGTTGATGGTGTTTTGCTGAATACTGGCATTGCAGGCGCAGCAGACCCACGAAAGATGGCCAGAGCGATGAAGTTGGCTTGTCAGTCTGGTCGCGATGCGGCAGGGGCGGGTCGAATTCCACGAAAATTGTACGCAACGGCATCCAGCCCAGAAATCGGTCAGATAAAATTGGGATAGGTCTTTCACTCCGGGCACTTCCTGATAGAGGCCTTGCCATTCAGGGCATATCCGCTATCATCCCGGCCAATTCCGATCAGAAGTATTCCTGTTAAAAAGTAGGAAATTACTTCGATTTATCGCTGGTACAGATGTTCTCTCTTTACTATTATCTCCATCTTAACATTTTATGTTCTCCGTTCTTGTGCGAGTTATTTCACGCGAACGAACACGACAATCCAATGACTTTATCAATTGCCGGATGCTATTGAGCCCTCAGCAGGATGCTCTCCCAAATTATGAAACCAGATATGGTTTCCAATCAGAATCTTTCAACGTGGATGTATTTCATTTCACAGAAAGTGATAACGCTACTGGTCATAATGGAACAAACTCGTAGTATTCATCAGCTTGTTTGGTGATCTACGAGAGATGATCAACATGCTTGCTCGTAAGCGGGCATGTAAACGGCAGGAGAATTTTCGGACACCATCCGACGAAGGGAATATTGTCTACCCCTTCGAACTTCAGGAATATAAGGAGAGAAGATGTCAAAATTAACACGTAATGCTACGTATTTACTCGCCACATGTGTTGCCCTGGTGGGGTTGATGGAGAGTGCAGTTCAGGCAGGCAGTCTGAAATGGGAATCTGACTACGATAAGGCTAAAAAGCAGGCAGTTGTGGAATCAAAGCCGCTTCTGATCATGTTCACCGCTTCCTGGTGCGGACCTTGCAAGCGAATGAAAAGTTCAACGCTTTCCAACAGCAAAATCGAGCACGAAATTGAAGCCAATTTCATCCCTGTAATGATCGACACAGATGATAATCCAGGTGTCACTCGAAAATTCGGCGTGAGTGCGATGCCAACAATTGCTGTGGTTGATCCCACAACCGAAAAAGCCGAAAAAGTTCGTGGTTATCAGGGAACAAGCGAGTTTTTGTCTTTCCTGGACAGAAACAAGTCGGAAATTAATCTCGCCTCAGCCACCGAACTGGTCATGGAAGAAGGCAACGGCGAAGTGCTTGCAGAAGACTGCCTCGTCAGTGCGATTGAAGAGCACAAGCTTGTCGACGGCGACAAAAAGTTCTCCAGCACACACGATGGCTATGTCGTTTATTTTGCATCAGCAGAGAACAAAAAGAAGTTCGATCAGAATCCAGAAAAATTCTGGCCGGAACTCTCCGGGAACTGCCCGGTTCACTTGGCAGAAACCGGAAAACTGATGCGTGGCGAAGTCCGTTGGGTCGTGTCTTTTGACAACAAACTTTACATGTGTCATTCAAAATCACACGCTGACAAATTCGTGCAGGCACCTGCGAAGTTTATCGCAACTGCAATGACTAAAATCAGTGCCAAAGGCTCTGAAGCGGCTCTGCGATAATTCGCGGATTCCGCTCCACTCGATGATATGTTTAAAGCAGGCCTCTAAGCCGAGGCCTGCTTTTTATGTTGGCGTTGCAAAGGCTTGTGTGAACTTGCTCAATTCCTCAAGTTTCTTTCGCGCCATTCCGGAGTCGATCGCATTCTGAACTTGTTCGACTCCTTCTTTGAGCGTGCTGACTTTCCGACTCGTCCACAATGCGGCAGCAGCGTTAGCGACGGCGATATTTCTGGCTGGCCCTGCTTGACCGGCTAAAATTCCTTGAATCATTTTTGCCGATTCGATTGCCGAATGAACCTGAATCTCTCCGACCTCACAGGCTTGCAGTCCAAATTCTCCTGGTGTCCAGATCAACTCCGTAATCTGGTTGTTCTCCACAAGATAAACCGTCGTCGTTCCCCACAGGCAAACTTCATCCAACTCATTGTTCCCGCATACGACAGCTGTACGTTCTGTGCCGAGCGTACATAACGCTTCTGCCAGTTTCCTGGCCCATTCGTTACGAATCGTCCCTACCAGTTGAAACTCGGCTCGTGCAGGATTTGTCAGTGGGCCCAGCATGTTGAATATGGTTCGTGTTTTCAGAGCTTTGCGAATTGGAACCACATGCTTCATCGCCTGATGCAGTAATGGTGCAAAGCAGAAACCAATCTGGACGGCTTCAATACATTGATCGACTTGCTCGGGAGTCAGCGTGATTGCCACACCGAGTTGTTCCAACACATCGGCACTTCCACTCGTGCTCGAAACGGAGCGATTACCATGCTTGGCCACACTCATTCCTGAAGAGGCACACAGTATGGCAGCCGCGGTGCTGATGTTGAATGTGTGCAGTCCATCTCCACCTGTCCCGCAAGTGTCGAGAAGTCCTGCTCCAGATTCGCGAATCGGCGTGCACTTTTCACGCATCACCCGAGCAGCCCCAGCTATTTCAGAGACACTTTCTCCTCGACTTGCCAAAACAGATAGAAACCCGGCAGTCTGATACGGGTCACTCAAGCCATCCATCAATTCATTCACAACTCCCCGCATCTGCTCTTCGGAAAGAATTGCCCCTTTGAGGACATCGTGATAAGCCGTCTGCAGCAAGTCGTTCATGGGTCAAATCGATGTGAAAGTGTTGTGAAGTAATTAGGATTCCACTTTATGATTTTGTGCTGAGCACTGGCAAGCCAACTCGCGGACAGATCGTCAGCATGGGGCACTCCTCACACTTTGGTCGGCGGGCAATACACGTTTGCCGACCCAGGCGAATCAGTCGGTGAGAGAAATTGATCCATTCCTCCTCCGGCAGTCGTTGCATCAAATCCTGTTCGATTTTTTCGGGCGTCACCTCAGAGGTCAACCCGAGTAACTGCGAAATCCGTCGAACATGAGTATCAACAACAACGCCCGAAGGAATTCCAAACCAGGTTCCCAGAACCACATTAGCCGTTTTGCGTCCAACACCGGGAAGAGCCGTTAAGTCGGAAAGTGTCTCTGGTATGACTCCGGCATGCTGCTCAACCACTCCTTTGGCCATGCCAATTAAGTTTGTTGCCTTGGCTCGAAAGAATCCCAGCGAATGGATAATCTTCTCGACATCCGCTTGTTTTGCCTTGGACAGTAAAAACGGATCGGGATACTTTTTGAACAGTTTTGGTGTGACCTGATTGACGCGTGCGTCGGTACATTGAGCAGAAAGAATGGTCGCGACCAGCAGTTCGTAAGCGTTGTGGTGAATCAATTCACATTCGACATGAGGATAGTTCTCCTGCAATTGATCGACGACAGCTGTCACATGTTCGGGAGAGACACGTCGTTTGCGCCGGCGTTTCACCGTACTTTTTTTTACGGGCATGCCAGTAGACTTTCTTCATACCCGGAGGCTAACCGCACTTATCTCATGCAGGAACGGATTAACTTCCTTCTCTCTGGGGAGAAGGTGGCCGAAGGCCGGATGAGGGGATTCCTGCGACGTTCATATTACAATTCACACGGATTCCCTCACCAACCCTCTCCCGGAGGGAGAGGGGACACGACAATAGAGTAGCCGTGACCGACTACTTACTAAAATCAGTCGGATTTCCAAAAAGTCCGCCGCCCGAACCGCTGCTGGTTCCACCCCTGAGAGTTTCACGGCGTTTCTCGGCTTCTTCGCGGAACTTCTGCATGTCTGCCGCTTCGGCTTCCCGTTTGGCGACTTCTTCTGGCGAGAGTTGCGGCTTCGGTTTGACCGCTTTAATCGACAGGGAAATTCGACGTTTGTTCTTATTAACTTCCAGAACTTTCGCTTCGATTTCCTGACCAACTTTTACAACTTCACCCACGTGATTCACGCGTTTGAAGTCCAACTCACTGATATGAACCAGCCCTTCGAGACCCGGCTCGATTTCCACAAACGCACCAAAATCGGTCGTCTTTTTGACGATCCCCTTGATGACTGTCCCTTTCGGATATTTTTGATCCGCATATTCCCAGGGATTTGCCAGAAGTTGCTTCATTCCCAAGCTGATCTTTTTCTTACCACGATCGAGACTCAGGATTTTGACTTCGACCTGATCGCCTTCGGAAATCACATCGGAAGGGTGATTGACACGAGTCCAGCTCATTTCTCGAACATGAACTAATCCATCCAGCCCACCGATATCGACGAATGCGCCGTAATCTTTAACCGATTTGACAATCCCCGTTCTCTGCTCTCCCTCTGCGATTGTTTCCCAGACCTTAGCTTCGTTTGCTTTACGTTCTTCCTGCATAATCGACTTGCGGCTGACAATCAGATTTCGCTTCTTGGGATTAACGTCAATTACTCGAACAGTCATCTTTTGACCGACATACGTTTCGAGATCACCCACAAAGCCAAGGTCGACCTGACCAGCTGGCATAAAGCCTTTCAACTGACTCACAATAACCGAGAGTCCGCCTTTGTTCGTTTTTTCAACCGTACATTCGACAATCTGTCCGGGGGCCAATGAGTTCCAGTCGCCGCCGGCACGATGGACGGCTGAAGGAAGAGCCAGTTCAATAATCCCTTCGGCTTCATTAACCGACCCAACCATCACTTCAATTTCACTGCCAACTTCCGGGATTTTATCGTCTTCGATATTTCGACGAGCCAGAATTCCAGAAGAACGATAGCCGATATCAATCAGCAATTGTTCTTCATCAACGGATTCCACTTTACCTTTTAATTTCGTTCCCGGTTCGAGTTCACTGTCATCCTTGGGGGTTCCTGTGGATGAGTTGCTTGAATTTTGAGTGGCATCGCTGCCAGCCGGTGAACCGGACATCGCAGCGGCCAGTTGAGATTCGAGGTCGCCATCGAGATCTTCTAATGCAGGGATTTCTACTGGTCCCTGGTTTGGTACGGCTTCTGCAGAATTAGATTGCTGCGGAGTACCTGCCTGTGAAGACGAAGACTCATTCAAATCCCGCATAGTCCCGGAATTGATCGACGGTTTTGCTTTTGCCTGGCTGGCATCGACCGTGGGATTGAGTTCAAACTTGCGGGCAGGTTCTTCGGCGGCTGGATCAGTCGTTGTTTTCTCAGAAACCGGTTCAGGAGTTGTCTCATTCGCCGCCGGAGCTTCTGCTACAGATTCCGTAGCCGGTGCGGGCTGTTGGGCAGCCGGTTCCTCTGCGACAGGTTCGGGGGCAGGCGTAGAATCGGTTGTCGTTTCAACCTGTTCTTCCTCTCGAGGAGGGTTGGCTGGGGAAACAGCCTCCGGCTCACTCGGTGTCGCCGCGGACGGGTCGGCAGCCGACTCCTCGGTGCGATTAGGATTGTTTTCGACATCCGCCTGTTGTGTGGTCTCGCTATCCGATACCGGTTGTTCTTCCAAACTCATGAGATCTCTGATCTGACCAACGTCAGTAAACTAAAGGAAATTGATAGACACCATCATCGATGAACGTCAGGTGAACTGCGAAATTGTAACAGATTGAAAGGATTCAATCCCCTCTTCGCTTACTCAGATTCTAACATGACTTCAAATCCAACGAAAAGCATAGGCACGTAATTAAGTGAAGGATTTCAAAAAACATGTCTGATAAAATAGCGAAGTTCTGCAACCAATTCTTCTGAAATTTAATCAATACGATGTAAAAGCAACAAGGACAGGGTGGTGATTTGCTCTACGAAGTTAATCCACGATACAGTTTCGAACCGACCCGCACCATCGTCGCCCCCTCTTCGATCGCGATTTCAAAATCTCCCGACATACCCATCGAAAGCTCCGGCAATTGAAGTTCAGCAGGGAGTTTTTGACGAGCCTGGTCACGTAATATTCGAAGTTCGCGAAAAACATTGCGAATGATGTTTTCGTCCTCGGTATCAGGTGCCATCGTCATCAATCCCAATACCCGACAATGGTTAAGCGACTTAATCCGTTCGACTTCCTCAAGAAAATCTTCAGGCGCAAATCCGGATTTCTGCTCTTCTCCGGAAATGTTAATTTGTAGCAGGAGTGGTGTTGTCAACTGGAGTTCGGCTGAGATTTCTTCGATCCGATCGAGCAATCGCCAGCTATCAATGGAATGAATCCATGCCCCGGATTCAACGACAGGTCGCACTTTATTACGCTGCAAATGTCCGATTTGATGCCAGTTGAGATCTTTGACTTCTGCCAGCCAGACTTTTCTTTGAGCCAACTGCTGCGGACGGCTCTCTCCGAAATTCCTGCATCCCAGTTCAACCAGTGCCTCAATCCATTCCGGTTCCGCATATTTTGTCACGGCAATCAGTTTGGGAATATTGATGCGAAATTCACTCCTTACAACAGCTGCTTGCATACGCTGTTGAATGTCGAGCAAATTCCGACGAATAATTTCCATGATGTTTGAAGAGGATGTCATCATTTTTTAGTAATTAATAGCAGAATATCAACTTGTAAAGCAGTATTGAGAGATTGTTTCATTTGAACGACCTCTGAGTTTACACGCCAGTTCCTACAGAATGGAGTCCAGGGCTGCTAAGATTGACGTGACTTGAAAAAAACGGTGCAGGCGGGAAAATTGAATTTCGCTCGAACTCTCACAAACATTAAGGTTAGGCAAATTCTGTCGATCTGTTTTCGTAATTAATAGTTTGCGAGACATGAAAAGAATTGAAACAGCGATGTACGATCAATTAAGTCTATTGAGCGGCCGTGCCAATCCGGCTCTCGCCCGGGAAATCGCCGGGTATCTGGGTGTGGAAATGGCTGCAGTGGCGATTGGCGACTTCCCGGATGGTGAGCTCAGTATACGGCTGGAGCAGAATATTCGCGGGCGGGACGTCTTCATTGTCCAGCCGACCAGTCCGCCCGTCAACGACCATCTGATGGAACTGCTCATCCTGATTGATGCCTGCAAACGAGCCAGTGCCGAACGAATTACCTGTGTGATTCCTTATTTCGGATACGCCCGACAGGATCGCAAGGATGCCGGTCGTGTGCCAATCACTTCCAAGCTCGTTGCTAATTTAATTACGAAGGCGGGTGCAGATCGCGTATTAACGGTCGATTTGCATGCGGCTCAAATTCAGGGATTTTTCGATGTCCCGGTCGATCACCTGTATGCTGCCCCAGTGATTGATCAATATTTTCAATCGCTGGAACTCGATCCAGAGCAGATCGTTGTGATGAGTCCCGATGAAGGAAGCATTAAACGGGCATTGCAGCATGTCGACAAGCTGGGAGGCTCGCTTGTGATTATTGATAAACGCCGAGCCAATGCGATGGAAACAAAGCAGGCCAATTTAATAGGTGGTCCTATCGAAGGGAAAACGGTTTTCATTTTTGATGACATGATAGCAACCGCGGGCTCGATTTGTGGAGCTGCCCGAGTGGCCAAGCAACATGGGGCAAGCAATGTGTTTGTCACTGCCACGCACGGCGTGTTATGTGGCCCTGCTCCTGAGCGGTTAGCCGAGGCTCCGATCAGTGAAATTGTTGTGACCAACAGCATCGCCTTAAAACCGGAGCAGCAACTTCCGAATCTTAAAACCATTACCATCGCCCCCCTGCTTGGAGAAGCGATACGTCGAATTCATCGTAATGAATCGGTTAGTTATCTCTTTGCATGATTTAATAGATTTGTAGGTCAGGCTATGCCTGATGACCTACGGCTCAATTTGATCCCATCATCAATTATTTCGATGATATATACATAAGGTTCAGTTTGTGCAGGAAGCAACACCATATCCTGATGACAGGCGGTCACCATTCATCAATTCACTGATGATTGCGGCTGCGATTGTGATTGTGATTGCAGGCATCAGTGCCGCGCGCGCGATCATCATTCCCTTCTTACTGGCAATTTTTATCGGTGTGATCATTTCCGCCATTCTCGAATGGCTTAGGAAACGGGATATCAATACGGGAGCGGCAATCTTCCTGTTGATGGTCTTTATGGGTGTCTCCTCACTGATCGCCATTTCCGTCGTTGTCAGTTCGGTGAATGAGTTGGCCAGCAGACTCCCGGAATTGAATGCGGTCGTGCTCAATCAGGAGCAGAGAATTATCAAATGGCTGGAGAATCGTGGTTTTTCACTCGACTTACCCAAAAGCGAGGAGCGGGCCGCCAAGCCTCAATCTGTAGAAATTTCTGTCCCAGGATTAATGCCTGTCCCCGAAGGAAGTTCGACGGAATCCATCCGTTCAGGTGCCGATGAAACAGAGCTACTTTCTGGGGCTGAAGGAACTGCTCCCGAAGTCGGAACAAGTGAGTCAGAGAGTGGGGAGGTTGGGATGAAACTCCCGATTCCACCTTTGCAGCAACCAGAAGCGACCCCACTCCCTGTAGGAACATCCACAGATACGACTCCGGCAGAAGGCGAGCCGAATACGGAGGAGACCCCTGCGGATTCCCCAACGGAAGATGAAATGACAGAGGAAAGCTCTCCTGCAGAACTGGTTGTTACTCCTGAACCGGAAAATATTGTCGAGGACTCCCCGCTGGTCAAACCTTTTGGGCTACCGGGATACATTTTCGGAGAGCAACGACACATCATCGAATTCTCACCAATGCTCCCAACGACCAAAACAACAAATCGTGACGATGGAGTTCTGAATATCTTTTCTCCCGTGCAGATTTTCCGAGCGTTTCTGGAAAGTGTTGTCGGGATCCTGAACTACACTTTGATTGTCTTATTGATGCTGTTATTCCTGCTGTTGGAGTGGTCTCGATTCGGGAAGAAACTGGAGGAACTACCGGGGAATTCGCAAAAATATATCGAGCAGGTTTCGGAAGTTCTGGCTTCGATTCGTCGTTACATGCTGATAAAAACAATGGTCAGCTTATTGACAGGACTTCTAATTACCGCAGCACTGATATTACTGGGCACAGATTACGCCGCTCTGTGGGGAATCGTTTCGTTCCTGTTCAATTACATCCCCACGATTGGGTCGATGGTCGCAGGGATTGTTCCGGTCCTCTATGTACTGGTTGATCAAGGTCCCTGGGCAGCTGCTTATGTTGCTATTGTTTTTCTGGCAGTCAACTTTGTCATTGGCAACCTGTTAGAACCCCGGATCATGGGAGAAGGTCTCGGCCTTTCGACATTCGTTGTCTTCCTGTCCCTGATCTTCTGGGGCTGGGTCCTTGGACCAGCTGGGATGTTGCTGGCCGTCCCTTTAACAATGGTCGTGAAAATTTCCCTGGCCAGCGATGAACGAACCCGCTGGTTTGCTCTCCTGTTGGGATCAAAAACCGAAATGGCCTCGGTCTCTAAAACTACTGAGTGATTTTGGTTGAGAGTTTAGTGGTGATGGTTGAGGATTTATTCGTTTCCAAGGAGCCCCCTTGGAAACAGCTGATGAAGAAGACTCAACCTTCAACGCTAAACCATTTTCAAATGGTATCTGCAGTCGCATGGACATCAAATGTCCTAAAAACGATGTGTTTGCTCCTGCAGAACGCCTCAGGTAATTTTTGAATATGCTCTAAACCAAAACCACTATTTCGCACGGTTTTCTGCGATAAATCCGCAATCCTTGTGAGTACCGTCGCAAAAGGGACTGTTCTTGGTGGAACCACAACGACAAAGAGCGATATTCGTTTTGCCAGCAAGATCGATCGGTTCTCCCTGACCATCTTCGATGACAAAATCTCCGGAGATCAGAATCGGGCCATGGTCACGAAGTTTTACGACAACATCAGACATAATGTCAAATTCCCATTGTTAGTAAGTTGATTTCAGGCAGTCTATTTTTCTTTAAGATTAACTTAGTATGCTGCCAACCTGATTATTTGACAACACATCTCGACTACAAAACAACGGATTCAAGTTCTCTATGTCAAAACGCTACTACTATCCTGCTCCGTGGTTAGAACGCGATCTGGAATTAAAAGATTCCGAAGCTCATCACCTATTGCATGTGATGCGGGCTCAGGTTGGTGAAGAAGTGGAGTTATTCGACGGAGCTGGGGGAGTTGCACCGGCGAAGATAACGAATCTGAAAAGAAAAACGGTGGGGCTCGAAATTGATCTTTCTCGCAAAGAAGTTACTGAGGAAGCTGACTTCAAAATTAGATTGGCGACTGCTGTTCCTAAAGGAGAACGCTTTCGCTGGCTGGTCGAGAAAGCGACCGAGTTGGGCGTTGCGGAATTGATTCCCCTGAAT
Organism: Rubinisphaera italica; assembly: GCF_007859715.1. Taxonomy (NCBI): domain Bacteria; kingdom Pseudomonadati; phylum Planctomycetota; class Planctomycetia; order Planctomycetales; family Planctomycetaceae; genus Rubinisphaera; species Rubinisphaera italica. The sequence continues at coordinate 6,145,545 of NZ_SJPG01000001.1, forward strand.
ATGGAACGCTCATCAGTGACTCCCAGGGAATCGAAAATTGAAAAACACCGACAATATATTGTCGAAGCCTGTAAACAATCCGGGCGTAATCATTTGATGGTTTTGCAGGAGATGCAATCGTTTACTGATTTTTGCAAGTTGACCTCAGAAGAGAATACGAAGTGTCTCCTGGGGGATTTAAACAACGAGTTTGAATCCCTTCAAGAACTGCAATCCTGGGTAAAGTCAACGACATCATTAACGATCGTTATCGGACCAGAGGGGGGATTAAGCGACCAGGAATTTGAAATGACATCTGAATACGGAATGAAACGCTGGCAAGTCGGCAGGCATATTCTCAGAACGGAAACCGCTGGGCTGGCGATGGCAACATTGGCGAACTTGCTCAGTCATTAAAAAAACGCGATGATCCGAAAATCATCGCGTTCTTATTATCTAATTAACAGTCGGGGTGAATTACTCACCAGCTGGCAGTTTGCATTCTCCGAGAAGATCGCCGTAAGTTTTACCGGCAACGCCACTCTCTTTGGCTTCGGTATCTTTCAGGGCTTTCTTAATCTGCTCAGCATCTTTGCTGTTCTTTGCATTCAAAGTCATGCCATAGGCTTTGCCGTAAGCATTCTTGTTTTTTTTACTTTTGCCTTCATGGCAAACATTACATTTTGCTTCAGCTGCTCCGGTTACGTCCGGATACATTTTCTTAAATTCTGAGAAGTACTTAGGACGTGCATCGGCACTCGACATGGCGAAGCCGGCAAAAAGCACGGCACAGCTCAGGCTCAATAACGCTGTTTTCATTAATCATCTCCCAAATTTCAATGTTTTTCTCGACGGAAAGTGTGTACTCGATGAGTACAGATTCACTCAGGATGCAAATTCCGAACGCGTCGAATTCGTATTCATTTAAGGGTACGAATGCCTTGGAGTCAACCGAACACACGAAAGACCATCCACAATTTGTGAACAATTTTCAACAGATGGTTGCTCCAGTTACGAAATTCTGCAGAATTTATAGATTACGCATTTTGTATGCCAAATCAAATGCGAATCTTGAGGATTTCTGGCTGAGCCATCAAGTGGCTACTCGAAGATCGTTCCAATCCGAAAAATCAGCCTATTCTTCGTACACTACCGCAATTAGTAAATGTAGCAATCCGCGAAGTCTCAGATCATCTGTTGACGAGGGTCCTGTTGGTAAAAGCCCATCATTTCCTGAAATAACTCCGGGCATTCACTGGAGAGACGATTGGCATCTTCGAAAAAACTTTCTGTAGCCACAGCAAAGAATTCGGCTCGGTTTGTGGCGCCGTAACAATCGAGGACCGATCGCTTGCCGCGATGTTGGCAGATCTGGCAAAGCTTTTCGTATTCCCGTTTCATCACATCCAGCCAGCGTGTGGCCTGCTCGGCCGATTCAATCGGAGGAACGCCATCCGCAGCCGGACCATTCCGATAATCCAGCTGATGAGCAAACTCATGAGCGATCACATTGCGGGGATTTCCTCGGTGCAGGATCTGAGATTCAATATCCGACCAGGCGAGAATCACAGGCCCATGATACCACGATTCTCCCAGCCGAGCTGATTTGCCTTCGACGATAATTCCCCCGCCAATGTTTTCTTTCGCCTGAGCTTTGTACGTTGAAGGGTAGACAAGAATTGTTTGGACATCGTCAAAATAATCCTCTTCAAATCCGAGTGTGATCTTTAAAGCATGGGCAGCGATTGTTACTCGATGTTCATCGCTCAACTCAAGCCCGCCGCAGCCTTCCCAGTATTTGTCTCTGACAAAAGCAGCAATTCCCAGATCGAGACGCTTTTGAGTTGCGGGATCAAGTTGAGTGCGGAACGCAGCATTCCGTGCAAGAATCTTCTGCCACTCTTTCGGTAATGGATAAGATTGTTCTGAAGAAAAGTATTTACTCAACCACTTAATCATAGTAATGAAATCCAACTGTTCGTTGTTGAAGCGAACTCTACAAGAGGAGAATATTCTTGAATCCAAATTAACCTGAATAAAAAAAAGGAATCAAGATAGACTTATTACCAAGAGAAGGATTACTGGGAGAAAGAAAACTCTTGTCTATGCTATGATGTGTCAGCAATTCTATGAGTCAAGGATCTGTATCGATTTCGATTGCCATCTGAAATGAAATTGTCTGCAATTTCCTGATTACATTTCCAAATTTGCTGAATCCGGAGGATTAACATTGGAATATTCTGCCAGTATTGAAATTGACCGTCCCATTAAAGAAGTATTTGAACTGACCAATGAGCATGTTCCTGAATGGAGCAAGATTGTGGTTGAAGAACAACTCATTCACAATACTCCAGAAGTTGTGGGAACATCATTTCGCTCTGTGACTGAAAGTAATGGCAATCGAATGATTTTTGAGGGAACTGTTACCAATTACGAACCGCCTCACTTGAATGCTGTTCATTTAATCGGGGAAACCTTTGATATTGAAACCGCATTCACCTTTGAAGATCTTGGTGGTCGCACAAGAGTGACTCAATATTCGAGTGTTCAAGGCAAAGGCTTCTTTCGCCTTCTTTTTAAGTTGCTTGGGAAATTCATGTACAAATCCGGCTGCAAAGCCAGTCTCAAAGAACTCGAAAATCTAAAGCAGTTTTGTGAAACTTACGTTGCTCAGCCGAACTCTAATTAAAAAATCTGAATTAGCACTAACGAAAGTTTAAAACTCATCATGACGCGCTGGCCTGGTATTTCTCAATTTGGTTTGTCCGACAATGTTGCCCTGATTACCGGTGGTTCGAAAGGGTTAGGCGAAGCGATGGCGGCCGGGTTGGCTTCAGCCGGGGCGAATGTTTTTCTTGTCAGCCGACATTTATCGGAAGCTCAAGCGGCTGCGGAAAAAATCATGGAGGAATATTCCGTCAAAGCTGTCGGCTATGCCGCAGATGTTTCTCAAGAAAATGAAGTGCAGGCGATGGTCGAGGCCTGCCGATCAGAATTTGGGAAAATCGATATCCTCATCAACAATGCGGGCATCAATATCCGGGGGCCGATAGAAGAGTTGAGCCTGGAAGATTTCCGTAAAGTTCAAAGCATCAATGTCGATGCCCTCTGGCTCTGTGCCAAGTACGTCATTCCGATAATGAAGGAACGGAACTACGGTCGCATCATTAATATGGCCAGCACACTTGGCTTAGTCGGCCTGGCCAATCGCACTCCTTACGCGACCAGCAAAGGAGCTGTCGTACAGATGACGCGGGCTCTTGGACTGGAACTGGCAGCCGATAAAATCACCGTCAATGCCATCTGCCCAGGCCCGTTTCTCACACCGATGAACATTCCGATTGCTGAAACCGAAGAAGCCAAAACATTTATTGTGGGAGCAACGGCTCTGGAGCGTTGGGGCGATCTCAAAGAGATTCAGGGAGCAGCCATCTTTTTAGCGAGCCCGGCATCGAGCTATATGACCGGCAGTATGTTAACGGTTGATGGTGGTTGGACTGCTCGCTGAGACTTTGATAAACGCAAAACAACTTGGAGTCTTTGCACGACTATTCACATCAGTTAATCTGGTTTTCTTCACTAACAGGGGTCATCTTCACATCCAAACCGATGGTTGAAGTTTCAATCAACCATTCATCGGCGTTCCACTCCGTGATAATCCGTTTGGCTTCGAGCCGATCGAGAGTTTGTCCCAGATAGACGGGAACTTTATCCTCATATTCCTGCAAAAGATTCAGCTTACGACCCATCAAATCGAAGATACCGCTGATCATTCCGCCTTTATTTTCTTTGATCAGTTTCTTTCCTTCTGGCGAGGCAGCATCCGGGCCTTTGAGTGTGAGTTGAAAGGATTTATTCAGCTTACCGACTTGAGCAAAGAAGCCATCGCCCAACCCGATGTAATCCTGATGCAGTATCTGCACCGACCCTTTTCGAACTCGTGCGCCTTTGTAGACGTTATCGAGTTCCGTCTCCAGAAAATCGGTCAGCAGGGCCAGATTAATTGCTTTGGACATATTCCGCATTGCGAGCGTAACGCCAACTTTCGAGGGAGAAACCGGCAGCATCATATCGGTAATCTGACCGGCACGACGAGCAGTAACTTCACCACCACTCCCCGGCCCCGGCGTGACTCCCAATGTCAAATCGCCGCTGTCACTCACATTGGGCAATGTCATACGATTTCCCGCTGTTGACATAAACGACATCCTTAAAATGGATTTTAACAGGTGAAACGAAAAGCTTCTTTTCAATTCTTAACGTCTGTGGGATTCGAAATCCCCTGAAATGCTACTCCCCCCGGAATGCTACCCAAGTTCACGAATGCCTACACGCACTTACCGTTGTCCTGCTGGTTAAACCGGGGCACTCAGGGGGCCAGGTGAATATCCCTCCTGTGCGTGAATCGCCCGGAAAAGCGTATCAATCACGATTAAACTCTACTTGAGTTGAGCCTCAATCGCTTTGGCAGCCAGTTCTGCCAGCTTGCGGGAGCCTGCCTGAGTGAAGTGGACATTCTCGGGGCGCTGAACTTCTGCCATATGTTTCATCACATAGGTGTAATGATCGTCCGTCGGAATGTTGTGTTCTTTCATAATCTTCGCGGCTACGGCATTGTAAGGCAGTTCCTCACCGGCGACCCGGTAGGCAGAATTTTCCGGTACGGGTGTCGTGTTTCGCCAGATCAACGCCGCACCTGTTTTCTCCATCCGTTCGACTAACGCACGCAGATTTTTTTCGTAATCTGCAATCGGAACCTGATGCTGACCTTTTTGATCAGAGTTTTTCACACCCTCTTTGGTCATATAGACAATGTCGTGCAATCCCCAGTTGAAGTGGATGACATCCCAGTTGCCATCCCCGAGCCATTGATCGATGTTATCGATTCCGCGCGAAGTGGGGCCGCCATTGGTCGGAATCCGATGCACGTTGGCCTTGCCTTTAAGGATCTCCCGAAGTGCAGGGGTGTAGCCGATGGAAATGGAATCTCCCACAATCAAAACCCGAGGCAAAGCCGGATCGTCAGTCACTTCTGCAAAGGCGGGGTTCTGTCCCTTTTTTGTGGTGTAAGTTTGAGCGAAAAGAGGCGAACAAAGCATTCCGCCCATCAAGCAGGAGAGCATCATCAATCGAAGCATGAACTTGTCTTTCTGCGGTAAATTTTTGAAGAAGCACTCTATCACTGTGAGCAATTATTAGACAGTAGTAAGTCAGGCAATGCCTGATTTCGATAGAACAACTCAAATTTGGTGACAGAAGATACGAATAGTACCACCCGATGCATTCATTTTCTGTTTCAGCGGTTAGCCAACAGTCTAATAATCCGGCACGGTCATTTAAGTTGATCCATGGTTCGACTCTTACTTCTGACCCCGATTGAAAATCACATGGGTTCCTGATTTTCCTGCAACTGCAATATCCAGTTTGCCATCGCCATCGAGATCGGCGGTGCGAATCTGCAGGCCAATCCCGACGTTTCCGCTGATGTCGATATCGTGCCGAGTGAATTTTAATGCGATGGGATCCCATTCGTAATAATAAATTCCGGCTGGTTCGCGTCCGCCGGGATCGTTTCCGTTATGAGCACGAACACGTTTTCCGGTAATCAATTCGTCCTGACCATCGCCATCAAGGTCGGCAAAGTGCAGGGCATGAGCTTGAGAGAAGCTTTTGTCGATCTCATGTTCTTTCCACTGCAGGCTGCCGTTTTCATCAACTCCGGTCACTTCCCACCAGTAGATGCCGTAGTCGTGACCTTTGGCCCAGATGATATCGTTTCGACCATCGCCATTGAGATCCCGCACCAGGCAAGGCACGGCAGCGTGCCAGTCGAGCCAGTCGGCATGATATTTCCATTGCTGAGAATCGGCGTTCTCGGCTGGTTGTTCGTACCAGCCCTGACCGACGAGAATATCGGTGAGGCCATCGTTATTGATGTCGCCAATCGCCATGCCGTGACCGTTGGCCCGTTCGCCGATTAACCATTTGTCTAACGCAGGAACTTGTGTGGTAAGAGTTCCGGAAGCATTTGCTCCCGACTTACCTTTGCCTTCAACCTTTTGCTCGACTTCTTTCGTAGTCAGTTTCCAGACGCAGGTCGGATTCGTTTTATTCCAGCTGTTGACCAGAAACTCGGGGACATCATCGCCATCGATATCCAGAAACAGATTTCCCTCATTCTGACTGAGCTGGCTGTCGACCAGCACATGTTTTTTCCACATCTGCCCCAGTCGCAGGCCTTCTTCTTTGGGGTTCTCGTACCAGCAGATTTCCGTCTGCAGGAAGCCGCCGGAAATCAAATCGACCCAGCCATCCTTGTTCACGTCGTAAGCAAAATCGCCATTGCTCACAACATATCCGTTCCAGTCCTCAATCATTCGCAACGGATGCGGCACATATTCAGGCGCCCGAAACCAGTTGCGACCGGAAATGATATCGAGCTGACCATCGTTATCGACATCGGCCACATCGATTCCCTCATTGGCATCAACAGTCAACCGCTTGGCTTCGAACTTGAGTGGTTTGTCAGCAAATGTCTGTGTGGAAGCTGCCAATAGCATTCCAGAAGCCAGACAGATCATAGAGAATTTCATAGAGTTCATGTGGTTTTGTCCTCAACTGTAGGTCAGGCACTGCCTGACGAAATGGGCGTTCTTATTATTCAATTCGAATTGCTCAAGAATTATCAATCTCAACACTTCACATCAATAAACTATGTTACGTCGATGGCCTTTCCTGTGCCAGTCTGACCCAGAGAATTACTTCTGTAATAGAATTCCCCTTGCCGATTTGCCCCTGTTTCGATTATGACTTGCAGGCTGGAGGGGGAACTCCGCGAAATAATACCGATCAAATTCAGCGATCAGATCTCAGGGAGGGGATATGTGGTGCGATAACTGCCACGCCGAGGTGAATACCAGTCAAAGTCCAGTTTCCGGTCAGGAACAGTGCACCGAATGCGGCAACGAACTGGAAGCGGCGACGACACTGGGCAATCAATCGATTGCGCAAACCGCTCACGCTCTGCTCAAACGCTGGGAAGAAACCCGGTATGATCAGGAACCGACTGCTTCCAAAGAGGGTGATCAGACCAGCCAGCCGGCTCCACAACAACCTGTTGTACGTCGTGTTGAGCAGCCTCATGCTCCCGCCAAACCTGTTGTCTCAGCTTCTCGATCAGCGGAAGACTATCAGAATGACGAACAGGAATTCGAAGAGGAGCAACTTCAATCGCCTCCCCCGATGATTTCACGCCCGGCAACTCCACCGGCTCAACCAGTGGTGCAAAAGCAAAATCCGCAACAGGATTCGCTGCCACTGGAACGACAACGCCTGGCAAATCCCATCTCGTTTCCCAAGCGAGCTGCAAACATCGATATGAAGCCACTGCCCAAAACACAGACACCGCCGAAAGCACAGCCATCCAAAACCGTAACGAATTCCGCTGAAAAACCGCAGGCAGAGCGACGTTCGTTCGGAAAAACAGAACCAAAAGAGAAGTCTGAACCAACATTTTCAGCCGGAAAATCGGCCAGTAATGATGCAGCTGGGCTGATGGCAAAAGCTCGTCAGCCGGAATTGTCACCGCGTAATCCGAGCATCACTGCCCAGAAAAAACCAACTCTCGAACAATCCCTTTCCCGTCCTCAATCGGAACCGAGCATGACTCAAAAACCAACCGTCACATCTGTCGACAGCTCGGCTTATCGAGAACAGACTCCACAAACAGAGTCACGAGATGGTCAGGTCCGTTTCACGCCGCGAAGATCGGAAACGTTCGCCGACTTTGACCCTGAAACCGAATTCACCCCTGCAAAACGGGCTCGAAACTGGTCCGCCATCATCGGTCAGGCACTCGTCTTTTGCAGTTCACTCGGTATGACGGGGGGCATCGGTATTATCATTGCAACACGATTCGGAGCTGGGATTGATATCGCAGAATCAACTGGCTGGCTCACCTTTGCCGGTAGCCATCTCATCTTCGTACTCGGAATCTACACAAACCTGAGCAGCAGAATGGAGCAGGTGCTCAACGAAATGCATAGCCGTTCCGACGAACTGACCAGAATTCTTTCCTATCAGCAGACGGTGTCACAGAATCGTGCAATGCCGAGAGAGAACACACCTCAGAACAGAAAATCTGATTTTGCACGTGGGTCACTGGCTGAAGAACTGGCGAGTACTTTGCCCAGATAATTCTTGACTGCGACTTACTCCAAACTTCTTTGTGTCTGCCTCGTCTAGTACCTCGATTCATTTGATTTTGTCTGTTGATCAATTTTGAGTAATGAATTATTCCTCGCATGTCTGTTTTGATTCAGGGAGGAATCGCGATGAATAAGAAGTATGTGGTGCGGTTGGATTCGGCAGAGCGGGATTTACTGGAGGCCATCGTTCTCAAGGGGAAGGCGGCGGCTTACAAAATTAAGCATGCTCATATCCTGCTCAAGGTGGATGCCGAGGGACCTGGCTGGTCGGATGAGAAAACAGCCGAAGCATTCGGGTGTCATCTCAACACGGTCAAGAATGTCCGGCAGCGACTTGTGGAAGGAGGGCTGGAAACGGCCCTGGAGCGAAAGAAACAGGAGCGTCCCTCCCGTCAGCCCATTTTTGATGGCGAGAAAGAAGCTCGGTTGATCGCAACATCCTGTAGCCAGGCGCCGGAAGGCCGTGCGGCCTGGACGTTGGAGTTACTGGCCGATCGGATGGTCGAGTTGGAAATTGTGGAGAGCGTGTCACCGACAACAGTTGGTCGGACGCTGAAAAAAACGAGTTGCAGCCTCATCGCCGCAAATGCTGGGTGATTCCTGCCAAAGAGAATGGCGAGTTTGTTGCTCGGATGGAAGATGTGCTGGACATTTATCAGTGGGAGTACGACGAAGAATATCCGGTGGTGTGTATGGACGAGCAACCGATGCAACTGATCAAAGAAACCCGGCAGCCGCTTCCCTGTGAACCGGGGAAGCCTGCCCGATATGACTACGAGTACGAACGAAACGGAACCGCCAACCACTTTCTGTTTACCGAACCGAAAGCGGGCTGGCGAAAAGTGAGCGTGCGTCCGACCAAGACGCGTCGCGACTGGGCCACCGAGATCAAAGCGTTGCTCGATGAAGAGTATCCGAATGCGGAAATGGTGATTCTGGTTTGCGACAATCTGAATACTCACACCGTGGGGGCGTTGTATGAAACATTTGAACCGGCTGAGGCGAAGCGCCTGGCCGACAGGATCGACATCCGATACACGCCCAAACATGGGAGTTGGCTGAATGTCGCCGAGATCGAATTGAGCGTGTTGACCAAACAATGTTTAACGCGACGCATCCGAGATATTGAAACATTGAGCCGCGAAGTGACAGCTTGGATGAACCATCGCAACGAAAGCCAATCGGGTGTCGACTGGCACTTTACAACCAGCGAGGCTCGTATCAAACTCAAACGCTTGTACCCACAATATCAAATGAATTGAGGTACTAGTGCTCTGTTCCAACTCAATATTAAGGTGCCAGTGGTACACAACCCGAAGCTTAAATTGGAACAGTCCATTAGACCATTTTCAAATGGTTTCTGCAGTCGCTTGGACTCCAAATGACCGTAAAACACTGAGTTTGCTCCTGCCAAACGTTGCAGGTGATTTTGGAATATGCTCAAGAATGAACGTGTGAAGTGTTTATCGCATTTGCAGCGGGTCGACATCGAGTGCGTATTCAATCATTGTCAGTTTATCAAATTGCTTGCGGCACTTTTCGATCAAAGCACATATGGCGGTGTGGGAAGTGCTTGTGATGAGAATCTGATAGCGATAGTAATCTTTGTGTCTCGCCAGTGGAGCGGGAGCCGGGCCGAGGATGCGGTATTTATCGGGCAGGGTTTCCGCATGCTTTTGCAGTTCTTCGACCATTTCGAGTCCGGCAGTGTCGAGGAGCGGTTCATCTTTGGCGCGGAGAATGATTCGCAAGAGTGCCGCTTGCGGCGGCATCTTACGTTCAAGACGATGTCCCAGTTCCCGGTTCGCAAAGCCGATGAAATCGTGCTCGGCGGCAAAGCGGATTGCCTCGGCATCCGGTTGCATCGTCTGCACCAGCACCCGGCCTCCCCGTGAGCTGCGACCAGTCCGGCCTGCGACCTGGGAAATCAATTGAAAAGTTCGCTCCGAGGCCCGGAAGTCAATCTGATGCAAAGCGGTATCGGCATCGACGACACCCACCAACGTGACATTCGGAAAGTCGAGCCCTTTGGCAATCATCTGGGTGCCGAGCAGAATTGAGACTTCGCCGTGACGAAAGCGTTCGAGAGCCTCGTCGTGACTTCCCGGTTTCCGCATCGAGTCGCTATCCATACGTAAGACAGTCACTCCCGGAAACTTACTGCGGACTTCTTCTTCGAGACGCTGTGTTCCCGCTCCGAAATGCCGCAGTCCTTGTTTTTTACAAGCTGGACATTGGCCGGGCATTGGTATTGTGTAATCGCAGGTATGACAGACACAGAGCTTGCGATCTTTGTGCCACGTCAAACTGGTATCGCAATGCGGACAACTCAGTTTTTCACCACAGGAACGGCACCACAACACGGGTGAAAATCCTCGCAGGTTGAAGAATAGAATGATTTGCCCATCGTTTTTCAGGGTTTGATCAATCGCATTCTTGAGCGCCCGTCCAATATTGTGACCTCGTTTGATGAGGGGATCGTTCATCGTGTCGACGGTCACGACCGGAGGCATCGGTAGTTCTTCAATCCGTTTCGGCATGCTGATCAGCTGATAACTTTTCTGCTTCGCCAACCACCAGGATTCCAGCATCGGCGTCGCCGTTCCGAGGACGAGCGGAATCCCCTCCATCGCTGCTCGCTTGCGGGCGACTTCGCGGGCGTGATATCTCGGCACCGTTTCCTGCTTGAATGTCGTTTCATGTTCTTCATCGATGACGATCAGGCCGAGCCGGGGCGTCGGAGCAAAAATCGCACTGCGGGCACCGACCACCACCTGCACATTTCCGGAGGCGATCTGCTGCCATTGCCAGTGGCGTTCACTGTCGGTCAGATGACTGTGCAGCACGGCGACCGAATCGAAACGTCTGCGGAATCGGCGGATCGTTTGAGGCGTCAGGCTGATTTCCGGAACCAGCACAATCGCTTGCCGTCCGAAATCGACCGCGTGCCGAATGGCGCGAATATAAACTTCCGTCTTCCCCGAGCCTGTCACGCCATGGAGCAGGAATGTTTGATCGCCCTTGTAATGATCGATTTTTCTTGGATCGGCGACCTCTTCAATTTCCGGCGTTTTGGTTGTCTTGCCATGATCAATCGCATGCGTGATCGCATCCAATGCTGCCTGCTGCTGATCGGCCAGAATCAAGTCAGCCTCCCGAGCCACCAGCTTTTCAGGAGGCTCATAGTTCATTCGCGTTTCACGAATCGCGGTGAGGATGTTCTTCTTGAGCAAGGTATTGATGGGAGACGTTCCGCATCCAGCCGACTGAGTAATTTCGCCAACCGGCAGAGGTTCGCCGGCATCGAGCAGCACATCGATCACCGCTCGCTGCTTGGCAGGTAGATTCAAGTCTTCCAGATTTGGTAAGACCTCAGGATCGATTTCCACGAGTTTGACCTGCCGTGTCCCGGCACTTTTTTTGACAGCCGCGGGAATGACCGCATGCAGAACCTGTCCCCAGGAGCAAAGATAGTACTCGGCAATCCATTTCGTCAGGCCGAGCATTTTTGCGTCGGCGATCGGCTCACGATCGAGAATGCTGATCAGCTCTTTGACATTCTTCCGCTTCGCAATCGCTTCGGGGGGGCCCTGTTCGCAGCCAACACAAAAGCCGATAGTCGGACGATCTCCACGACCAAACGGAGCCTGCACGCGCTGGCCGGGACGAATCATTTCCCGTAATGCGGGCGGGACGAGATAGTGATACACGGTTTCCATCGGCCGATTGAACACGATCGCCGCAAACAACTGATCTTCCCGATCAGCCCGCTGCCATTTCAGCTCGGCGGCATCCTCAAATAAATTCTGTTGTCGGCTCACTCGCGATGACCTCGTGCCAGATCAGAATCTGGAAACGATATTCCTTTAGGCACATTGACGGATTATTAACTCGTTCAATTCATCTTAACGGTTAGCCGACTTACTGCCAGTCGCCGTAGTTCAACAATGCAATGAGTTGTTGCGTGAAATGCATTTTGTGTAAGCAAGTTCCTGGGGGCACGTCACAGAACGAAGTGAGGTCGTGGCAATAACGGATGACCACACTCTTGGCGATGCTCAGGGACGTGCTACCCATTGAAGAAATTTATCCGGCGATCAATGTAGCAATCGGTCCGGTGCTGTCGGCGAATCTTTTCATCGGCAGCCCCAGCAGTTGAGCCTGAGTCAGCCAGAGATTGGACAGCGGTGTCCCTTCCGGCATATTGATGTGCTGACCGGAATAAACGCGTTTTCCGCCTCCTGCAACAATAATCGGAAGGTCGTTGTATTGATGTGTGGAACCATCTCCCAGCCCGGAGCCGTATGTGAACAAGGTGTTGTCGAGCAATGTGGAGCCGTCGGATTCCTGAATTGAGTCCATCTTTTTGAGCAGATACACATACTGTTCCATGTGGAAGCGATCGACTTTCAGCAGGTCGTCAATCATTTTGGTTTGATTGTGCGACATCTGATGATGACTGCGAGGGGTGTCAAACAGACTTTCAAATTTATAAGGCGTGTCCCAGCGTTCAGGACCAACCATGAAGGTTGTGACATTGGTCAATCCGGTCTGCAGAGCAACCACCATCAAGTCACCCATCAGACGAATATATTCTCCGCGAGGCAGGTACGCTTCAGGAGGTTCATCCAGTTTAACCAGCGAGAGTTCCGCCTTCATTTTCTCCAGTCGATCCATCTGCAGTTCAATGGTACGGATCGACTCAAAGTACTCGGTAAATTTCTCCCGGTCGGCTGAGCCCAGTTGTTTTCGCATCGCGCGGGCATCTTCGAGGACCAGATCGGTGATGTCTCGATACTGATCAATTTCCTGAGTCGAAAACAGACGGCGATACATTTTTCGGGGATCGCGGATCGAAGGAGCCAGATGTCCGGTGCCGTACCAGGAGATGTTGTCGAAATAAATCGATTCTTTATTATCGCGATGACTGTTGCAGCTGAATTCGAGTGTCGGGAATGGAGTTTGAGTTCCAATTTGATCGGCGACGAGATGATCGAGAGTCCGATTCAACGGCCAGGCCGTCCCTTTTATGGTATAAGGTTCGGCACTACTCAGGTAACACGATGCACATTGGGCATGCACGTCAGTCCCTTGCTGGAACGTCCGATCCATGCCCGTAATCAGATTGATCTTCTGCTGAAACCCATCCAGCGGCTGCATTGTGGGAGTCAATTCCGTAAGTGGTTTGACGCTGAAGTTGGGATCCTGCTTTCCGAGAGAGGTCATCACATTTCCCAGGTTTCCTTTCGGGATGATGTCCTCTGCTTCTCCAGGAAAAAATCCACGACGCACAACTCCAATCGGCACATAAAAATGAGCCATGCGTTGTGCTACAGTTTTTGATGGAGCAGCCGAGCAGAGACTCTCCATCCAAGGCAGAGACAGAGCTGCCCCGCTCATGCCGCGAAGAAAATTTCGTCGTGTTGTTCTTCTCATAGGAATGTCTTTTCGTTTGAGGGTGGCGGCGTTCTTGAAGAGAAGCTCTTGGTTTGAAATCCTCGGTGGCTTCCGCGTATGCGGAGCGCCCCCGCCGCCCACTTTATGATCTCAAATTAATTGTAGTTCTATTCCAAGGCTATATGAGCCTTCGGACCGGATTTGCTTTGGAACGGTTCGCTGAAAACAATCTGTTTGATCAGGGATTGAAATCGATACTCATCTGCGATAACCGACTGTGTCATTTCATCGAGTGCAATCTGATCGGCTGCTCCGAGTTCACGGGCTAGTGCGTACGAAAGCAAGTGCCCTGCCAGTGCCCGGGTGAAGCGATCTTTTTCCGTCAGGATCGCATCCTTAAATTCGATCACATTGTTGAACTGATGCTGCCGAAATAATGTGCCCTGCATGTCGATCTCTCGACCATTCTCATACTCATCACGCCAGACTCCAATCGGATTATAATTTTCCAATGCAAAACCGAGAGGATCTATCTGCTCGTGACACCCCTTGCAGTCGGAGCGTTCCCTATGCAGCGAGAGCCGTTCTCTTAATGTCAAATGTTCTTCGCCTTCGGCTGGTTTTTCACCGAGGGCAGGCACATTGGCTGGCGGAGGCTCGGGAGGATTATTGAAAATCACGCCGGCAATCCACGCACCTCTGGTAATCGGTTGAGTTCGTTCCGGTCCAGAAGTCATCGTCATCACGGCTGCATTGGTAATCAAGCCTCCGTTCCGGCGATCGGTCACAGGAACTCGATGGAAGGTCAATGTTGTCACCTCATCCCGTTTCTTATCCACGGGCTTGGTCGCGAGTTCTCCGTAAGCCTCTTCCAGCAAGATCGACCGATAAGTGAAGTCGGAATCAATGAATTGTGTGATCGGCTGGTTTTCAATGAGTACCGTTTCGAACAGCAGCAGCGGTTCGAGCATCATGTGCATGCTGTCGCGATACTTTGAAAAATAAAAATCGGGATATTTCCCGCGATCCGGCACCGAAGAAATGATCCGCTCCAACTGTAGCCATTGAGAGGGGAAACTATCGCAGAATCGTTTGATTTTCTTATCTTTGAGCATCCTCTCCACCTGGACGTCAAGGACTTCTGGTTTGCTCAAGTCTCCGTTCGTCGCAAGTTCGAGCAGCATCTCATCGGGCAGACTCCCCCAGAGAAAAAAGGAAAGTCGAGAGGCGAGTTCAAAGTCATCGAGTAATTCCGATGTCTCATTAACATCAGTCTTATCGTAGAGATACAGGAAGTTTGGTGAAGCAATCGTCGCAGCTGCGACGGATTTCATCGCCTCAGGAAAGGGAACACCTGATTCAAGCTGATGCTGCACGTAGCCGATGTAACGCTCCAGTTGACTCTCGGCAACTGGCTGTCGAAATGCTTTGAAGAGAAATTTCTTGAGCCGATGTCTCACCTCCACCAATTGATCGACATCCGCTTTGGGAGCGGCAAAGAATTCTCGCCAGATGCCCACGTTTTTCGGTGTGAAATCAGGGCTCTCGACGATCGACTGCCCCAGCTTCAGAAATGCTTCCATCAATAGTGGTGATAGTGAAAGATGATCGCCTCGATTGTCGTAACCATGCTCTGCTCGAAGATCCTGCGGAAACGCGGCCACGCCCATCAGCCGTGGTTCGATCATTTGAGACTTCCCAAGCGGACGACACCCGACAGTCACAACCTCGGCCATTTTTCCCGTTTCGGGTTGAAAATAACCCTTGTGATCTCGCATCATTTTTTCTGGAAGAGTGAACACGATACACTTCAAATCAAACAGATCGACAACCGCATTGTTGTACTGAAAGCGGTTCATGCGGCGGATCGGTGTATGCAGATAGCGGCGTTCACTGGCGAGTGATTTGTGGAGCATGCTCTGAAACTGCATCACCAGTAACTGTCGATCTTGAGCAGCTAATTGAGGCTCATCTTCGGGAGGCATTTCCTGCAGATCGAGGACGTCGATCAGACTGCGTAACAGTTCACTGTTCGTTTTCAGATCATCGAGCGAAAGTTCCTGGAGATTGACTTCGCCGTAAATCTCCTCTTCTGCCCCATGGCACTTTACGCAATGCTTTTGGGTCAGTGACTGGAATGATTCTGAAAAATCTTCGGCAGAGTGCGTTGCGGAAGTGTTCAGCATCAAAACCAAAATCAGACTGGAGGCAATTGCAAGTCTCAGATTTTTGGCATTTAAAGCGGATTTCCACATATTGATATCGTTACCGAAATGGCTTAATTTTGAATGTAGACAAACGATCAATCAATATATTCGCATGCGAGTGTGATTGCAAGATGCATCTGACTTGGACAGTTTGGAATGGGAAGCCGAGTGGTTCTGTGTCGACACGCTTTTCGTCTGCGTTATGGTAGTTATACTTCTTTATGACGATGAATTATTGTTTAGACCATTTTCAAATGGTTTCTGCAGTCGCTTGGACACCAAATGTCCTAAAAACACTGTGTTTGCTCCTGCTAGACGCTGAAGTTAATTTTTGAATATGTTCTAGAAGATGAATCAATGAGATTTGATCAAGAGTCGAGACTTTGAGTTCGATTTAAAGAGAAACCTCATTTTTAATTTGCTCCATTGAGCGGGATTTATACTGAGAGACCAGACAATTCCATGCCGCATCGTGGTGTTGCAACTCAGACTATGCCTTAGAAAGACCATATCGGATGGCTATTGAATTCAAATTACCGGAAGTTGCCGAGGGTGTGACCTCTGCCGATATCGCAGAGATTCATGTTTCTGAGGGCGATACGATTAAAGCCAATCAGGTTGTCGCCGAAGTGGAAACCGAAAAAGCTCTCGCGGAAATTGAGTGTCCCCATGCGGGGACGGTCGTGAAGGTTCACGTCTCTGCCGGAGATTCGGTGCCAATCGGTGCGACGCTGTTCACCATTGAAGAAGGTAGCGGTGGCGGGAAGAGTGAAGAGAAAAAAGAGGAACCAGCCGCAAAGCAGGAACCGGAAACGAAAGAACCGCCCAAATCGGCTCCAGAATCCAAACCAGCCCCAACTCCGCCTGCTCAATCCGCCTCGCCATCTCCTGTAAAGGAAGTTTCGGCCACATCGGGCGATCAAGAAAATCGTCCCCCTGCCCCAGCTGGCCCGGCGACTCGCAGAATGGCCCGCGACCTTGGCGTCGATTTGTATCAAGTGAATGGGAGTGGACCTGGGGGACGAATCTCTCAGGAAGATGTTCAGGCTTACGTCAAAGCTCGATTAACTGCCCCGGCTGCGTCTGGTGGTTCCGGTAGCGGCCCGATGGCGGCTCCGGCTCTGCCTGACTTCAGCGAGTTTGGACATACGCATCGTGAAGCGTTGAACAAAATCGGCAAAATGGCCGCCCAGCATCTCTCGATGTCCTGGAATGTTATCCCACATGTGACACAGCAGGACATGGCCGATATCACGGATATCGAACTGGCTCGCAAGCAGTTCCTGCAGGGAACCGGCAAAAACGGTCCAAAGGTGACAATGACCGCCATCGCTGTCAAAGCCGCAGTGACGGCTCTCAAAACTTTCCCGAAATTCAATTCGAGTCTCGACCCCCAGACTAACGAAATCGTTTACAAAGACTATTTCAATATTGGGATCGCCGTAGATACCGAAAACGGTTTGGTTGTGCCTGTCGTGCGGGATGCTGATAAGAAGTCACTCTTGCAGATCGCACTTGAAGTAACGGAACTGGCCAACAAAGCCCGTGATCGCAAGCTCTCCATGAACGACATGAAGGGGGGCACGTTTACGATCACGAATCTGGGAGGCATTGGCGGAACCGGATTTACACCGATCGTGAGTTATCCAGAAGTGGCGATACTCGGAATGTCTCGCGGGCAGAAAGAATTGAAACTGTTCGATGGAGAACTCGAAGAACGACTGATCCTGCCATTGTCGCTTTCGTATGATCACCGGGTGATCAATGGAGCCGACGCCGCTCGATTCATTGTGAAGTTGTCCGCATTACTTTCCGATCCATTCACCCTACTCTCAGAATGTTAATGCGTTTTGTTCGTGAGTTGCATAGAAGAGGGTGATGGGGACGCTCTCGAAGAGAAGCCCCCGAAACCTATAACTCCGGGGGCTTCCGCTAAAGCGGAGCGCCCTCGCCACCCCGGGTTGAATTTTCCAGATCAATATCAAATTAGGTCCGCACTGCGGATCTTACAGAGCGGCTGATGTTGTCGCGTTGAGGAAATCGATTGATGTCAAATTCTGATTTACATGCTGAAGTTGTCGTTCTGGGAGCGGGTCCTGGGGGATATCCCGCCGCTTTCGAAGCAGCCGATAAAGGGAAAAAAGTCATTCTCGTTAACGACGATGTCGCACCCGGCGGTGTTTGTCTCAACCGGGGATGTATTCCTTCCAAAGCGTTGCTGCACGTCGCTAAGTTGCTCAATGAATCGAAAGAAGCAGCCGAGTGGGGCATCAAGTTTGCAGAGCCGGAAGTCGATCTGGATAAGCTGCGAGACTTTAAAAATGGAGTCGTGACTGGATTAACGGGTGGGATTCGTTCGCTCTGCAAAACTCGCAAAGTCGATTTGGTCGAAGCCAGAGGAAGTTTTCTTAATTCCAATGCGATGGAGCTGAAATACAAAGATGGCTCGACGGGCAAGCTCACCTTCGATATCGCCATCGTTGCTACAGGTTCGCTCCCCGCAATGCCCGGTATATTCAACATTGGCGATGAACGGGTGATGGATTCGACTGGTGCACTCGAGTTGAAAGATGTTCCCGAAAAAATGCTTGTCATTGGTGGCGGCTACATCGGTCTCGAAATGGGCTCCGTTTATGCCGCACTCGGTTCCGAAGTGACAGTTGTCGAAATGACCGATGGCTTGTTACCGGGAGCTGATCGGGATCTGGTGAAACCGTTGCAGAAACGATTGAGTCATCAACTCAAATCAATTTATCTATCGACGAAAGTGAACAGCCTCAAAGCAACGAAAGAGGGAATCGTCGCGGAACTCGAAGGGGCGGATGCCCCTGCCGAGATGACGTTTGACCGGGTTCTGGTCTCTGTCGGACGCCGTCCGAATGCCGGTAATATTGGCCTGGATAAAACAAAAGTCAAAGTGACCGACAAGGGCTTTATCGAAGTTAATAAGCGTCAGCAAACAAGCGATCCTGCCATCTATGCAATCGGAGATGTGGCTGGCGAACCGATGCTCGCTCACAAAGCGACACGCGAAGCGAAAGTCGCAGTCGATGTCATTCTGGGAGAACCTGCTGAGTTCGATTGCATCGCAATTCCGGCAGTAGTGTTTACTGATCCCGAACTCGCCTGGTGTGGCATTACGGAAGCGGAAGCTCAACGCGATGAGCGGGAAGTGACCGTTGTTCGTTTTCCCTGGGCAGCTTCTGGTCGTGCTCAAACAATTTCACGCACGGAAGGTTTAACGAAGTTAATCTTCGATCCCAAAACCGAGCGAATTCTCGGCATGGGAATCGTCGGCCCGGGAGCAGGTGAAATGATTGCCGAAGGCGTTCTGGCTGTCGAAACAGCAGCAGTTGCTCGCGATATCGCGGAGAGTATTCACGCTCATCCAACCCTTTCGGAAACCGTGATGGAATCGGCTGAAGGATTGTTCGGACAGGCAACACACTACTTCCGACCAAAGAAATAGGTGTAGGTCAGGCACTGCCTGACAACAAAAAAGTTGGCACATCAAATAGGAACAGCGGGTGGCGGGGGCGCTCTCAAAGAGAAGTCCCCGAGGCGTTAATCATTCGGGGGCTTCCGCTGAAGCGGAGCGCCCCCGCCACCCCATTTCCAATGATGTCGAGTTTGCGGATCGGAAAGTTGGGAAACGAATGATAAGTGAATCGACGTGTGCAATGCAGTGTCGGGCGAAAGTGATTTCACTCGCTACGCTCTCTCAGGAAAACTATCGCGTTCGGCTCGAATGTCCGGAACTGGCTCAGGTCATTCTTCCGGGCCAGTTCTTCATGCTTCGCTCTCCCGATCGTACCGATCCCCTGCTCGGTCGGCCTTTTGCTCTTTACGATACGTATCTGGAAAATGGTAAACCAGTTGGGATCGATGTCGGGTTTCATGTCGTTGGTAAGATGACCGCACTTCTTGAAGACGTTCAGCCCGGTCAGAACCTGGAAATCTGGGGACCACTCGGCAATGGGTTTCCGGAATTGGAGACCAAACATCTGATTCAGGTCGCTGGTGGCATTGGATATACTCCGTTTGTCGCAGTCAGCCGGGAAGCCTTACTGCAGAAAAAGTATGGGCAAACCCAGCGGACAGGAATTCGAGCAGAACGAGCTTCCCTCATCTACGGAGTTCGCTCGGCCTGTTTTCAGGCGAATATGGATGACCTTTCCGATCTCAACGAACTTGACATTCAAATCTGCACCGAAGATGGTACCGCCGGTCATCATGGACTGGTAACCGATCTACTCAAACCGTTGCTCGAATCCGGATCAGCAGACGATCAAGTCGTACTGACATGTGGCCCGTTGCGTATGATGCAGGCGGTTTCAGAACTCTGTTCGAAATATGATGTCCGCTGCTGGGCCTCTCTGGAAACCCCAATGGCCTGTGGATTTGGGGCCTGCTTCAGTTGTGTCGTGCCCATCAAAACGGGCGAGGGTTCGTGGGACTATCGCCGCTCCTGTGTCGAGGGGCCGGTCTTTCCTGCCAAGGATATACTCTGGGGAGATATTTCCTGACAATCTGGTATAGTGATGGGCAGTTGAACACATTTGACTGTTCGTAAATCAGCGAAGGAAATCACAATGCCGCCTGAGCAAATCGTGATGATCGTGTTTTTGGTGATCGTGCTGATCATAGGCTTGATCATTCTTCTTTTGTTCGCCAATTTATTTCGCCTATGGCTCCAGGCGACCATGTGCGGAGCAAAAGTCTCACTCTTAAATCTAGTAGGCATGAAGTTGCGACGATCAGATTGCAAGCATGTCGTCAATATGATTTGCATGGCCAGGCAATGCGGGCTCGACATTCGCAATGACTACATCGAATCAGCCATCATCCAGGGAGCCGATGTTCAAACGGCTTTGATCACTCTGCAGCGTGCGAAAGAACGCGACATTGAGTTGAGTTGGGAAGATGCGATTTCCGAAGACACTCGCCGGCGAATCGTCGAAGCAAATCAACTGGCCGATTGAAAGCTCCTCTGCGAATTCTGCCGATATCGCCTGCCATATAATATCCAAGTTTTATTCGTGAGATGAAGCACAACTGACGAATCAGCTCCGCCACTAGCCGCCATACCGTCCAATTCCCGAAAACTCAGCGAATCAGAAAACTGAAAATTTGCACAAGCTATAAAGCTCTGTATCGTTAGGAGTACGAATTGAAGCTGATTGCCTGTTTTTGTGCAGTGTGTGATGGCGCGATCTCGAAGAACAGCCCAGAACTTTGGGGGCTTCCGCTGAAGCGGAGCGGGCCCGTCTCCCACTGTTTAATAAGCTCCGGTAAGTGGTGCGGGCTTTACCGGTTAGCGTGATTCCTGAATTGTGTAGTCATTTGTGTTCCACGCGGCTAAGCGGATTTCGTTGACGTTTGCGATCAATCGCTTTACTATCGGTCGATAGATCAAATTCTACCGATTTCAATTCAGGATTAGTCCGTACGTCAGGCACAGCCTGATCGACTGCTTACGACTTTTATAATCTCTTCAGATTGACAATTCAGACAAAATAACGGAGCTGCGTATGTCCGCCTCGGAATCTGGCAATATCGAAAGTGTTCTGCACGAAACCCGCGTTTTTCCACCTCCCGCCGAATTCACACCTCGGGTCAGCTTTAAGACGGAAGAGGAATACGAGCAGGCCTGGCAGCACGCCAAAGACAATCCCGCTGAATTCTGGGGCGAACTGGCTCAGGAAAATCTGACTTGGTTTGAACCGTTCACCTCGACGATGTCTGGTGAAATGCCAGAAACGAAGTGGTTTGAAGGGGGCAAAATCAATGCGAGCTATCAATGCCTGGATCGGCATATTGAAGCTGGCCATGGCAACAAAGCGGCTATTATCTGGGAAGGGGAACCGGGTGATACTCGCGTGCTTCGCTATCAGGATTTGCATCGGGAAGTTTGCCGGTTTGCCAATGTTCTGAAACGCATGGGGATTGAAGCTGGCGATCGCATTACAATTTACATGCCGATGGTTCCAGAACTGGCCATCGCGATGCTCGCCTGTGCCCGGATTGGTGCGACTCACTCAATCATTTTTGGCGGCTTCAGTGCCGATGCCGTCGCGGATCGAAATAACGATGCCGAAGCCAAACTAGTCATCACTGCCGATGCCGGCTGGCGTCGTGGCAAAGAAGTGCCGTTGAAAATCGCTGTCGATGAAAGTCTGGAACGCTCGCCGACGGTTGAAAAGGTGATCGTCTATCAACGCACAGGAGCCGACGTGACGATGGTTCCCGATCGCGATTACTGGTGGCACGAGCTGATGGAAAACGAATCGGCTGACTGCCCGGCTGCCTCACTCGACAGCGAACATCCACTCTTCATTCTGTATACCTCCGGAAGTACCGGAAAGCCGAAAGGCGTGATGCATACCACAGCCGGATATATGCTCGGCGCTCAGATGACGACCAAATGGGTCTTCGATTTATCACCAGAAGATACGTACTGGTGCACGGCAGACATCGGCTGGATTACCGGCCACAGTTACATCGTTTACGGTCCGCTCGCAAACGGGGCGACCACCATGATGTATGAGGGCGCTCCTAACTGGCCGGATGAAGGCCGCTTCTGGGAACTGGTCGAAAAATATCGAGTCACCCTTTTCTATACGGCTCCGACTGCCATTCGCGCCTTCATGAAATGGGGTGATCAATTCCCTCAGAAAGCTGATCTCTCCAGCCTGCGATTGCTCGGAACCGTCGGCGAGCCGATCAATCCGAAAGCCTGGATGTGGTATCATACGGTCATCGGGGGCGAACGTTGTCCGATCGTCGATACCTGGTGGCAAACCGAAACGGGCGGCATCATGATTAGCCCGCTGCCGGGGATCACTCCGACAAAACCGGGAAGTTGTACAAAACCGCTACCGGGTGTCGTGCCAGCAATTGTCGACGAGAGTGGTCAGGAAGTTGGCGATAATCAGGGTGGACTATTGGTCATGACTCAACCCTGGCCGCACATGCTGCGAACACTCTATGGCGATCACGAACGTTTCGTTGACACCTATTTCTCCAAAATTGATGGCTGCTACTTCGCTGGCGATGGTGCTCGCAAGGATGAAGATGGCTATTACTGGGTGATGGGCCGTGTCGATGATGTACTGAATGTTTCCGGACATCGACTCAGTACGATGGAAGTGGAATCGGCTCTGGTCTCTCACGAACAGGTGACTGAAGCGGCTGTCGTTGGTTTTCCGCATGAACTCAAGGGAGAAGGCATCTGTTGTTTTGTCACTGCCAAAGATGGTGGTTCTGAAGAACTGAAAAAAGAACTGACCCAACACGTCCGTAAGCAGATTGGGGCGATCGCGACTCCCGATCAAATCCGCTTTGCAGCCGCATTGCCCAAAACCCGCTCTGGAAAAATCATGAGACGTCTGCTCCGAGACATTGCCGCAGGACGGGAGTCGGCTGGTGATACGACGACTCTGGAAGATTTCACCGTACTGGCCAAGTTGCGCGAAACGGAAGATTAATCTCTTAGCAGTCTAAAATTTAGTCTTCGCACTTAATCCGAACCTTCATGAGGGGAAAGCGTCATATTTTCTGAACGCTTTCCCCTCTCTTACGTTTCGGGTCAGGAACAAAACGGCTAAAATACTGTTTATACATTTAACATCATCGAAATCATTATTGCCTGAACAGGCACTGCTCGAGTCTCTCATGAATCTTCTTGAAGTCCTTCGAAATCGTTTTCAAATTGTCCTCGAAAATAAAGTCGATGATCCCAGTCGTTATATCGCGATGGTCCTGCCTGCTCAGAATGCTCAGTTTGGAGACTATCAGGCGAACTGCGCCATGCCTCTCTCCAAAGTTTTGGGAAAGCCGCCGCGTGAGATTGCAGCCGATATGATTGCTGAAGTTGATGTCAGTGATCTGTGTGAACCACCCGAGATTGCGGGGCCAGGGTTTATCAATTTGAAACTGAAGACAGATCTGCTCGAACAGGAGTTTGCTGAAGTCTTCACTTCCGAAAGACTAGGCGTTGAAGCGGTTAAGTCGCCAGAAAAAATCGTCATCGATTATTCTTCGCCGAACGTTGCCAAGCCGATGCATGTCGGACACTTGCGTAGTACCGTCATTGGCGATGCCCTTTATAAAATTCTCTCGTTTCTTGGACACGATCTGACCAGTGATAATCACATCGGCGACTGGGGGACTCAGTTCGGCATGATTCTCTATGGCTATCGCAACTTTGTCGATCAGGAAGCGTATGAGAAGGAACCGGTTGCGGAATTATCGCGGCTGTACCGACTGGTCAATAAGCTGAGTGAATATCATACAACTGTCGAAACCCTGCCTGGACTGGAATGGAAGTTGAGCGAAACCGAGCAGGCAGTGAACGCTGCCGAGGCTGAGTTTGAGCAGGATGATAAGCAGGGGAAGAAACAACTCAAAAAGCTGCGAAGTGATCTCGAATCGATTCGACAATCCGTCACCAAAGCGGAGTCTCTGATTGCCGAGATTGAGCAGGATGAAATCTACGGTCCTCTTGCAGCCGCTCATCCGAATATACATACCGACGCTCGTCTCGAAACTTCAAAACTGCATGCCGGGGATGCCGAGAATCGAAAGCTGTGGGATGAATTTCTGCCGGCCTGCCTGGACGTGATGAATGTCATCTACAACCGTCTGCATATCAATTTCGATTACTCACTGGGGGAAAGTTTTTATCAGCCACAATTGGCGGATGTCGTAGAAGAGTTGAAGACGAAAGGATTGGCCGAGGAAAGCCAGAAGGCGATGTGCGTCTTCCTGCCCGATTTCAAAGCTCCCTTTATTGTGCAGAAACAGGATGGAGCCTTCACTTATGCGACGACTGATCTGGCGACCATTCGCTATCGCGTCGAAAAATTGGAAGCGACTTCGATTTTGTATGTTGTCGATGCGCGTCAGGGAGAACATTTTCAGATGCTGTTTGGGACCGCTCGCCGTTGGGGTTATGAAAATCTGAACCTGCAGCATGTTTCATTCGGCACGGTAATGGGACAGGATGGTAAGCCATTTAAAACACGTTCGGGGGATACCGTAGGCTTGGGAGATTTGCTTGATGAAGCGATCTCGCGAGCACTGGCGATTATCACGTCAAACGATGAGGCAAAGCCAAATGGCCCGGAACTCGATGAAACCGAGAGAAAGCAGATTGCCGAAATTGTGGGGCTGGGGGGCATCAAATATGCGGATCTGCATCACAATCGGGAAAGCGATTACATTTTCGACTGGGACAAAATGCTCTCCATGACAGGCGACACGGCGACGTATATGCAGTATGCCTATGCACGAGTCTGTGGGATTTTCCGCAAAGCAGACGTCGAACGCAAAGACATTCGGCAGCGGGATGATGTGCCGATTCGTTTAGCTCACGAAGCCGAGCGGGCACTTGGATTGCAATTATTGAGATTTTCAGAAGCTCTTTCTGCGACTGCTCAGGATTTGAAACCGAACCTGCTGACGAACTATCTATTCGAAACGGCTAATAGTTTCAGCACATTTTATGATCGCTGCCCGGTCGCCAAAGAGAACGACGAAGCGGTTCGCATCAGTCGACTTAAGTTATGCGATGTGACCGCTCGCACATTAAAACAGGGCTTGAACTTGCTTGGAATCGAAACTTCTGAAAGAATGTAATTTCTGTTTAACCGCCAAGACGCCAAGAATTTTAAGAGATCTTTCTTAGAGGCATCCTTTCAGCAATGAGAGATTTGTTTCTGATCAAAATCCAGTGGGAAATCTTCACCGTCTTAGTGATCTTGGCGTCTTGGCGGTTTTATTATTTTTATTGGTCTGTTCAAGTATTGAGTAGACGTAACCTACACATATTATTGCACCAACGAATCCACATCGCTGATTTATGCCTCCACAATTGTTGACGTCTCAATCTGAATTCAATGAACTTTGCCAGCGTATGCACGCCTGTGGCGAAGTCGCTTTCGATACCGAATTTGTCTCCGAACATACATTCCGCCCCCTACTTTGCCTGCTGCAATTCGGAACCAAGGAAGAAATGGTCGCCGTCGATCCGCTCGATGGACTCGATTTGACTCCCTGGTGGGAAATCATGGCAGATGAGGAAACGAGAATTATTGTGCATGGCGGGCGAGAAGAAATTCTCTTTTGCTGGCACGCAATTGAAAAAGCTCCCGGGAATCTAGTCGATGTGCAGATTGTTCAGGGACTGCTGAGTAGAGGCTTTCCGCTCTCCCACTCGGCAATTGTGCAGAAAGTCATGCGAAAACGGATTCATGGCAAAGAGACTCGTACGGACTGGGCGAAGCGTCCATTGACTACCAAGCAGATTGAATACGCCGTCGAAGATGTACGTTATCTGATTGACATCGCTGCTAAGCAACGACGTCGACTCAAATCGACGAAGCGGACAGAATGGGCTGATCAGGAATGTCAGGAATTTGTCGACACTCTTGTTGAAGCTCAGCGTACCCGCGGCGATGCCTGGGTAAAGCTTCCAAAACTGGGACGACTTTCTCAACTCGAGTTGGGTATTGCCCGCGATCTATTTCGGTGGCGGGAAGGTGTTGCCGATAAAACCAATCGCCCTTTTCGGACCATTTTGCGAGATGACCTGCTCGTCGATCTGGCTCATCGACATCCTAAAACAGAAGCTGAAGTCCTTTCGTCCCGCGATATGCAGCGAGGGAACTACAAGCGACACGCAGCTGATATTATCAGAGTGATTCAGGAAGCGAGTCAAACTCCTGAACACGAACTGCCGGAAAAACTCAAGTCAGACAGTGTCGATCATTCCAAGCAGGAAGAGCATGTCCTCGGCAAACTGCTGGCGATTGCACTGGCAAATTGCTGTGCAGAGGCCGATCTTTCGCCGGCCATTGTCGCAACGTCCAACGATTTGAGGGATTTCGTCCGTTGGTATCTGGGAGATCAGGGATCAGACGTTCCGAAACTGGCTCACGGTTGGCGATATAATCTGTGTGGAGAAATGCTCGAAAATTTGCTGGATGGTAAAATTTCACTCCGCGTCTCAGACCCGAATTCTGATCACCCTCTTGTGTTCGAATTGTTACCTGATTCTCCCGAACAATAACGGGATATGATCTCTTCATTCAGCAATCCGTGATGCAAAGCCGTCCCGATGAGAACAGCATCGACACCGGACTGCTCGAGCCTTTTGATCTGATCGCAGTTGCGAATTCCACCTCCAGTCATCACTTGCAGATGCGGGAATTCACGATGGATGCCTGCACAAAGCTCAGTGGTTCCCGGCCCTTTCTCGCCACCGACATACGCCAGATCGAGGACAATTAACTCCTGGATTCCCAGATCGACGACGTATTCGACAATTTCCATGAGTGAACGAGTTCCCCAGGCTCCAGTTGGGGCATTCAGTTGACCATCGACCAGATCGAGACTGAACACAAACTGCCTCGGTTCGCACATGCAGGCCAGGGAATCGAGCACCGAGCAATCTGTCAACGACTCGCTCGCAACAATACAGCGGTTCGAACAGACTAGAGAGCCGAGTTCGAAGAGGTCTTCAATTTGACGAATCCCGGCATCAATACGAATTCGCCCCAGGCTTCCAGCCAATGTGTTCAGCAATTCCAGATTCCAGCGTCTGTGGACAATGCCGTCGAGGTCCGCAATATACCAGTCACAGATGCCAAATCGACTTTTCAGATTCTCTGAGATCTGAACTGGACATGGACTCTCGCAATACTTCGACTTGAGTGGTTGATAGGAACTTCGCAATCCACCCACCGCATGTACCGCCACTCCGTTCAATATATCGAGAACGGGAATGATCTTCATAAAAGCTCCGCGAGATTTCGCTGGGTTTGTCTGGTTGAGAGATCTTTACCTTAAACGAAATATTTGCGGGAAGCTATGTTCTGGAGTGTAATTACGATCTCAAAAGTGAATTCTCATGAAATCGTTTGAGACATTCTCGGAGATGAGATTGGAAATCAAACCTTATTGGCCGGTGTATAAATAGGCAAATTAATCTGAAAATAAGTTCCTTCCTCTCCTGTTGAAAGGAGTTTCAGTTCGCCGAGGTTGTTTTCCATAATGCCACGACAGATTGCCAGCCCCATTCCCAGTCCGTTTTCTTTCGTCGATCGAAAGGCTTCAAATAAATTTGAAGGTTCGATTTCCTGAAATCCATCACCGGTATCACTCACATTGACGATAACGAATTCCTCGTTTAAGGGTTTAGCAGAAATCGTAATTTGATGGGACAATTGCTTGTGGCTGACGCGAATGGCATCGATGGAATTCATGATGAGATTCACAAAGACCTGTTGAATTTGAATCGGGTCCACATTCACCGCGGGTAAGTGATCTTCGTACGTCTGCTCAATGAGAATCTCAGATTTTTTGAATTCGCCACTGACAAGATCTAAAGACCGCTCGATAATTTCCTGGACCTGAGCAGACTTTTTCTGAAATGGCCTTCTTATGGCAAAATCTTTGGTATTTTCGACGATGTCTCGGGATTCATTGGAAAGTCTGGCAATCCGTTGAAGCATGGTTTTTAATTCTGCGGGGTCAATTTTGCCTGCTTCCACATAATTCAGACAGCCAGTCGCCAGACTTCCGATGGAAAACAGGGGTTGTTTCAATTCGTGGGACAAGCGGGCAGACATTTCGCCGATCAAACTCAGACGAGACATATGTGCCAACTCTTCCTGACGGCGTTTGGATTCCAGTTCCATATTCCGCATTTCGGTTACATCAGTTGCGACAATCGTTGCGCCAATGACTTTTTCATCATGCCAGATCGGTCCCCACCGGCCAGTCATATAGGCTTGGTTACCATCAGGGAGATTCACCATTGCAGGTTGCTCGACCTGTTCTCCGTTATCAATGACGCGCCGCAAGGTCTCTTGTGCAATTTTAGCATCAGCAGGATCTAGCCAATCGAAGACAGTTGATCCAATGACCTCCTCGGATGGGTTTTCTGATCGAGTGTGATTGACATATTCCAGACGGCCTTCGCGGTCAATTTGAACGATGGAATCCACAGTGTTTTCCAGGATGGACTGCATCTGATTCTGAGAAAGCTGCAGTTCCTGAGTCGCACGTTTTCGCGATTCCACTTCAGCTTTTAACTTGGTATTGAGTTCAATCAGTTCAATGGTTCTATACTGGACAGCTTTCTCTAATTCCCGGTGACGAAGAGCAGATACGCTTTCCGCTTTCTGGACAGCCGTCATGTCCACCACGATTCCGACAAACCCATCCGATTCCGTTTTCTCCAGACGCAACAAAACCTGATTGATATCTTTAGCTGGTTGGCGGGGAATCAAACGAGATTCAAATGCCTGGCCATTATCCAGACTTTCTTTCCATTGCTCCTCCAGAGAATCTGTCCCTTCTGAATGGAATAGCTCTAGCCAAGTCAGTTCGGACGATTTCAGATTGTCAGCGGCTTGGATATTCTGTGAAATATTTTCGTATGTTTCCTCTTTGAAGCATGACCAGAAATATCGATTGGCGAAGATGATTCTGCCTTTGAGATTGCATTGAAAAATTCCAACTGGCGCCATTTGAGCCAGTTTCTCAAAACGCGTTTCACTTTTTTCTAACGCCTTGCGTGTTTCGTAGAGATCAGTCACCACACTTGTGATTCCGACAACACCATTGATTTGAGAACCCTCAGTTATTATTGGTCGGTACCAGGTTTCAAAGGCATGCCCATCGACTTCTACGAATTCCTGAACTTCTTCTCCATTAAGTGCGCTTCTGACCTTTTCACAAATATTTGGGTGGTCTGCATACATCTCGAAGAGAGAGGCACCTATGACTTCTCCAACGGTTAAACCAATCATCTTCAGTCCAGCACCAGTCGAAAGGATGAACCTACCTTCTTTATCGAGTGCCCATAAAATTAAAGAAGAATGCTGAAGAACATTATTTAGAAGTGAGCGTTCCGAGATCCCCGGATAGTCTTTCTGAAGAACAGGCAATTCTGCTTCAAAAGAGTTCTTTGATTTCAATTCCGGCTTGATTTCAGAAGTTAACTCTGATGAGTCCATAGATAAGGATCTTCTTCAATTAGGATTTTCAGGAAGAGCTAATGCAGAAAAAAATCGACTGGTCTGTGTGCCTTGCAGGTTATATTGTCATAACGAGTAACAGACTTGATGAGTTCGTATCTATAGTCTTTCCATAATTGATTTTACGCATTCTAGCTGAGCAAACTGTACGTTTTAGAGCAATAACCGTACCTGCGAAGGAATATTGCATTTAGAAATGCTTTGATATAAGTCTACAACTTCAATTTGTTTCAGTCGAGAGAGTTTAATTAGATTTAGACGCCGTTTCTCATTTCTCAGAAGAATTCATAATTCAAATAAAAAAGCAGACGACCCGGAAGTCGTCTGCTCAATTGATATGTAGCTGAAATGTAATCGTGAGATTAGATTTCGTCACCACCGATATTATCGGGTTGTGGCTGAAGGTCACCATTGTTTTGAATGGTTCCGGGAACTAAACGATTTGACTCGTAAGTTCCTGAATTTTGACAATCGCTACAACCTGTGTTGCAGGGAGTTTCATTGCAGACTGTGACAGGAACTAATCTGCAAACTTCATAGGCAACTTGACGAGGCACTGTGCGTGTTACCATGCGAGTGCAGGTATAGTTTTCCTGACGTGGCACACATTTCGCGACTCGGTGAGTGACGGTATATGGCACCTGCTTGCAAACCGTATAGGGAACCTGACGAGAACATTCTTCTGTCACCATTTTGCAGGTTCGCACTGGAGTGCGGCAGACTTTTTCTTCAGATACCATTCGGCAAGTTCGAACGGGAACCATTTGGGTTTTTGTTTCTGTAACCCAGCGACAGGTGCGAACAGGAACAGAATCGGTAACGACTTCTCTTTGCAAGCGTGTTACCTGGCAAGGTACATTCTCGCAGACTGTTTCTGGAACGACACGGCAAACTTGTACCGGGCAATTCTGCTGTACGACCTGAGGTACATATCGAGTACAGGGAATCTGCTGAGTGACAATATTCGGACACCAGACACGACGCTGAACAGTGATGCCAGGGCAGCGAACCATACGAACGCGAGGCAAGCCGCAAGGATCACATACCATTCGTGGAACCAGTGGACCTGGCAGTTGGACAGGCTGGCAAACATATCGGCCACAGTCTCGTTGAACGGGTCGATAGGTGGTAACAGGTTTCATCACGGTATAACAACGTGTCTGATTTACTGTTTCAGTCACTGTCCGATAAACAGTTCGATTGACCTGACGGTTGATCGTCTCTGTTACAGGACGGCAGACCACTCGTTGAACCTGTTTCTGGTGGGTTTCCCAGACTGGTCTCTGGACCTGGTAGGAACATTCTCGCTGTGAAGTTTCGAAGACAGGTCGTTGGACCGTATATCGATCTTCTCGGAAACTGGTTTCGTAAACAGGTCGTTGAACCTGATAGGTTTCTGTGCGGCACAGTTGCTGGTACTCAGTGCGATAGCAAGTTTGCTGCACATCCTCGTATTGTGTGTCGTAAACAGTACGGCAAGCCGTGTATTGCTGAGGCTCGCAGACGTTTTCGTACACAGTACGATAGCAGGTCTCTCGTTCCACTTTACAAGTGGTGTAACAGGCGGTCTGCTGACAGGCAACAGGTGGACAGCAATGGTAATTGCAGGCACCACACAGTCCCCTTGCTTGAGCCACCCCGGCTGATGTCAACATCGCCGTCACCGCGATTGCAGCGATCATCCTTCTCATCGAAATCTCTCCCCTCTCAGATGTGTAGATCATTATTGTTGTGCCATAGCAACGTCCTGCGGCTTGACGTCCTGAATTTTTACTTTTTTTGAACATCCATTATCAACTTATCAACCAGCACGTTGCAAACATCATTCCTTCATTCCGATCGATATTGCAGGAATTCATCGCAATGTCCTGATTTTGACTCAAGCATAGCTCAGGATACTCAGGCAACTTAACGAAAAGTGAACGATGGCATCGATTTTGGGCAACCTTAACCGGAACAGTCGTCAAAGTTCTCATAGCTTAACAGGCAGGCTCATCTCCCCTTCCTTATAAGCAGAACAAACCCACTTCTCAGGCTCCTCAAAAATCTCGAATGTTTTCCACAAGTTTTCATCATTTTTAGCGGGATCGATTCCCAATCGATCAGTTTGACTCTCAAAAGACCAAAAGTTTGTAAAAATGAAAGGACGCGCGATCTTGAAACCGACTGGAATAGCCGATATGATCTTGAATTCAAGATTAATGCCTACTTGAGTGGGTCGGACATAACTTCAATTTTCACAACGGTTTACAAGCAGACAGAGATTTCCCATGGCACATAAGAAGGGACAGGGTTCCAGTCGCAACGGACGCGATTCCAACGCACAGCGACGGGGCGTGAAGAAATTCGGCGGAGAATCCGTACTGGCTGGCAATATTCTCATTCGTCAATGTGGTACCAAATGGCACCCGGGGCGGCATGTCGGCATGGGACGCGACTACACCTTATTTGCATTGACCGAAGGGACTGTTTACTTCGATCAAAAAGGTCGACGCATTAACGTTGAACCCGTTGTGTCTAACTGAGTATTGTCTCAGTCAAATAAAACATCAGGCCGCATTTCTGAATGCGGCTTTTTTTATTGAGATCTTAATTTGAGATTCGGTGTTAGCCTGCTCGCTACAACGCTCTCTCCTATTTCAATATACAAATAGAGATCCGATCGACTTCAGGCACTCTTAAGCAATTTAACGGACAGGAATTGAGCATGAACCGGGGTTTTCTAGGTTACGATGCCTCTTTTATGCTCGATGTGGTTGTCTGTGCACTCATCCTTCTTGTTCCGCTTTTGGTTTACAGTATCTGGCTGGTCAAATATCGGCACAAATACGGAAAGCATAAAGTCGCACAGTTACTCATGGGGTTGCTGTTGCTGACAGCAGTTGGCTTATTTGAAATTGATATGCAGTTGCATGGTGGCTGGAAAAATATCATCAATAAAGATCCCGCAGCTCCCCGCATGTCGACCGCGGAACTCGCAGACGTTTCTCAAATACTTCGTATCCACCTGATCTTTGCCATTTCGACGCCGATCCTCTGGATTTGGACAACCTACGAAGCCTTGCGCCGCTTTCCCGATCCGATCAAGCCAGGCCCGTACAGTAAACGCCACAAAACTCTAGCCTGGCTAAGCACGATCGATCTGGTTCTTACCTCAATAACGGGACTGATCTTCTACTATTATGCCTTTATTGCGTAAGTATTTGAGGTTATCAAATCCTTGCCGATGCAATATTCTCTCTGTTCATCAGGGAAGGGTAAGAAATCCGACACCCTCTACATCATACGCCATAATCAATCATGAACTGAATCTCGATCATGCAAAGAATTCTTAGTATTTCCGGCTTACGCGCAGTAGCCGGTGAAGGTTTAGATCCCGATTTTCTTTGTCAGTTTGCGGCAGCAGTGGGAACAATTGCCAAAGGGGGAAGTATTGTCGTTTCCCGCGATGGTCGCTCGTCTGGAGAAATGGTCAAACATGCGGTGCTCTCAGGCTTGATGGCGACGGGTTGTCGAGTGATCGATGCCGGTATCGCAACAACTCCCACCTGTGGCGTGTTGGTCACCCATCACAAAGCAGCAGGCGGAATTCAAATCACTGCGAGTCATAATCCTGTGCCGTGGAATGGACTGAAACCATTCAATGCCCAAGGATCGGTTTACAATCGAGAAGAAGGACAGCAACTGTTGTCACTGCTGGAGTCCGGTAAATTTTCTTATGTGACATACGATCAAATTGGGACCGTCGAACTGCTCGAAGACCCTGCTGGTCCTCACTTTGAACGTGTGTTTTCCCTGGTTGATGTCGAAGCGATTCGTCAACAGCGATTCAAAGTGGTGTTGGATTGCAATCATGGATCGGGAGCGGTATCGACTCCTCAACTGCTCGAGCAACTCGGTTGCGAAGTGATTGTGATGGGGGGCACACCAGACGGTCAGTTCGCTCATACGCCTGAACCATTGGCTGAAAATTTAACGACCTTGAGCGAACGAGTTCGAAAAGAAGGAGCTGATGTTGGATTCGCTCAGGATCCCGATGCTGATCGACTGGCTATTGTCGATGAGCATGGGAATTATATCGGTGAAGAACTGACACTGGCTTTAGCCGTCGATTATGTCCTGGAACGAAATCAAGGACCAGTCGTTGTGAATGGTTCGACCAGTCGGGTGACTGCAGATTTGGCAGCGAAGTATGGCTGCGAATTTCATCGCTCGCATGTTGGCGAAGCCAATGTCGTCGCAAAGATGAAAGCCTGCAATGCGTTGATCGGTGGAGAAGGTAATGGCGGCGTGATCGAACCTCAGGTCGGCTTTGTTCGGGATAGTTTCGTTTCGATGGCGTATGTCCTGGCTGGCCTATCCAGGAAAGGAGGTTCTCTTTCGGAGTGGGTCGAAACGATTCCCAAATATGCCATTGTGAAGTCCAAACTCACATGTCCACAGGAAGCAGTTGGCAAGGCATGCGAAGCACTGCGAGAACACTATCAGGATGCCACTGCGACGGAAGGCGATGGTTTACGACTCGACTGGAATGATCGCTGGGTTCAAGTCAGAGCCAGCAATACCGAACCGATCATTCGAGTGATCGCCGAAGCTCCGGAAAATGATCAGGCTACCGCTCTTTGCGAAGAAGCTAAAGAAATCATCAGTCGTAAGTTGTCCTGATGTATCGAGAGTAAATCCAAGCACGAATCGCAAGCGAGTGAGTCGATGGGAGTGTATGTTTTTACTCTTCAATAACGACATTGATTGCAGCTGGATTCATCCCCCAGTTGATAGCGGGCCAGATGATGGCCGTTCCATCCCGGCTGCCAGTTAGTACCTCCAGAGAATTGCTGGAGAAATCGACGGCGGTCACTTCCTGCTGATGTTTTTTCAACGTCAGGATTTCATTACCTTCGTTGCCAGCTGTTGCATCCCAGAGTTTAGCGGTGTTATCGCGACTTGCAGTCAGGATACGTTTCCCATCGACAGAATAGGCTACTGAAGTGACGGCAGCGGTGTGTCCCTTTAATTCGGAGATCGGTTTGCCAGTACTCGCATCCCACAAGATCGCTTTATTGTCTTCACTCCCTGAGATGACCCGTGTGCCATCGGGTGAAAATCGTGCAGAGAGAATACTCCAGTCATGAGCCTTTTCGAATTCGCGAATCAGTTTTCCATCTTCTGCATTCCACAATTTCAAAGTTCGATTCCTAGATGCGGTGAGAATCTGTTTGTCATCCGGTGAGAATACCGCGACATTAATTCCGGACTGATCAGCAGGGATCCGCAGCACTTCAGTCGCTTCTTGAAAGTCCCACAGAATAACGAGGCCATCATCTCCCGTTGAAAGGAAATAGCGACCATCGTGCGAAAACTCGACATCATTAATATATCCCTGATGGGCATTGGTAATTTTCCGCTGTGATTGACCGGAAGCGACATCCCAGAATTTGAGTGAACGATCCCAGCTGCCGGTTACAATTGTTTTCCCATTCGGATTCATCGCCGCAGAAGCAACCGCTCCATGGGGGCCAAACGACATACGTTCCCGCCGCGTGCTCACATCCCACAATCGGGCATCGATACCGCCAATTGTGAGCAGTCGACGTCCATCCTGGCTGATCAGTGATGACCAGAGCAATCCCCCATGTTCGGCACCATCGATAAACAATTCGGATCGACCTGTTGCCGTTTCAATTCGCTGAACTGTGTTATTTCCACACGTTGCATAACAGACCTGGCCGTTTTCAGCGGTGATGATGTCGTTCACCACGTTTCCAGTCAGCATGAATTGTTTAACGGTTGGCTTCTCGGTTAATTTCCAAATCGACAATTCCGTTGAGGATGTACTTTCCTGTGTTGATTCTGGAATCGCAGTGACTGAAGCCACTGTTTTTCCATCCTTCGAAACATCAAAGGAAATCACAGGACCGTCGTGCTTCATGACTCTCGAAACGATTTCTTCCCCTGTTTCAATCGAGCGCACTCCAATCGTGCGATCGTGGCTCGCAGTCAACAAAACGGGAGGACTGTCTGCCTGACGAATTTCAGAGATCTTCAAAGTGTGATCCCGATTTTTCCACAGAATTCTGGCCTGATCAGTTTCCCATTTGATACAGCGACCATGAGCATCCCCAGACACGAGCTGATGAGTTCCTTGAATAAAACACAGTGCCGTCACTGAATGCTGGTGACCTGAGAGTTCCTGCTTGAGCAGGGGCTTGGGATCACTGAGGATATTGGATAAATCCCAAATCAGAATGCGATCATCTTCGCTGCCGGTCGCCATTAAGGTTTCATCTGACGAAATCGCTACCAGGCCTGAACGTCCTGTCGAGGGAAACCGGACAATCTCCGCTCCTGTCGATGTGTTCCAGAAACGGACGGAATTGTCAGCCGCAGCGGTTGCGAGAATTCGTTCATCTTTCAGGAAGAGAGCCGAGGAACTGAGATACTGATGGCCTTCCTGAAAAATCACATCCGGCTTCCCCGTTTGAATATTCCAGAGCCATGCCGAGCGATCTCGACTGGCGGTCAACACCTGTTGACTGTTGGGCGAAAACTGGGCAGAGAGAATCGCATCGCGATGCCCTGTGAGTTCCTGACCATTTAATGTTTGAATTTCGGCATAATCATCGACCGACCATCGAATCGCCCGTTGATCTTCCGAACAGGAAAGCAAACTGCGTCCATCCTGGGTCATCACGCAGGCACGCACTGCGCTGTCGTGACCACGAAATGTTTTAATTGCAGAGGTTGCTTTCAAATCCCAGACTTTAATGGAATTGTCCTGAGAACCACTTGTAAGCAATTCGCCATCGTAAGAAAACCGGACGGATCGAACAGGCCCAGTATGTTCGTTGAATGTTATGTGCTGCTGTGTTTCAATCTGCTCGCCATTCACGGCGGCACCAAAGTCGAACGGCTGGATATCTGCAGGTTTCCAGTATTGAATTGTGCGGTCATATCCACCTGTCGCGACCGCTTGCCCCTGTGGATGATAATCAACCGTATAAACAGGTCCGTTATGTTCCAGGTATTCAACTTTCGGTTCTGCAGACTGTGCATCGGCTGCGATTTCCCAGATGATTGCTTTTCCATCCTGACTGACGGTCACAACACGATTTTTCTCTGGGTCTTGAGGATCAAATCCAGGGATGAATGCGGCATCCCAAACCCACCAGGTATGGCCACGCATAGTGCAAACAGCCTGAACTTCCTGATTGTCGATCACTTTCCAGAGCTTGGCCGTGTTGTCGTATGAACATGTCATTAACCAGTTACCATCATCACTGAAACGAACTCCGACAACATCATCGCTATGAGCTTTAAAGGAGCCGACTAAATCGCCAGTAACCGGGTTCCAGAATTTCAGGTTTCCGTTTTTATCATTACTTCCACTGGCAATCAGGTTGGCTGAGGGTGCCCAGTCGACCGCATGGACGTAAATTCCATCGTGAGCCATCGAATGCAAAACCTGTTCGGATGCGACATCCCAGATACGAATCTGGCCATCCCAACTGGCAGTTGCCATTTGTGTATTATCGGGAGAAAGTGCCAATCCGTCGACAGGGGCACCGCAGGGATAGCTGGCTGCACTTTGACTGCACAAATACATCAGTCGACCCCACTCCCAGTGTCTTAACTCGGGTGGACAGGCTTCCAGTAGGGAGAGAGCATCCGAAAACGCATTCTCTTCAACCTTCGCTGCAGCCAAACCAATACTGGCGATATAGGATTTATACTGCTCTTCTTTACGGGCTTTTTCTGCAACGCTTCGTTGTTCGACAGCAATGATTGTTTGCTCTTCTGCAATCTTTTTCTGAGCAAGAGCTTTCTCTTCTTCCTCTTCGGCAGTCTTCTGAGCCATGACCGCCAGCACACGATTTTCTTCCGCGTTATCACGTTCTATTTGTGCAATCCCGCGTTGACGGTCAGCTTCCTTTTTTTCTCCAATCGCTATATTTTTCTGATTATTCGCCTCTTTTTCTGCCAGCACGGCGCGCTGGTATTCTTCGTTAATCAGATAGTAAGACGTTCCAATAATGACAAAAATAGCGACTGCCAGGACAGCAACCGCCCCTTTGGCAATTTGAAACATCCGTTTTCGTGTCAAACGATCCTGCTTGGCGACTCGAATACGAGTAAGCAGATCCTGGTTTTCTTCTTCTGCATCGTTGATTAACGATTCTGCCAGGTCGAAATCCAGCTTCTGCAAAGCCGTCGTTGCATAAGCGGCCCGAGAAGAGCGAAGTCCCTGATGGGCCTCTTCATTCTCTGGCCAAAGTGTGATCGCTTCTTCAAACCCGAACACACTGCGTGCAAATTGAGCATAGTCTCGCGTCGTGGTGGCTTTGTCTAATTCTTTCGTCGCACGATCGGAAAGAGTCAGGCTTTTTTCATGAGCCAGATAATCGCGGATGACTCCCTGGAATTCCTTGACGGTTTGATATCGGTCTGAAGGGCTTAACGCCATCGATTTGAATGCGATGTCTGCCAGTTCGTTGTGTTGCTCGATTGGTGCGATTTTATTTCGCATTGCCGCAGCCAGACATTCCTGCGATGACTTCCCACGATGCGGCGGGTATCCGGAGATGATCTCGTAGAGAATCGCACCGAGCAGATAGACATCGCTCGAATAACTGACTCGGTCCAATGGTCCGGTTGCCATTTCAGGAGCCATGTAGGCGGGCGTTCCTCCCATGCCGTGGGTGCTGCAGATTAAATCTTTTTTTGTGAACTCTTCGGTTGGTAATGCCAGCCCCCAGTCCATCACAAGAACTTCTCCGAAATCTCCCAGCATGATGTTTTCGGGTTTGAGATCGCGGTGCATGATACCGCGAGCGTGTGCGAAGGCGATCGCATCGCAAGTACGAAGGAGATAGTCGAGGTTTTCGTGCAACGATTTATTGCGAATCACTTTGTTCCAGGGCGTTCCCTGGACATGCTTCATCGCATAGAAATAATTTCCTTCGGTATCCTGTCCCAGTTCGTGGATTGGTACGATATTCGGATGCGCCAAATCTCCCGTCACAACTGCTTCCGCGATGAATTTCTCAACCTGCTTTGGCTTTTTCGCCATGCGGGTTTTGATCATTTTAATCGCTACATTTCGCTCGATCGCTTTTTGCCGAGCTTCCCAGACAACGCCCATGCCTCCTTCACCGAGGATATTGAGCAACTGATACTCTCCCTTAGGAAAGTCCTGCTTACCACTTTCAATCAGTTCGCGTCGAGGAATGGAGTGGGTTCCAGGTCCACTCGTCTGCTCAATTTCAGCGGCTCGAATGGTCATGCCAGGATCGGTAATCGCATTGATTTCCACCCCCCAGGTTTTGCTCAAGTCGAAATCGTCTCCGACTTGAGAATCATCGACCATCGTCTTCATGCCATCGGTATCAGCAGAATCGAGATCAACAATGGTGCGACTCTCATCAGCCGTCAGTTCATCGTTGGACATCTCCATCGTTCGCCCACCATCATCCGGGACGAGATCGTCATCAGAAACATAGGTGGCTCCCGGATCGTCTGGGAAATCGGTTGAATGTCCCTCAGGAATCTCAACCATCGTCTGATCACCAGCCTGATGATGCACTCCAAAGAGGTCCTCATCGACAATTGTCTGCTGACCAGTTCCAGAATCTTCGCTGGAATCGTCGAGCGAATCCGCATCATCATCCATCTGAATGGTACGCTCGCCTTCACGATTTACTTCATCGATCTGGAAGTCCTCTTCCTGTAGAGTTTCATCTCCGGCAGATGGTTTCTGCGGATCTGGATTCTTTTCCGGTAGTTTTTCATCGGAGTTGGAAGTCATGACGATTGATTCAATTCAGTTTTTCGGGAGTTTCACCTGGAGCGACAATATTTGATTTCGTGTGATGGTCTTGGGTGAGTCATTTCAAATCGTTAAATCTCAGGGAACAGACGGCGTTGTTGGCGTTTCCGATTCAGAGTTTGGTTGACTGTTCTCTTCTGGAATAATGCCCCCATCAGGAAGGGTTAATTCCGGTTCCCCTTTGCCTGCAGGTTCATCGCTGGGCATCATTTCATCAGCTGTTGGAGGACGATCCTGCAGACCATCGCTGTTGTCGGCGGGACGCCCATTTCTCAAGAGTAAATCGTAAACGACACGTAAGGTGGTCTCACCCGGTTCCTGCTGGAGAATTTGATAACGTCCGTCCGGCAGATCGTACTTTTCCACAAAACCGACAAAGTCGTTTAGAATCATCAACGCCTGCTCGCCTTCCAATGTGATCTCTTCATTCACATCACCTGTTGCATTGAAAATTCGTAATTTGACCAGACGTTCTTCAAACGTAGTCACTTCTTCAACAATTTGAACATTCTCAGCGGCTTCCTCAGCCTGAATGGTCTCTGAACGTTCCGAGATATTGGTATCCGTATCACCATTGGAAACCGTCCCCAGTTCAGGAACTTCGACTTTCAAATCAAAGGCAATGCCCGAGGCCAATCCTTCTCCTGGAACACCTGCAAATTCAATAATTGGCGGGAGGACAACCTCAACCCCTGTTTCGACTCCAGCTTCAAAGAAGGAAATGTTGGGATCATCGATAATGGTCACAGTGATTGGAATCGGGGCAGCCGGATTGTTGGGATCTGGGTTGCCAAAATAAGTGTGGGTATAAGTAAAGCTGTCTGGTGTTGGAGCCCCTTCAAAATTTGTATCAATCGTGCCATCGCCCCAGTCGACAAAGATCGTAAAATTCTGCTCAAAAAGACGTCCAAAATCACCAGAAACAGAAGCGAATCCTGTGGCGAGCACCTGAGGAGTAAAGATATTTTCCAATAGAGGAATATCCTGAACAACCGACCCGGTTGCACTGCGGATGATCACATCGCTGGCAATCTTGACTTCATTTCCTGTCAGCCCAGTGATCGATCCCCCCATAATATCGAACATAACCCCTGTATCATTCAAAATTAAATCATGGCCGGATCGGAATTCAATCGCACCGTTGCTTCCCGCAAAAATGGGTGCGTTGACCGTTAAGTCGTCTGTCATCGAATTCAAAGCTGCAATCAGAGAAATCTCGCCACCTGTTAGATTGACGATAGGTGCATTGACTGTTAGCGAACTATTGTGGCGAACCTCGATCTCCCCCCCACCAGTTCCCAGATTGGAAAGTCCTGAGACTCCAGAGAAGCTCCCAATAAACAATTCATTTCCACTTTGATTAACAATATTCACTGCACCGCTGGTTGAATTTTCAGCGGCCAGCACATTGACGAATGTATTTAACGAAGTCCCCGAACCAATTCCATGAGCCGCACGGAGAGCAACTTTATCTCCCCGCAGATTCACAGTGCCACCACCAATCGCATTGCTGATTTCCCCATCCTGAGAGTCCAAAACAATGTTATTGTTCGTGCGAATTTGTGAAACAGAGATATCATCTGCAGCATTCATGGAGACGAAACCGGTCCCGGTTCTGACGACTGAAGTGGCATGCATATCAATCTGGCCAGCCGTGTCAACCGTCCCAGCTGAGACCATCAGACTGCCCCCCATCGTGTCCAAATCGACCATTGGACCCAAACGCAGGGAGTTTGCAACATTCAGGGCCACATCGCCGCCATTTGTGGCGACATTGTTATTCAACAGAAGTTGACCACCACTGCCCGTGGTCTTCAGCGACAGATCTCCACCAGCCAAATGAATCCCCATTCCCGGAGTCGTAACCGTAATCGTATCCACCGCAGAGATGATCACCTGGCCGGGAGACTGCTGATCGATTCGATCAATATTCAATGCCGTTGTCTCGGAGATCTCGATGTTGCCGGAATTCATATTCGTGAAGTCAATACTTCCAACCGATGTTTCCAGAGCATTTCCGGAGCCAATTCCATTGTTGGATTTAATCACAACGCGTCCGGATTCTACAATCAAATCGGAGCCTCCCGTATCTCCAGAATCAGTGACTGCTGCGGATGTTGTGATAGAAATTGCGGTTGTGGAATTGGAATCGGTTTGGAGTTGGCCAATCGAGACATCACCAAAGGCTGTGATGTCAATCAGTCCCGAAGTCGATGCGATTCGTGTCCCGTCGGCCATGCTGAGCATTCCATTTCCGACTGCTCCCGATTGCACGATAATGTTACCGGTCATCGTTGAGACGACAGAATTGTTATTCAGCACGATATCATTCCCAGTAGATTCCAAATGAATCTCACCGGTATTTGCGGTTACGTCGCCTGAAAGAATCAGATTGCCGTTTCCATCGTTATCGCCATCTCCAGCGATCAGTTGGATTTCACCCGCATTGGTTGTAGTTACGCTGCCGATAACCTGGAGCAGGCCATCTTCTGTTTGCAGATCGATTGTTCCCTGCTGATTAAAAACCGAGTTAATAATCAGTGCATTGTCTCCCGCACTACCGACTTCAAACAGGCGGACGTTTCCTGAAACGGTATTGGTGGCAATCACATCCGTCACATTTGTTCGCAGGTCGTCGTTGCTGCCGATGCCGGTCGAAGCCAGGAGTGTCAGAGAATCGCCTGTGATGTTCGTCACCGTTTCCGGAGTACTTTCAAGAATGCCGCCACTTCCTTTGGCCAATGTTCCCTGAACACCCGCAAAATCGGCTTCGATGATCACATCGCCCTGCCCGGCCAATCCATCAGAATTCGCATTGATCGTTGCGAGAGTGACATCGCCCGAGGCTCGCAAAGAAATATCGCCAGCTTCAGAAAGAACCCGAGCCATACTATTCATCACGATTTCGGCATTATCCACTCCATCGACGGTTCCTGTGATCGCCTGGTTCTCACCTGCACTGATCAGAATTTCGCCGGTTTGATCGGTTTCTACTCTGGCCAGAGATTGCAGTTGAATATTATTCGTCGCGGTCAGTAGAACATTTCCAGTCCCACCTTCTGCGGCAACTTTAGAATTCAGAGTCAGTGAGTTTAAACTGGCACCAGTCGCTGAGAGCTGGATATTTCCTCCACCCGTATTGATGACATCCGAGGTGATGGAAAGATTTCCAACCGTGCGAATATCGATCTGATCAACTGGTGAGCCATTATTGACTTTGACTCCGGAAACCGCCTGGATATCAGTGATCGTTAATCCGCCAGAAAGATCCAGAATATTCACATCGCCCGTTTGCGTAGCAACTGCCAACTGATCGACATCAACAAGCAATCGGTCATTATTCCCAACTCCTTTCGTGACATCAATAGCAAGCTCTCCGGCCTGAATACTCGCATTCCCGCTGCCGCCATCAATTACGCCACCACCCTGAGCGGTTGTCGTCAGTT
The DNA here is from genome assembly GCF_007859715.1 of Rubinisphaera italica. Classification (NCBI taxonomy): domain Bacteria; kingdom Pseudomonadati; phylum Planctomycetota; class Planctomycetia; order Planctomycetales; family Planctomycetaceae; genus Rubinisphaera; species Rubinisphaera italica. Next base: position 6,188,649 of record NZ_SJPG01000001.1, read on the forward strand.
CAATACGTGCAGTTCCGGCATCAAGATCGACAACGGTGATATCACCCATTGCAATAGTTGCCGCATCAATGGAGACATTTCCATTGTTGGTCTGCAGGTGACTAACAACGATCCCATCGGACTCAATTATATTCAGAGACTGCCCCGCTCCAGTGACCACAGCATCAATTGTTGTGACATCCGTTCGTAAAGTTGTATCTCCGCCAACGGATCCCGTCACAACAAACAAATCCTCTGCTCGCAATAACCCGAGTTCGCGACCAGCTGGATCGATAATATCCTCAACCCCTGTCAACCGAAGTTGACCATTACCAACATCAATTCCAGCATCAGGCAGAATAAGTGTCGTGTTCGAAATCAGATTAACACGATCTCCCGGAGAGGCAACAAGAGCACCGACATTAGTGCCAATATCCAGTTTTCCGGTCGAGGTAATTACCAGATCAGCTGCTCCGTTGACATCTGGAATCAATCCATTCGAAGCAACCAGCAAATCGCCCATGTGCATCAGATGGATTGTACCACCGACCTCAGTCACTTCGGCCCGCTCGAGTGTTCCGGTCAATTGCAGATCGATTGCATTTCCGGTCGCCATCTCGAAGCTGTCAATTTCACCGATGGCAGTTGCTGCTGAGAAAAAGGCATTGCCTGCATTGATTTTTGTTTGACCATCGTTCCGATCGAGAATGGAATCGGTTGAGGTGAAACGGACATTGCCATCAACTCCCACGACTCCAGTTGTCCCTGCTAAAGTGTTGATTTGCTGGTGAAACTGAATCGAACCTCCGATGGCATCGACAACGACATCGCCACCGTTTCCGGAAGTCGTCAACCCGTCACCGCCCTGGGTAAGAATCAGTCCAAGATCGATAAGTCCATCAGTAGTCGTGATGGAAACTTTACCCGCATCACCTGCTGCTCCAATTGTGTTTTCCAAACCTGATGTTGTGATCGACTGGTTCAGCGTGATATCACCTGTCCCACGCACATCAAGTGTGACATTTCCAGAATTGGTTCCGATGGGGCCCGTTGTATTCAAAGTGCCATCTGATCCGGTTGTGATTCCGGTGTCAGCGAAAAGTTCCAAGTCGCCACCATTTGTCGCAATGGCCTGTTGAATGAGCAGCGAACCATTCCCCTGAGCATCGAGTGTGACCATACCCCCTGCAGATGTGATTCCCGTTCCCGTTTCGAGAACAGTTTGCACTCCAGATTCGGTTATGATCGAAGTCAAGCTGGCCGAATTCTGAGTGATCGAAACAATCTCCAGATCACCTGCATTTGAAACTTCAATGTTATTAGCTGTATTAGTGAAATCAATTTGATGGACATCGATTTCAAGGGCGTCTCCAGAACCAATGCCTATCGCCGCTTGTATGACCAGACGCCCATCGGTCACAAAATCCCGGTCGGTATTTCCCGCATCGACCACTCCGCCCATTCGAGTGGTCACCTGAATGGCATTGTCGAAACTGTTGTTGGCAAGAATATTTGAGACAACAATATCCTGAGCCGCTTCAAGAATCACAACAGAAGTCGACTGGATCGTCGAACCATCATCCAGCAGAATATTGCCCGTGGCAGCCATTCCGCCAGCATCTGAAGTGAGTCGAACTTCTCCGGTTGTTTCACTGAAGATTTGCCCATTGGACGTCAAATGAATCTGCTCTGTCGCATTCAGTACGACATCTCCTGCGGCTCCTGCGGCAGTGGTATCGAGCGTGGCATCGATCAGAATGAAATCATCTGCTGAGAAGTTGATAGAACCAGTATCCGTACTGACATCTCCCAGAATGTTGATCTGGTTCGTATCCACAAATATAGAACCGGCTGAGAACTGATCCTGAATTTCCGTCAAACCGGTTCCCTGAGTGATCATCAGGTCTCCGCTCAAATCGACAGGTGACTGGAAGGTGACGTTCTGAGCGCTGTCGATTGTGAGATCCGTCAGGTTCATCACCGAACCTGCAAAATCAACCGTGCCTGTATTTGAGTCCACAAACAGCGATTCCGTACCAACCGAACCCGACAGATTGTTATTGAACAGCAGACTGCTGTTTGCAGTGAATCTGACATCCTGCAGCAAAGTGACATTCCCATTGAATGTGGCCATCGTGATGTCAGCCGTTAATTCGCCAACGGTCGCAGTCCCAAAAATTGTTCCTGACATTGCCGAAGATGTTACGTTCAAAGTTCCAATGTTGTTCAGATTCTGCTCAAACGTGGTTGTCCCCATGCTGGTGACCTGCAGAGAATTGAAATCGGAAACTTCATCTTCGAACAGCACATTCATATCAGAATCGATGACCAAATCGATTCCCATTCCGTCAGCGGTGACGGTCCCCTGGAAATCGACGTTAGCAGTCGCATTTAAAGTGAGATCAGCCTGCACGACGACCGGATTCTGAAAAGTGGCAGAACCGACGGAAATCATTGCCGTATTGAGATTCGTAATTCCGCGGCTCTCAATCAGCAGCGTATCGACATTGGTCATATTGGCATTGAGTTGCGTGGTCACGCCCGCATCGATTGTCAACATGCCAAAACCGGAAACCAGCCCGCCGAATGTAATCGTATCTTCCGCTTTCAGATTCAATGCGACCGTGTCAGGATCTCCGGTGAGAGTTGACTGGAATTCGATGGAATCCGTCGCAATGAAAGAAGTGTCCTGATTGATCGTCACCGCTTGAACAAACAGTGCTGACCCAACTGTGATTTGGTCGACATCCATCAGATCGACATTGAAGAATGTCCCGTCATCGGCATCGGTTCTCAACATTGTCACATCGGAAATATCGGTCGCAAAAGTGACCATTCCCGCTGCAGTGACATCCAGTTTCGCCAGATTGGAAACCGTATCTGCAAAAGTCACATTCGTACCGGCATCAATATTAAATTCCTGATTTCCATCCAGACCGGCAACCGTGTTCAGGAACTCGGCAGAGGTCGTGGTATTGAGTTGTGTCGTCTCCATCACAGAAACGACGTTTCCGAAAGAGGCGGAGCCGACATCGATGAGATCAGTTTCAATAGAGGTCGTTCCATTGCCTGCAATGATTAACTGAACGATATCTGTCACCTGGCCGTCGAACGTGGTTGTCCCGGTTGCATCAATCTCCAGCCGCAGGAGTGACATGACCGTCGAGCCGAACGTCACATCATCTGTGTTTGTGATTTCCAATTCGGATGTGGCTGCATTGCCACTGACAGCAGCCTCGAAACTCAGCAGTCCATCTCCATCGAAAGTGACGACCTGTTCGATTTCGACACTGTCACTAAATTGAGCGGTTCCGACCATCACGTTCAGCATATTGAACTGAGTCGCTCCTCCACCGAATGTTTTGAGGGAATCGACCGCACTGATATCATCCTCGAAGCGTGTCACCGCCGGCGTATCGATATTGAGTTCTTCAAAGGTTTGCACAGTCCCTGTAAATTGGACGGCTCCATTAGCATCGATCAGCAGAACATCGTCGCCTGAAGTTCCGGCCAGATTGTTGTTGAACGTAACTGTCGTATCGCTGTTCAGAGTCAAATCGTTTTCGACAGAAACATCCCCTGTGAAATCCGCTGAGCCTACTGAAATACTTGCTGCTGCAATTTGAGTCATCATGCCGGAATCAACAATGAGTTGATCCACATTGTTTACGTTTTGCTCGATTCGAACGTTATCGGTTGCAGTCACATTCAGCGTCATCAGATCATCGACGGTACCAGCGAATGTCGTGTTCTGACTCGTACTGATGACAAGTGATTCATCACCATCAACTCCACTGAGAGAGCCATTGAAATTAATGTCTCCCGTCGCTGACATCGTGACATCAGTATCAAGTTGAACATCGTCAGTAAATGTTGCAGTGGTCACTGAAACACTCGAGTTGGTGAAGAGAGTATTCCCTCCACCGTTGGTCAAAAGCGTTCCTATACTTGAGATTTCACCAGCAAAGCGAGTTTCTCCTGGGGCAGTGACTGTCAGTGAGGACAGATTCTGAATTTTCCCTGCAACCTGAACCGAGTTGGCATCAATCAGCAGTGTCGAGGACATCGTACTGTCGATGGAGACATCGGCGGGGGCGGAGATCAGGAAACTGACCAGTCCAGTCGCAATAATACTGGCACTCTGTTCGACAAACAGCGGGTTACCAAAGCTGGCGGTGCCGACGGAAATCAAAGCCGTTTCAAAATTTGTCTGACCTTCCGCTTCGATGGACAGGCTGGTCACATTCGTGACATCTCCGCCAAGTTTAATCGTCTGGCCATTTGCGACATCGAGATTGAGGTTTGTCAATGTGCCAATCGTCGAATCAAAATCGATATCGCCCCCGGCCATCACATTTAGAGAGGCGGACATCGTATCACCCGATACAGAACCGACAAAATTGACATTGCCGGATGCAGTGACACTAAGCGAAGGAACAACCGTCACCGTATTGCCAAAGGTGGCGTCACCGACATTGATCACATCGGACTCAATCCGTGTAGTTCCTGTTGAGCCGATCGTCAACGTTGTGACATCCGTCACATCACCAAGATCACCCTGGAACAGCAATGTTCCCGCTGCCGTCACATCCAGCAGAGTCAGGTCATTGATCGTATCGCTGAAAGTGACATCATTCGCAGAGGTAATCAGGAATTCATCCAGCGAATCGACACTCCCCGTGATACTCACATCTCCAGTCCCTGCTATCAGTGTCAAATCAAACAGATTCATCGACCCTGAACTGATCGCTCCCGTTATTGAGATCGAGCCGATTCCACTATCCGTTGTAAATATCGAATTCGCATTAATCAGTGTTGATGGAGAATCGAGAACGATGCTTCCACCCTGAGTCGTTAAGACACCCGCATTGTTTTGAGCAAAGCGAAACTGTGTGCCGGCGATTAATGAGATGACACCATCTTCGGTGGTGATTAATCCATCAGCAGTGAAGGCGATTTCCTGATTCGCTTCCATCATAACACTACCAGCACCGGTCGCAGAAACTGCAGCTGCAATGTTGATGTTGTCTGGTGGATCGATCAGAAAATTGTTTTCACCAAACTGGAGTGACTGCAGAATTGAAAGATCCGATCCTGCTCCTGCAAGAATCGTCAGATCATATTGTTCCATCGAGAGGTCAGCAGTGTGAAACGTAATATCTCCCGATAGATCGGCTCGACCAATCGTCAGCACACCCGTTGAAGAGAGAGCCTGCAGTTCGGCTTCACTCAAGTTGAATTGGCCAGGGGCAAGGTCTCCAGTAATTCCTCCAAGACCAATTGTGGATGCCGCGTCCAAAGGAATCAGCATGATGCCCGCATTCGCAGTGAACGTTGCAGCCGTATCAATTTCAATGGTCTCAGCCGTAATCGTCAGCACACCATTGTTAACGGTCAGTGTGCCACCAAATGTATAGTCAACTGTGACGAGCGACAACTCATTCACATTGAGCGTACCATTGAAAGCGATCGCAGTAGCCGCATCGAGAGTCAAAACATCGATATCACTCACATCGGCCAGAGAAATCGTATCAGCAGTGATATTGAGTTCCTCAAGTCCAGTTAGCCCTGTCACTTCTCCAGTAAAAGTCACATCGTTTGTGGCTTGAATAACAAGTGACTGATCCAATTGGACAGGCCCTGCAAAGCTGGCGTCATCAAGGATCAGGCTGCTGAACCGGAGAGTCGTCAATGTGCCTGCAGAGACGGTCAGTGCATCGACATCCGTAACCGTACTGTTGAAGAGAATGGTTTGATTGGCAGAGACATCCAGTGAGGCCAGATCGGAAACCGCATCCTGAAATGCGACTGTGTCCCCGTTGAGAATCGTTAAGGTTTCGGTGGCAGAATCTCCCGAGAGTGTGCTTACGAATGTCAGGGAATCGGCATTATCAAAAGTAACATTGCCTTCCAGTACAACAGCATCATTGAACAGTACTGTAGTGATGTCTGTCCATTGGCTTTGTGCAATAACCGTCGTTCCGGCGCTGTCGGTTTCCAAAGAAGTCAGATTGCTGACATCATCTCCAAAACGTGTTTCCATGGAAGCTGTGATCGTTAACGTCTCCGCCCCCGTTCCCATAATCGACTGCTGGAACGTGGCATCTGTTGCTGTAATCTCGATTGTGCCATCACCGGGATTATTAAATGTCACTGGCGCATCGATACTGATGGTTGTCGCTGAAATCGAATCCACGGTGAAACTGGCCGCGGCACTTGTCAGATCCAGCAATGTAACACCGCTGATATCTCCACTGAACGACGCTGTACTATTTCCGGTCAGATGAAGTTCGTCAAATGTGGAAATCGTACCGACAACAATCAAATCATCAGCCACTGTAGTTAATGTTGTGGCCCCCGTTCCTGTTACCGTGCCACCCAGCCGTAATTGATTATCAACTGTCATCATCAGTGATTGTGTGAACGACACGCCATTGCGTATGTCCAGATCCGCCACGTCAATCGAAGTTGCAGAAACCGATGTAACTCCATTAGCTGTAACGATGAATGTTCCATCAGTCGCAATATTGCCATCCAGATGAGTCGTTCCATCAGCTGTCAGTTCCAGCGAAAGAAAATCAGAGACCATTCCAGTAAACGTCAGATCCTGACCTGCGCCAATAGTCACCGTAATTCCAGGATCGCCCGTCAATGTACTATCAAATTCAATCGAGTTATTTGCGGTGATGTCGACATCGTTATTGAGTTTAACGGCATTTTGAAAATCAATTTCACTGGCATTGACGAGAGCAGAATTGAATGTGACCCCACCTGTGGATGCAACTTCCATCAAGCCGGAGAGATCAATATTGTCATCAAACAGTGTGGTGCCACTGGCTGATACTTTCAGGTCCTGCAGGTCTGTGATGGTATCATCAAACTGGACCGTTCCCGCATTGGTCACAATCAGATCAAACCCGGCTGGTGTGGACGAGAGCGTTTTTGCAAACTGCAGTGAGGTGGCTCCATCAATCGTGACATCGATTTCGAGAACGACATCATCGCCAAAGAGTCCCGAGCTAATTTCCAGATTCGAGCCGGCAACGGAAGTCTGTCCGCCATTCATCACCGTGGTCAGCGAGCCGACATTGACGAGCGAACCTTCGATTCGGTTTTCGGTGGAGGCGGTCAACTGGAGTGCCGTGACATCGGTGATCGTGCTGGCAAATGTGATCGTCTCACCGGCTGCGGTCACACCGAAGGCTCCGGCCAAGGTGCTGGCGAATTCGATGTCCGTAGCGTTCAGATCGGTTGCGGCCAATAATGTAACCGCATTGTTGAACAGGATCTGATCAGCGGTGGTGATGGTGGCCGCTTCCAGAGTGATGCCGTTGGTGCCGGTCACATCCAAGCTCTGCAGCAAGTCAATCGAACCGTGCAGTTCGACGGTATCGCCGATCAGGGTGAGATCATCGGTACTGGCATTCGAGGAGGTGATGGTCGAGTTAAAGATCAGCGCCCCGACGTTCGCTTCGATGGTCGAGGTCGTGGCGATGGTAACCGTGTCTTCAAAGGTGATGATGCCGGCGGTGATGTTGCCGGTGTCGATGGTAATGCCGGTGTCGGAATCCACGTCCAGAGTTCCGGAAAGGGAAACATCACCGCTGAATGTTGTCGTACCAGTAGCGGTGACCATCAGGTCCTGCAGGTCTGTGATGGTATCATCAAACTGGACCGTTCCCGCATTGGTCACAATCAGATCAAACCCGGCTGGTGTGGACGAGAGCGTTTTTGCAAACTGCAGTGAGGTGGCTCCATCAATCGTGACATCGATTTCGAGAACGACATCATCGCCAAAGAGTCCCGAGCTAATTTCCAGATTCGAGCCGGCAACGGAAGTCTGTCCGCCATTCATCACCGTGGTCAGCGAGCCGACATTGACGAGCGAACCTTCGATTCGGTTTTCGGTGGAGGCGGTCAACTGGAGTGCCGTGACATCGGTGATCGTGCTGGCAAATGTGATCGTCTCACCGGCTGCGGTCACACCGAAGGCTCCGGCCAAGGTGCTGGCGAATTCGATGTCCGTAGCGTTCAGATCGGTTGCGGCCAATAATGTAACCGCATTGTTGAACAGGATCTGATCAGCGGTGGTGATGGTGGCCGCTTCCAGAGTGATGCCGTTGGTGCCGGTCACATCCAAGCTCTGCAGCAAGTCAATCGAACCGTGCAGTTCGACGGTATCGCCGATCAGGGTGAGATCATCGGTACTGGCATTCGAGGAGGTGATGGTCGAGTTAAAGATCAGCGCCCCGACGTTCGCTTCGATGGTCGAGGTCGTGGCGATGGTAACCGTGTCTTCAAAGGTGATGATGCCGGCGGTGATGTTGCCGGTGTCGATGGTAATGCCGGTGTCAGAATCCACGTCCAGAGTTCCGGAAAGGGAAACATCACCGCTGAATGTTGTCGTGCCAGTAGCGGTGACCATCAGGTCTTGCAGGTTCATGATGGTACCATCAAATTGCACATCGATGGCATTCATGACTGACAGGTTGAATTTATCGGGAGCGAGCGAACTGAGTGTACTCTGAAAACGCAGTAAAGTAATTTTATCCATTGCGGATGATCCGGTAATTGAAACATTATTTTCCAGGACAACCGCACCACCAAAGTCTGCCGAATCAACATCCAGGGTTGTCGCAGCAAGGGATGTGGTTCCGCTTGTGGTCAATGTTCCAACATTACTGAGCGAACCTTCCAAACGAATTTCAGTGGATGCGGTCAAATCGAGTGCTGTGACATCGGTGATCGTACTGGCAAAAGTAATCGTCTCGCCGTCGGCCGTCACGCCGAAGGCTCCGGCTAGCGTGCTGGCGAATTCAATGTCCGTAGCGCTCAGGTCGGTTGCGGCCAGTAAGGTGACGGCGTTATTGAACAGGATCTGATCAGCGGTTGTGATGGTGGCCGCTTCCAGGGTGATGCCGTTGGTGCCGGTCACATCCAGACTAAGCAATTCGTCAATTGTATCATGAAGTTCAACCGAGACTCCGATCAAAGAGAGGCCATTGGCACTGGCATTGGGGGAGGTGATTGTCGAATTAAAGATCAATGCCCCAATAGTCGCCTGAATTGTTGAAGTGTTTTCAATCGAGACTGCATCATCAATAGTGATTGTGCCAGCAGTGATATTGCCAGTGTCGATGGTGATGCCGGTGGCAGAATCAATATCCAGTGTTCCAGATAGTGAGACATTGCCATTGAATGTCGTCGTGCCAGTCGCAGTGACCATGAGGTTTTGCAGGTTCATGATGGTGTCATCGAACTGCACAGTTCCGGCATTGGTCACCGTCAGGTCGGATCCAGTTGGGCTGGACGAGAGTGTTTCCGCAAACTGTACGGAGGTCGCACCATCGATCGTGACATCAGTTTCAAGAACAACATCATCGCCAAAAAGTCCCGAGCCAATTTCCAGATTTGAGCCAGCTATGGAGGTCTGTCCTCCATTCTCGATAGTCGTCAGCGAGCCAACATTCACCAGAGAACCTTCGAGTCGGTTTTCAGTTGAAGCGGTCAACTGCAGTGAGGTCACATCGGTGATCGTGCTGGCAAATGTAATCGTCTCACCGGCAGCCGTTACGCCAAAGGCTCCTGACAACGTTCCCATAAATTCAATATCATCTGCACTCAGGTTTGTTCCAACTGTCAGTGTGACGGCATTATTGAACAGGATTTGATCAGCCGTGGTCACACTGGTGGCTCCCAGTGTAATTCCATTTGTCCCGGTTACCTGCAGGCTCTGCAGATTGCTCACAGGCCCAAGCAACTGGACAGTATCGCCATTCAGGGTCAGATCATCTGTGCTGGCATTGGTTGAAGTGATTGCCTGCTGGAAGATCAATGCTCCGCTGGTCGCTTCGATGGTCGCAGTCAGTGGAGTCGGTGTTCCAGCAACCGTAACCGCATCCCGAAACGTAGCTGATGCGGCCTGGAGTTGAGCTGTGTTGATTATGATCCCGGAATTCGAATCCAGATCGAGCATCCCCGAGATGGTGACATCACCATTGAACGTCGTGGTCCCTGTCGCGGCCACACTCAGTTCATCAAGATCTGTAATCGTGTCATCAAACTGAACTGTACCGGCTCCGGTAATCAACAGATCGAAACCGGCTGGGCTGGACGAGAGCGTTTCCGCAAACTGCAGGGAGGTCGCACCATCAATCGTGACATCGGTTTCGAGGACAACATCATCTCCGAAAAGTGCTGAAGTCACGTCCAAATTCGAACCAGCAATTGAAGTTTGCCCGCCGTTCTCTACAGTCGTGAGCGTGCCGACATTGACCAGCGAACCTTCTAACCGATTTTCTGTAGATGCTGTCAACTGTAGTGATGTCACATTAGTGATGGTATCACCAAATGTAATCGTATCTCCGTCTGCGGTGACGCCGAAGGCTCCTGACAACGTGCTTACGAATTCGATGTCAGCCGAATCGAGATCAGTGGCTCCGGTTAAGGTGACTGCGCTGTTAAATAAGATCTGATCGGCAGTCGTAATTGTGGGAGCATTCAGTGTGATGCCATTCGTGCCCGTCACTTCAAGACTGAGTAAGCTGTCTATCGAACCGAGCAGTTGAACGGTGTCCCCCATCAGGTTCAGGGAATCGACATCGGCAATTGTGGAGGTAATCGACTGCTCGAAGATCAATGCGCCGGTTGAGGCTGTGATCGTCGTCGTTAAGGGGTCCATCATCGTTCCATCGGTGGTGACGGTCTCCTTGAATGTAATGCTTCCGGCAGAAATTGAACTGGTGTTAATCAACGAGGCTGAGTTAGCGACCAGTGTGGTGATATTGGAGAAAGTTCCAGCAAAGTTAATACTATTATTGTTCGTTGTCAGCGTGAGTATTCCCAAACTACCAACCTGATCACCGAAAAGAATTCCTGATTCCGCCTGAACCGTCAGGTCCGGCATCCCGACTGCACCGGAAAGCGTTCCATTCCAGGAAATGTTAGAACTTGAAGTCACCATCGCGGTCGTCAGGAAAGTAACATCATCATCGAAACTCATTTGACCGCCAGAGAGTGTCGACAATGTGAACTCTGTCGTTCCCCCACCTCCAGTTGAGAACTGGGTGACATTGGTGACATTTGCCAGGAATTGTGTCAAACCTGAAGCATTGACGGTGGCATTACCAATCTGATCGAGTGCCATATGGAAAGTGGCATCGTTTGCAGAATTAACGATCACTCCGCCGATATTGCTGACCTCATGATTGAAATCAACATCTCCTGTTCCCGCCATCACGACCAACATTACTGGAGACATCGCAGCCGAAGTGACGTCCCCATCAAATTCAACAAACCCAGCCCCGGTTCCTGTATTGAATACTGAGTTGGCATTGATCTGAATCTCCCCGTCCATATCCGCATCATGATCAGTTTCCAGCAGAATGTTGCCATCAACCGTCGTAATGGCATTCGTGACAGTCTGCTCAAAGAGGATATCCCGACCAGCGATCAGAGTAATCTGACCGGTTTCGGATTCGAGGCGACCAGTCATGTTAAAGGTGATATCGTTCAAGGCTTCGATATCTATCGTCGCTGCTCCAGTGACGATCATCGGAGCGGAGATCACAACATCGGTTGGCGGATCGATCGTAAAACTATTTTCCCCTAACGTGACCTGTTCATTGATCGAAACGGTACTCCCTGCAGTTGCCATCACAATCACATCAAACTGCTCAGCAGATAAATCCATCGCAAAGAAATTGATGGCTCCTGTATGAGTCGCTCCACCAATTGTCAGTGTGGAAGTCGAAGCAAGGGCCTGAAGATCTGCTTCTGTCAGATGCAGGGAGCCAACAACGGCATCGCCAGCATCTCCGCCGAGACCGATAATTGATGTCAGATCGTTCGCTTGAATGACCAGTCCGGCATTCGCAGTTGCCAGACCACTCATTCCGAAATCAATATCACCTGCAGTGAATTCCAAAGAGCCGACGGTCGCTTCAATGGCATTATTGATCGTGATCAATTCGGATTCGAGCTGAATTGTTTCGACGTTTACGGTCTGATCAATCTGTATTGACGTGATCGTTGTAACATCAAAAAGATCAAAATCAGTAACCGCTCCTGCGAGGTTTGCGGTGTCTGCAGACGTGATGCTGAAGTTAAGATCCGCAATCGAACCACTGATTGCACCATTGAATTCCAGATCGCCAGTTCCTGTGAAGGTAATGGACTGATCGAATTCGGCAGCGGTATTTAATGTCACGTTTGTGACAGACAGGCTTGCCAGATCGAATGAAGCCGTCCCTGTGCCGTTTGTTGTCAGTGAAACGACATTGCTGAAACCTTGATCAAAAGTTGTGCTGGTGGAGGAGGTCACATTGACGGAGCCGAAATCGCTGATTTGATTGGTTGAACCACCAAACTGAACCGTGCTGGCTGCGGAAACCAGAAGTGCAGCAGCGGCTCCGGTTCCTGTGATCGATTCCGTAAAGGAAATTGCGTTCCCGGCGTTGAGTGTCAGGGATTCAATCCCGGTGATTTCAGCAGGAAATGTGATGTCATTTGTAGTGGTCGCATTCAAACCATCGAGATTATTCAGCCCTCCAGTAAATGTCAGGTTGTCGGCATTAATAATCGTCAATATTTCCTGATTCATGTCGGCATCACTGCCGATTGAACCCAGGAAATCGACATCCCCCATGACACTCAACTGGAGTGATTGTTCGAGGATGACATCATTTGTGAGGTCAAAAGCATCGACCGTTACATTAGCCGTATTGAAAAAGAGCGTGCCGGCTCCATCAACAGACAAAACATCCAGATTTGAGACATCTCCTGAAAACCGTAGAGACGTGCTGTTAGTGATATCGACCAGTGCAAAAGTTGTCAAAGTATTTGCGAATGTCACATTCTGAGCTGAGACGATATCCAGTTGACCGGCAGCTGTTCCCGTAACCGTATTTTGAAAATCGACATCACCAGTTGAAGTGATCGCAATCGATGACAGTCCCGATACGGCTCCAGTGAATGTTGCATTAACAACGCTTGTCAGATTCAGGCTTTGCGTTCCATCCTGACCAGCCAGGCTTCCTCCAAAATCGACATTGGTATCAGCATCAATCGTAAGTGAGGTTGCGATCACCACATTATCTGCAAAGTTAGCCGAACCGACATCCAGACTGACGGCATCAAATTGTGTCGAACCTGCAGCATCGGTTGTGAAACTGCCCGATGTTGTCACATCTCCAGTAAATCGAGTGACTCCGGAAGCCGTCACCGCAACACTGGTAAACCCTGTCAAACTCCCGCTGTTCTGATTGAGGTGCACATCGGTCGCGGCAGTGATTGCGAATACTCCGGCATCGGTGCCAGTGATTGTCCCACCAAAATTAATTACGCGTGTCGCACTTGATGAGAGTGCGTTACTGTTTGTCGTGTCGCCAGTGACATTGATATTGCCGTCCGTAGGGCCAACGGCGACTGCTGACAATACGATAGAATTCAAACCAGTCAGCGATTGAATTCCGATTTCAGCCGCATTGATAGTCAGATTTCGACTATCGACCAGTGTTGCCTGGATCTCTGTAAAACTGGCTTCATTCGTGATGTCATACTGCAGGTTCTGATCGACAATCAATGTGTTCTGAATATCGAGATCTGCAGCTGCGACTGTTTGAGGATTCGTGCCACTGAAACGTGTGTCACCAGTTCCAACCAGTTCAAACAATCCGACATTGGCGAGATTGCCATGAAAGTCAACTTCCATCCCGGCATCAATTGAAACGGTTTCAAATTGATCAATCGAACTGGCAAAGAAAACATCACTGCCTGCGACATTCAGATGACTCCCTGCTCCAGCAGAAGCATTGCTCACACTGCTGAGAAAATCGACGGTTGTGGTGGCATCGACATCAATAGTTTGATATCCCGAAATGCCACCAGAAACACTGACTGTAGTCCCCGCTGTTAAATCCAGGATACCGTCATCGGAAGTAAGGCTTAAGCTGTTGAGCGAAATTCCAGCATCAGAATCGATGGTTAACGAACTGACTTCGGTGATTGAGCCAGTCACCGAAGCATCTCCCATCGCATTGATGACCAGCGTTTCGCTGCCGGTATTACCAGTCAAATTTCCATCGATCGCCACGATTCCTGCCGTGGGGCTCAATGAGGTATTGGCTGTCAATGTCACATTGCTCGTCAGTTCAATGTCACTTGCAAATTGGACGTCTCCATCGAGATTGGTCGTCTCTGACACAATCGAGATCGTGTTGCCTGTTAGAGTATTGACACCCGACAAATTCACAACATCGTCGCCAGCGGCATCATCGACAACGGTAAATGTGACATTATTCAGGACATCGAAATTGATAATGTCATCGCCGTCTCCCATGTCAAAATCGATTTGCGACAAGTCCGAAAGTGCAAATGTATCATCCGCAGTCATGCCAATCGTTATTGGAGTGCCAGTATTATTATTATCGATTAGCCGAACCCGATCTTCCATTCCATCATTGAAGACCTGGACGGTCACATCATCTCCCGCGGCATCTCCTACCACATCCAAAACTCCGCCTGCAAATGAAGCCGTCACGCTGAGCAGGCGACGTTCCTCGAGACGAATGCTTTGCAAAGGTCGATGAGCAAAGGCGGGTTGCAGTTTAGGGGCACGACGCCGAAGCCAGCGTGTGAACAGACTGCCATCAATTGTCTCCGTCGCGGCAGCTTCATTTTGCCAGGACCGTGAGGGCGTATTGATCCAACGACGGATGACCTGACCGAAGAGACGGGTCACTCCTTGAATTGGTCTCTCATTTTTGTTCAGATTCTCGCGCACAGTGCATTCCCGGGTGAATACGATTACCGATTCTCGAACCACTTTCATGAAATCATCCCATGAAATCATGAATCTCGACCCCATCTTGCCTGAAAAACCAACAAACCGTCGTTTGTCAGTCATTTGAAACTGAAAGCTGGGGGAAATTAAAATGGGGAAAACAGGTATTCTATTATATCTGTCATTTGTTTAAGGGCGATTAGTCATCTCGCACAACTCTGGATATGGCCCGCAAAAAATTGATAAGCAATCGATTGTAGCGGTATTCTACCGGTTGAATTCCGAAAGTCCTTGTAAAAAAAGGGAAGGATGCGCGGTTTGTAACAGTTTTTTTGGTTTCTCTCAGCTTCTCGATTGTTCTGGTCCGATGACGATAGAGGAGTTATTCCACAATCGCATGACAGGAAACGATTAAGGTTTCAGATTCTGCCTGCCATTTTTTCGCGAATATTAAAGATGGACCTTTTTCTCATGAGATATCTTCCCCATAACTTTCAGCACAAATTATCGATGAGCTGGGGACTGGGTTTGATTCTCCTCCTCAGCTTCAGCAGTCGAAGTAATGCTCAAGAACAACCCGTTCCAGAAGCACTTCCAAAACTGTTCACGTTGACTCACGAAAAACCGTGGTTGAAGACAACCTACGAGGCGTCAGAAGTTGTTCCTGATCAGTGGATTACGTCAAATCTCCAGCTGAATTCTGTGCAGGAAATTCAGCCAGCTGATGTGATCATGACTGCTCAGTTAGAACCAGGAACAGGAGAAGAAGTCGTCAACTCAGCCTACGAGCAGCTGAATTCGTATCCTGCTGATATCGAACCACTTACGGAAAATGAAAATACTCTCATCGAGCCGGCGGGCGGCCTGATCTTCAAAAAAGAGTCCGAAGTCGATGGCACCAGTGTGGAGTCGGATTGCACTGGAAATCTAACTGAAGATTTCTGTAGCAAAGAGGAAATTCACCTCTGTGGTGAAAATGGCTTTGGCTTTCCACAAGGTTATGTCCATGAAGAACTTGCGCCCGTTCAAAATCTTTGGCCTCGCCGCTGGGCCTTAGCGGCTCGCCGTCCAGTCTGGCCGGATGTTCTCTACTTTGAACATGTCGAAGGTCATGCTGAATATTGTGAACTCCTGAATCCTTGCGGGCCTGTTGATATGCGGGCATTGGATCACAATCTCAGCCCCGCCACCTGGGAAGGTGATAAGTCGCTGGCTCACACGCGGATTAATATTCAGCCCAGCAAAGGACCTCTGCCAGAGGATCGAGAAGCAAAGACGGCTGAGCAGCCAGCGATCTGCCATTTGCCAGGGATTTCGCGGGGATGGTGTGCGCAGGATAAATACTGGAATGCCTCTGATTTGACTCATGCCCCTTTATACTTCGAGGAAGCTAACCTCGAACGTCATGGATATTCTCGTGGTTACTGGCAACCACTTGTTTCAGGAACCCAGTTCTTCACCACTGTACCATTTTTGCCTGGTTTAATGACAATCGATCCTCCAAACTCGGTCCAATACGAAATCATTGAAGATCGACCAGGCTCGCTCACTCCTTATGCTCCCCGCGTTCCAAAGTGGACAACCAAAGCAGTATTGGTCGAATTGGCAACTGTTACGGGACTTGCGTTCATTATTCCGTAATACTTTACCAGCACGATTCCAAGAGCTGTTTATGCGAAGTTCTCTATTTGCGAACGGGATGATTCTTTCCCGGGTAAGCGCGAAATTGATCTCGTCCCCAGTTGAAGTCTTTGCTAGCATCCTGCAATAGTCGCCTGAGAGTCTGTGATAAACAGGCTATTCCGCTACAAATTAGCTTTCAGGCAGACCCGGAATGCAAATTTGATCACTCGCAGGGACGCGATACCATGTTTTTTCAGAATTCCCAAATTTTTCGATGCCTGATGCTTGTTGCCATTTCTCTGGCAGGTTCATCAGATTTTGCGAGAGCCGAGGATCCTGCAGAAGCTAAATATCATCTGCAGTATCAATTCGAGCAGGGACACTTTGTGAAATACCATGTGCAGGACCGCTCTGCCTACACAACACGCAAAAAAGAAATTGCGGAAACTGTTCGCAACGAATCTCAGCAGTGGCGACATTATCGCGTGATTGCGATCAATGAGGCGGGAGAGGCCACTTTGGAACTGATGATCGACCGTGCCCGGCTGGTCGCCCAATTCGACGATTCCAAGCCAACCATCTTCGATAGTGCCGATCCCAATTTGCAGCCACCCAAAATGCAGTCGATTTTGAGCTCGATTGGCAAACCTCTCTGCCGAATGCGTGTGAATGAACAGGGGGAACTGGTGCATGTGCAAAGTTTGAATGGCGATAAATCGCTGGAAAACGATCCTGCAATTAATTTCCTGGTCGTATTTCCGGAGCATGATGTCGCCCTGGGAGAAACCTGGACACAAACGCTGGAAGTTGAAGTCCCTGTGACTGACAAGCTGAAAGAGAAAGTGAAGCTTCTGCGGAAATACACTCTGGAAAGTGTGAAAGAAGACGTTGCCCACATTAATGTATATACGATTCTGACCACTATCATTCGCGATCCTGCAGTCAAAACGCGATTAATGACTCAAACCCCTTCCGGCTCTGTAGAATTTGACATGTCTCGCGGCGTGATGATTTCCAGGACACTCAGCGTGGATGATCAAGTCGTCGGGGCCTTTGGAGCGGGAACTCTCGTACATGCTCAGAATGAACGGATCGAAAAGCTCCAGCAGGAAACGGCTGTCTCCGAAAAAGCCGAGGCGGTTTCGAAGAATTGACTCCCTGCAATCGATTAATGAGTACGGCGTTTACGCATTTTGAAAACAGGGCATGCCCACCGCTTGACGATTAATCTGGTTTGCTTACACTCGACATTCATCTGTCGTGAAGTTCAAACCGCCTCAATTTGTCGTTTTCGACCCGCACACTGCTAAGGTTGCGGTTCAAAATGTGGAGCTCTTCAGTGAGTGATAATCGTAACAGTCTCTCACCAGAAGTCACCAGCCTGCTGGAAGCCTCAATCAAACTGGCGAAGGCGTTGAAGTCCTCTGCCATTCTGATTCTTTCTGAAGTCCCTTACGATTTTCGTGAAATTCAGAATCAATTCAAATCGATTCGTCTGATCGTCGCCACGGATAAACCTAAAGTCACAGAGGCGGCTAAAGAGGATGACATCGATTTTATCGAACTCCTGCATGAGCCGGGGACGCGACAAAATCAGTTAGGACAATCGCTGCTCGAAGGTCTCGCCGATGAGTTGATCAGCAATGGCGATTCGGTCGTCACACTTTATGCCGTCTTTAACAGAGAAGATGTCGACACCATCAGCGTGATCACCCTGGGCGATCAACTTTCCCGCTTGACCTCCCGCGATCTGCAACGCCTGGAAACTCAAGTCCCTCTCGAGACACTTCGGCTTGTAGTCGATTTGGCTTGTGAAATCGGACGGGAAGGCCGCGAAGGGAAATCGGTCGGCACGATGTTTGTGGTCGGAAATCATCGTAAAGTGATGCAGATGTCTCACGAGCAGGTGCACGATCCTTTCCGCGGTTACAGCCGCAAGGATTGCAAATTGAGGAACCCCCGAGTTCGCGAGAGCGTGAAAGAATTGGCTCAGATTGACGGCTCATTCGTCATCGCATCAGACGGGACCGTTGTCGCAGCCGGTCGCATCCTCGATGCTCCGGCTGATGGACTGACTTTGTCCAAAGGACTCGGTTCCCGACACTGGGCCTCGGCTGCGATTTCCAAAGCAACAAACTCAATTGCGATAGCGGTCTCGGAGTCAACAGGAACGGTTCGTCTCTTCCAGGATGGCGTCGTCGTTCTGCGAATCGAACCGATGGATCAGGCTATGAAATGGCGGGAAGATCTGATTGAGCCTCCGCCATCGACTGGTGATTAGAGCATTCTGCTCTACCTTATGCAGTCGCAAGATCGCTTGAGGGACTGATGTCGTTGTTTTTGCTCCTGCAGAACACCGTACGTTATTGATATTTATAATGTTTAGCTCGTCCTGAATGAGTAGCATGAGAGTGAAAGTATATTAAACCGCAAGGCAGATATGAAATCTCCAGTTCCTTCAATCATGATTCCCGCTGCTGAAATCCAACAGCGGGTGCAGGAACTGGCTGAGCTGGTTTCTCAAGAATATGCTGATCGAAACCTGACTCTGCTGGGCGTAATGACAGGCAGCCTGATGTTTCTGGCCGATTTCATGCGACATCTGAATGTTCCGCATCAGGTTGGAATCATTCAGGCTTCGAGTTATGTGGGGCAAGTCACGACTCCCGGCAATTTGAAAGTCAATCTCGACTTCCTCCCCTGTCTAGCGGGGCGACATGTACTGCTGATTGATGATATTCTCGATACCGGTCAGACGCTTGCTCAATTGCAGGAGAAAGTCAAAGTTCTGCAACCGGCCTCGATACAGACCGCGACACTGCTTTGGAAAAAATCCAGAACCACCCATGCGGTCGAACCCGATTATTTCGGATTCGAGATCGAAGACCGATTCGTGGTCGGCTACGGACTCGACTACAACGACGACTATCGCCATTTACCAGATATCTGTGAACTGACTGAAAGTCTCAGTTAACTCGAAAGCACCAGCCAGGATGATTCGTGCACTTCTTTTTCTGACTCTGATCACTCTATTCCCGTCCAACAGTAAAGCCGGGGAGGATCGCCCGAATATTCTGTTCATCTTTGCGGATGATCTCGGATATGAAATGCTTGGATGTTATGGTGGCCAGACAGTCAAAACTCCCTATCTGGACCAATTGGCTAGTGAGGGGATGAAGTTCTCCCGCTGTTATACCAGCCCGGTTTGCACGCCTTCGCGGATGTCTGTTTATACCGGCAAATATGCAATCCATCACGGATATTACAATGTGCTTCCTGTGCATCTGGGGACGAAAAAAGCAGTCAACTTTTCGGAACGCCCAACTTATGCTCAACAGTTACGAAAAGCGGGATATGAGACATCAGTGACTGGGAAATGGCAGTTGGCGACACTGGAATTTCATCCCGATCATTGTCGCTCTGCAGGATTCGATTCGTGGTGCCTCTGGCAGATCTGGAGAGAAGGCGCCAAGACAACTCGATACTGGAATCCCTGTTTGAATCATGATGGCAACATTCGCAACGACATCTCTGATCGTTTCGGCCCTGATGTTTTAGCCGATTATGTCATCGATCAGATGAAGGCAGCCGTCGAAAATGACAGGCCGTTCTGTATTCATCACAACATGATGTTGCCTCACTGGCCGATCAGTCAGACGCCGAATGAAAAAACCAAAGGTCAACCTGCTTCACTCGAAGCGATGGTGGTCTATCTCGATCAACTTGTTGGTCGTTTGACAAAAGCGGTCGATGATTTGGGCATCGCTGAAAACACCTATGTCATTTTTATTGGCGACAATGGAACCGATTCAAAAATCCCGAGGCGAACGAATTCGGGCCTTGTTCGTGGTGGAAAAACCAACCTGAACGATGCCGGGATGCACGTCCCGATGCTTGTGAGGAAGCCGGGAAAGATACCTGAAGGAACCGTGTGTGATCAATTGATCGATACTGCAGATCTCTTTCCGACATTTTGTGAATTGGCAAACGTGGAAACGTCCGAGCTGAATCTGGATGGAGTTTCATTTGCCGATGTACTCGATGGAGAGGGAACTTCCTCACGCAGTTGGGTCACAGGGGGCTATGGCAACGATTTCGTCGTTTTCGATGGCCAGTTTCGTTTACATCGCAAGACTGGAAAATTAATCGATTGTCGCAGGCTTCCGGAAGAATCCCCAGCTGAAGACAATGATCCAGAAGCGAAGACTGCCCGAAAAAAACTGGAAGCGGTTCTGAACGGATTGGGATCGTAATTTGATTAAACGGCCGTGCACATTTTAATTGACCACATTCACGGGAGGCATTCCCTGCAGGACGCGAAGGCAGTTTTGAGAACCTTTGATTCGCATATCCTGCAGGCCTTCTTCGCAATAAAAAGCGGCGTGAGGATTGATGATAACGCGATCGTAAGCTGGATGATTGGGATCGCGCCACGCATTGACCAATGGGTTTTGCGGAGCAGGAGGTTCGTCGGGCAGGACATCAATTCCGGCGCCGGCAAGATGATTATCCTCAATCGCCTGCAGCACAACTTCCGGTTGAAGTAAACCTCCTCGAGCTGTGTTAATGATGTATCCGCCCGGCGGCATCATACGGATCAGGTCTGTATCGACAATCGATTGTGTGCCGGGTGTGAGTGGACAGTGCAAACTCAATACATAGGCACTTTTAGCTAATTCGGGCAATGAATCAATCTGCTGGATCCCCAGTGCTTTATCCATTCCCTGACAAATGTAAGGATCATAAAAGCGGACATCAAACCCCAAGGCTTTTGCTCGCAGGGCCGTTGCAATTCCGATTCGTCCCAGTCCAATAATGGCAAAGACCTGATTTCGCAGGCGACGTTTCGGGACAACCTGTGAGTAAGACCAGGGGCCTACTTCCCGTTGCAGTCGATTGTTGAGCACATGCAGCCCACGAGTTAAAGAGAGCGTTAAGCCGATGGCTGAGTCGGCGACTTCTTCGGTTCCGTAGTCGGGAACATTCGCCAGATCAATCCCCTTCTGCCGAGCAGCCAGACCATCGACATTATCGATTCCGACTCCGCAGCGGACAATCAGTTTACAATCCTGCAGACGATTGATGGTTTCGCTGGTCAGGGAAATCGCATGATAGATCATCAAAGCTGAGGCTTGCTCGACGGCTCCGACCAATTCACTTTCGTTATTGGCATCAATCGCAACCACGTCTGCAACTTCGCCTAAAATCTGATGTTCGTATTCGAGAGGTTCGGTAATAAAATCGGTGACAACAACGAGCGGGCGCGAGCTCATGCTTAAAGTTCCTCATCAAGTGGAAGATGATATTTGCACATCAACTTTGTTCGAATTCACCACAGCAATGTTTATTGTAGCAAAGATAATAATAAAACCCGCACCTTGTAAGGAACGGGTCACTCGCATTGATAATATCGTTTTAGACGTAGGTCCATCTAACTCTAAATGTCGTATATTTTCAACACGAAGGAGCAGACAAACTGCCTGCGGAATAGCAATTTGAGGATGATATTCAGGGCTCGGCAGAGCACTACTTTCGAATCGCCACTCTGGATTTTGTCGTCAATAGATTATAAACCTGAGAAATGTCGCTGTCTCGCATTCGGATGCAACCGTGTGAGCAGGCTTGACCGATCGAGTCGGGCTCATTGGTGCCGTGGATGCCGATGCTGTCGCCAAGATCGATCCAGTATTCCCCAAGTGGATTGTTCGGATCATCGGCTTTGATGACTTCTTCAGGACCATAGTAAGTTGGGTTCGGTTGCTTGTTCACAACCTGAAATTGTCCCAGCGGCGTGCTGCTGTCTTTTCCGGTCCCGATCGGGAACGTTGCGACGACATAGCCATGGGCGTGGACGATCAATTGAAAATTGCTCAATTCAGCAATGGCATCGAATGGCCCCTGGATAACCTTTATCTCCGCCCCTGCTCGCAATTTTTCTGGTGTGATGCGATTCAGGCCTGCCAGATATTCCCAAGTCATATCGTATTGTCGGGCAATAGTTTCGAGATGCTGATTCGGTTCGACTCGATGAGCAGGCAGGTAATGAATTTCGGGAGAAAAATAGATTTTGTGTGAGAGCATCTGGATTTCGTTGCTGATCTCTGCCCGACGTCCTGGTTGTTTCCAGAAGAGAGTCGAAAGCTCGCGTAATCGTATCACATCCTGCTCAGCCAGAGCGGATAGAGCAAAGGGAGCGACCAGCCTTTTAGGTTCCTGTTGATTTGGTCGAGCATCGAGCATCGAATTGTTGTCAGAAATCGTTGCAGAAGCCGTAATGATTGGCATCGCTTCAGGAGAATCTTGAGTGGATGCGTATTGAACAGGTGCTTGATTGCCTCGGAATGGTAGCGTTTGCACCATCGCAGGAGCTTCGGATTTACGATAGGGAAGTGTTTGAACGGGAGGATTTGCTGTTGTGATTTGCACGGTTTGATCCAAACCAAAACCCTGAGGGGAATCGTAGGCTTCATTCAGCTGAACAGGAATGTTAGTAATATTATTCACTGGAGCCTGAGGTTCTGCCTGTTGGTCCACCAGAGGAAATTCTTCTGCAGCGGAATCGTCGAACGCGGGAGCTCCCATTTCGGCTTGAGCAGAGGTGAGATCTGTTGGATAATCATCGAGAAAATCGTCCATCGGATGATCATCAATGACAACTTCCTGTGACGTCATCCATGAGGTCGGCAGCAATTCCAGATGCCAGGCCGTTAATCCAGCCGCCATGACGGCAACGAACCACCAGATAGACCACGAGGACTTACGTTTTTGTAGGTAAGGACGATCCTGAAACATAATATGAATCCATTCGACAAGTCGAGGATTAGCGCTTCCGGGAGAAGCTGGGAGGGGAGAAATACGGAATTAATTATTGAAAGGATCGCCGTACATCATGCCATCGGCCTGATGTTTTTCCGGCTGGGGATCGGGGATCGAAAAGTTATAACTGTCGCGCCCCAGTTCAGGGCCACGATTTAATTTTCTTAACTGTTTTGGCTGCAGTGCATGAGGCATCATCGAACAGCCGACTAATGAGGCTGCCGAGATTATGTACATTAAAGATGAAAATAGTTTGTTTCGAGACATGGAAGAACTCCCAGTCTTGGATTCGCGAAAAGATTCGACAGGACGTCGGAGAAAGTGAAACGATCCTCACATTCAATGATGCAAATGCACAGAATAGCTCCGAGACAAGGACGGGAGTGTAGGGCTGTAATCGAAATTGTGCCATGCGTTTCCAGTTTTGGAAAAAATGACAATTTCAATGGGCAAACACACGATCCGAGTCTGCTTTTGTCACTGCATCGAAGCGATTAATGCCCAGGAACCCAGAACAACAATTGCTCCCAATACGATTGCTCCAGCAATTTTCCAGGCCGACCACGGACGTTCGCCGCTCACTTTGCCGGTTGCTGCGTTGATCATCATCTGATAGACCTTCCCCTTGTAGCGATAGGAAAGGAGCCAGATGGGCAGGAGCAGAAACTTGAACGTGATGGCCGAATAATCGACTCCCATTCGGGAAATCCGCTGGCGATCGCCGCCGATTCTCCGATTGACATCGCTGCGAAGAGCTGACTCAATTCGTGGTTTGGCCTGATGAAATCCCGGTTCCAGTTCCACATCGTAAGTACGAGCCAGATACCCTGCCAATGCCTCGCGTGTAAACGGGAGACTCAAATTCAATGGCCAAGGCTCCAGGCCATGAATGAGCTTGGGAGACATCTTCTGACAAGCGAGCACGAGCACGTCATCAAAAAACCGCTGAAAGTTTCCACTGGCAGGATACCAGCGGACTCGCGTTACTGTCCGACGGTTTTTTCCTGTTCCCACGGTTACTCGATATTCTTCGCCACGTTCACCGGCATAAGCGACAAACGTCATGGAGTCGAACGTCCAGTAAGGAATGTAGACGCCATTCAGTTTGCCTTCCACGCCCGATTTTTTGAAATCGTTGGGAGCAAACCAGAGAGAGGCCACCCACTTTTTGATGGATCCCTTAGCCCGTTTCTCATCAACCTGAAACGGCAGTACCCCGTCCGGCTTGATGCGGGTTTCCATTTCGTGGATGCCGTCGAGCTGAATCGGTGAATCGCAATACGGACATCGAGTACTGGTCAGATTTCCTTCAAAGACGACAATCCCGCCGCAGGCATCGCAATCGACTTCTTTGAAACCTTCTGTTGCCCCCACGGTCTCGTGATGTTCACGCAGACTTTCGATCATTTCGTGAAAATCGTGCTCGGTCAGAATGGCATCTGCTTCGATACTCAACTTCTGTTCGTGCCCACAATAGGGACATTTCAAATGTTGAGTGCCAATATTGAAAACGACATCGGCTCCGCAGGCCTCGCAGGGAAAGATCCGACCGTCCGCTTGTGAATGATGAGCTTCAGCTGAGTCAGTATTGACTTTCAGATCGCCCGGCTGTCCATCGCCTGCTTGCTCATCCATCGATTGATATCCAAAACTGCCGGGTATGCCGTTAAATAGGTGGCTGGGGTCGAACTCAGTGAGCCCCCAGCCACCCATTGTCTAATGATTAAGAATTGATCGACTTAAGATTCGACCCAGGAATCGAACACGCGTACCTGTTTCCAGTTCTCTTTGTTTTCTTTGATAAAAGTCAGGTGATCTTCCACAGTTTGATAGGCATCGTGAGTCTCTTTGTCGGTGAAGTAGACATGCAGAGAGACATCGTAGCCCTTGTCGTTCACTTCCCGGCTGAATTCTTCACCCAATGTTCCGGCAGCAAAAAATTCGACGCCAGCATGATTCTTCAGGTATTTATGACAGGCATCCACCAGTTGCGTTTTGGCGGCTTCAGAATTGTCGTTTAACGAAAAGTAGACGATGTGTGCCAGCATGATATTTTTTCAGTCTCATAGATAAGGGGTGTTCAAAATACTCTGCATCCATTCTTGTGGTTTTCGTGCGGATGTTCAATCGTAACCCGATTAACGCTCAAAGTATCTCTTATGAAGAGATCAAAGATGCTCGATCGGATTGGAAATCACTCGCCAACCTTGATTGCCTGCCCTGAGACCGATAACCTGAGCGGATTCAAATTACGTACAAACACATTCCCTTTGACACAGGTTTAAGGGATTCTCAGTATTGATCAAGGAGTTCGGCATGGGCCTGTTTGAAGGCAAAAAAGGGTTGGTTTTCGGGATTGCAAACGATCACAGTATCGCCTGGGCAATTACTCAGCAATTGCACGCCGAGGGAGCCGAGATGGGCTTCACGCACCTGCCTGATAAAGACCCTGAACGTCCCCGCATGGAACGTCGTCTGCGAAAACTGGTTGATGATTTCGACAAATTCATTCTCCCCTGCGATGTGCAGAACGAAGAGAACCTCGATGCCGTCTTCGCAAAAGCCAAAGAAGAATTCGGCGAAATCGATTTCGTATTACACTCCATTGCTTATGCTCCAATGGATGACCTGAAAGGGCCAGTCCACAACGTGAGCCGCGATGGTTTCAAGCTGTCGATGGAAATCAGTTGTTACAGTCTGATTTCTCTCGCTTCACGGGCTCGTAAGATCCTCAAGCCAGGTGGAAACATTCTTTCTTTGACTTACCTTGGCGGCGAGAAAGTGATTCCCGGTTACAACATTATGGGGGTCTGCAAATCGGCTCTGGAAAGTACTATCGAATATCTGGCCAATGAACTTGGCCCAGAAGGCTTCCGTGTGAATGCCTTGAGTGCAGGACCACTGAAAACACTCAGTTCCTCGGCTGTGGGTGAGTTTGATCAGATGACAAAACTCTATGAGTCCTTCTCACCGCTGCGACGGAACATCACTCCGGAAGAAGTGGGCAAAACGGGGATGTTCCTGATGAGCGATCAGGCGAGCGGCATCAGTGGAGAAAATCTGCACGTCGACGCCGGCTACCATATCATGGGAGCTCCTCCGCACGATGTTCAATCTGCGAATTAGAGGAGTTTCGAGGCGAGCCGTGCCAGTCATGGCACGGTTTTTTTACGATCATTGTGTGTACACTCACACAAAGCACTTTTTAATACAGGCAACGTACCCGAGTCATAACTGGCTCGGCTCGCCTGCACAACGACCAAACAAGCGAGACATACCATGAAACTGACGATGCTGGAATCTGCCGGGGAATTGAAAGTTGTCGGCGTAGAACTGTCGGAGAGCCAGACACAGTTTATTGATTTGTGTGCAGTCGATGATTCTCTGCCCAACTGCTTATTTGGCATCCTCCGCGAAGGTGTTCTTGATCGTGCAACCCGGGCTTTTCAAGGTGGACTGGCTCAAAAGAAATTCATCGAAGGCAAGATCAAAGCTCCTATTACCAAGCCGGAGAAGATTATCTGTATCGGACTCAACTACGGCGATCATGCCCGGGAAACGAAAGCGGAGATTCCTTCCGAACCGGTTTGTTTTGGCAAATATGCAAATACCATCATCGGCCCGGGGGATTCGATCCGTCTGCCAGCGGTGAGTCAGCGAGTCGATTACGAAGCCGAACTGGTTGTTGTGATTGGCAAATCAGCTTATCAGGTCGATGCTGCGGATGCTCTCGATTATGTTGCCGGCTACATGATCGGCAACGATGTCTCTGCTCGCGACTGGCAGAAAGGGCGCCCGGGCGGTCAATGGATGCTTGGAAAATCTCCGGATACCTTTGCTCCAATTGGTCCCTATGTAGTGACATGCGAAGAAGTTGGCGATCCTCATCAATTGAGTATCTCGCTGACTCTCAATGGCGAAACAATGCAGCAGAGTTCGACCACCGAACTGATCTTCGGTATCGACAAAATCATCGCTCATCTCACTCAGATTATGACCCTGCAACCGGGCGATCTCATTTTCACTGGCACCCCTTCCGGCGTCGGCGATGCCCGCAAGCCTCCCGTCTACTTGAAAGACGGCGATACGGTCGAAGTCACCATCGAAAAACTGGGAAGCCTGCAGAATACGGTCGTGAGCTGATGGCCCCATACCTTATTGAACATTGCAATGCTTGGTCCAACTTGCTTACCTAAGTGAGTCCCTGGGCGGCACGTCCCAGAACGAAGTGATGGGCGTGGCGATTGCAATTGACCACGCCCTTCGCTGCTCAGGGTCGTGTCATCCTGCGATCAACAGCTTTCTGTTTCAATCGTTTACTACCGGTTCAATAATCACTCATTACGTTTGACTCGGATGAACCCATTCTGTGGTGCCGTCGGACCAGTGTTCCTGTTTCCATATGGGGACAGATTTTTTGATTTCATCCATGAGAAATTGAGCAGCTGCAAACGAGTCGGCTCGATGCGGAGAACTAACGGCTATCGCGACAGCCGTTTCACCAAGTGCTAATGGTCCCAACCGATGGATGATACCGATGTGCTTGACGTTCCATTGCTGGCGAGCCTGTTCGATCAGCTTGTGGATCTCACTGATGGCCATTTCATGATAGGCCTCATAGGTCAGGGAATCGGTCTGTTTTCCATTTGTGAATTCACGGACAGTTCCCAGAAACAGAACAGATGCTCCACAGGAGTGGTCCTGGACTGAGTTCAACAGTTCGCTGTGGTCGATTGGTGATTCTGTCAGTTCGATCCGGAGGGATCCTGTTTCGTCAGATTCGAATTTTTGGTGAGATGTTTTTTTCATGGGATTTGTTTTGAAGAGGCTTATCCACCACTGACTGGGGGAATGAATGCGATTTCGTCGTCGGGTTGCAGGAGTTGAGTCTGTTTGCAGTAGGAACCATTTCGAGCCATCATGATCGCTTTGAACTGGGGTTCTATTTCAGGATAGGTTTGTTGCAGAGTTTGTTTAACCTCTGCAACGGTTAAGTTTTCATGCCAGGGAATTGTGACTTGATCCTGGCCGACAATTTCTCGCAGTACGGCGAAGAGGCGGATGGTGATCGTTGATGTATTGTTCATGATTATAAATAATCGCTGGGTGGCTGGGGGCGAACGAAGTGAGCCCCCAGAATGCTCGACGATCTGGGGCTTCGCTTCGCTCCGTCCCCAGCCCCCCATCAACCGGTAGTTTTATTGTAAGGGAAGTTTTTGAAGTCGATGGCAATTAATCCGTAGGCTGCAGCGATGATTTTTAGAGGATGCAAAACGGGTTTCGCAGCCGGGTGCTGCATCTGAAGTTTGCAACCGGCACATTCTGTGGTTCCGATGTCAAATTCATCGTTGACAACCGCATCGATCAAGCCCTGACCAATGGCAATCGATTTTTCAAAGTTCTTATGAGTCAGTCCAAAATGGCCAGCCATACCGCTGCAGCCTTTGTCGATGAAGTGGATTTGCAGTTCCGGAATCAAGGAAAGCAATTGAACATAAGGTTTTGAATTGCGGAGTGAACGCTGATGACAAGGTTCGTGGTAGCCGAATTTTTGAGGAAATGCGACGAATTCGGTATTGAGCAAACCCTCGCTATTCAAGTGAGCCAGAAAGCTCCCCGCTTCCATAGTTTGATCTGCTATCGCCTGCACATCGGGATGCTTCATCAGGAAGGGATATTCCTGTTTCAGGCAGACTGCACTGGAGGGTTCGAGACAGAGAATCTGATGACCTTCCTGAGCGTAAGGCCCAAGAATGCGGATGTTCTGCTCAGCCTTTACACGGGCAGCTGTCAGGTCACCCGAGTTGATCATACTCATCCCGGAGACAACCTGCTCTTCAGGAATGAGATAAGGAATGTTGTGATGTCGAAGAATCGCCTCAAGTGCCAGAGCAGTGTCAGGATCGTGATAGTTGGCAAAGTAATCAATGAACAGGATGACTGGTTTGCGATTGGATTGGACCTGTGGAGCCGGCCTTTTCGCGTTCTTTCGATTGCGACGTTCGATCTGTTCGAGATACGGCTTCTTGGCCAGATCAGGTAGTCGCCTGCGGGCATCGATTCCACAAAACTTTTCGAGCAGCCAGCGTCCCCAGCGAGTATGGAACATGGGATTGGTCAGCCAGGAAAATCTCCAGCCGAATTCCGCCAGTTTATCGACCCGTGTAAGATACCAGTCGCCCCGATCCAGCCCCTGCTGTAAAACCGACTGAGCTTTTGCTTCCAGCCATAAATGGGGGATATCGACCTCACTGGGACATTCGAGCTGGCATTGTTTGCAGTTGAAACAGGAGTCGAGAACTTCCTGAGTATTGAGCGATTGCAAAATCTCACCTGCATCGCTGACTTCAGTATCTGCACTTTGAAACAGATACTGACGAATCGTATTCGCCTTAGCACGTGGCGAAGTGTATTCGTTGCAGTCAACGTGATGAAACGGACACATCCGTAACTGAGCTTGTGTCGATTTGCATTGACCACAACCATTGCATGTCGAGGCTTCGACCGCCATATCGGTCGGCGTCCAGTTCAGATGAGTGGTTGCTTTGGTCTGCAGTTGAATCATGTTGGCGTCAGGGCGAAAATGTCTGACTGCCAGGTGCGGATCGCCACTGACGATTTTATCGGGATTGAAGATCCCATGAGGATCAAAAATCTGTTTAATCTGCTGGAAGACCCGATAGAGTGGTCCATATTGAGTGCGAATAAAGGCCGTTCTCGATAAGCCATCGCCATGTTCACCCGAGATCGAGCCGCCAAATTCGCCGACGACGCGATACAAGTCCCGTGCGAGCGATTCGTAAAGTGATTCGTTGTCTGAGGAGGGGAGTTCGAGGAAGGGTCGCAAATGCAGCTGACCGCTGCCGGCATGGGCATATAGTGAAGCAGTCACCTGATAGCGTTGCAGAATACGCTGTGCCTGATGCAGAAACTCACCAATGCTGGCGGGAGGAATTACGATATCTTCAATAAACGGGACAGGACGGGCAGCCCCTTGAATTCGTGCCAGCAGGGGAACGACTTGCCGGGGCAATTTCCATAAATCGTCGACTTCCTGACTGTTTTGAGCATGAGATACAATCGTGCAACTGGGGAGTTCTGCCTGAATAAATTCCTTAAACTTAGCGATGCGATTTTTGATGGCGAATTCTGAATAATCGTCAAAGGCGACAATTAAAGCAGCCGCGGCATGTTGAGGAATCATCGTCGCGTATAATGGGGAAGCTTCCCGTGCCAGAGTGAGCAGACGCCGATCGAGTATGTCACAGGCACTGGGATCGAATTCGAGAATTGCAGAGATTTTATCTGTTGCTTCATCAAACCGCGGAAAAATCAGCAACATCCCTCGACGGTTTTCCGGCAATGGCAAAATATGTAATTCCGCTTGCGTACAAATGCCAAGTGAACCTTCAGATCCAACAAATAATCGTGGGAAATCGAGTATTCCTTTTCTCAGAATATTTCTTACCATGTAGCCCGCAGCATTTCGGGTGAGCGGTGGTTGCTGCTGGCGGATGAGTTGATCATTATCTTTCAGAATGGCAGCAAGACGCCTGAGGATGACACGAACCCGCGCATATTGATCGTGATCCTCACTCGTCGTATCGGGAGACTGCGATACTAACCCGGCTTGAACAGCTTCACGTCCCAATTGATGCAGCGAACCGTCAGACAGAACAACACTCAGCGATTTGACATAGTCTCTTGTCGAACCCACTCCCAATGCATGAGAGCCAGCTGCATCGACGCCAATCATTCCACCAATTGTTGTCACTGATGCATTGGAAGGATCCGGCGGAAAATAATAGCCTTGTTTTCTGAGCTGTTTGTTCAAGTCGTCCAGCACGACTCCAGGTTGAACAATAACCGTGTGCTTCCGGATTTCCAGAATCTGGTTCATTGAACTGCTAAAGTCGACAATGATGCCGGTGCCGAGACACCCACCTGCCAGACCTGTTCCCGAACCGCGGGGAATCAAGGGGATTTGGTGATCCGCAGCATAGCGGACAACGGCGACAACATCAGCTTCATGAGCCGGAAAGACCACGGCAATCGGCGAAACCTGATGCAGACTGGCATCGGTCGCGAACAGAGAACGGGAGCCGTCGTCAGTGCGTACGGTTCCTTCCAGAATTCCCGAAAGGTCTTCCTGTACCTGCTGAGAGAGTCGTTGTTGTTGCTCTGGTGTATAACGTCGCACGTTGAAATCAATTACGAGCAGAACTATTTATGCTGATGAGCTGTATCAATGCCTGAAGTTATTCTACTCGAAATTGCGCAATGATGACTCTCTACAGGGGGCGAAAATCAAAAACGTGAGCAGATCAATTTACAAATTCGATTCCGCTTCGTTTTCACAATAGGTTTTGATCCGTTCGATAAATCGAGCCGCGTACTGGTCGGCTTTGGTTTGGCCGACGCCGTGGATGTTCAGGAACTCGGCTTCTGTTTGAGGACGTTTTTGTGCCATGTCGATTAACGAAACATCACTGAACACAATGAACGGAGCGATTCCTTTCTCGCTGGCAATCTCCCGACGTTCTGCCCGTAATTCCTCAAATAACAGCTGGTCATCGGGCTGAAGTTCCGGCTTCTCGGCTTTCGTCGTGCTGGATTTCTTCGTCGCCTGCAGCAGTCGCGGCTCAATTTCACCGTGCAAGACCTGGCGACCGTTAGGAGTGAGTTTGATCGTCTGATGCTCTTCTTCTCTAAGCAGACATTCCTGGTCAATCAACTGGTCTATCCAGCCACGGATCGTGCTTTTGGTGAAGCCCTTGAGGAGATTGTAAGTCGTCAGTTCGTTATGACCATTATCAAGAATGCGCTGGTCTCGTGAACCGATTAGCACATTAGCGACATAATCGGCTCCAAAACGTTGATCGACTCGAACGACGCACGAAAGAATTTTCTGGGCGATGACGAGTGAATCGGGCATCAATTCGACTTCACCCAGACAAACGTCGCAGGCTCCGCAATTTTCTTTTTCATACTGCTGGCCAAAATGCTCGACCAAAGCTCGGTGTCGACAGGTCAGAGAACTGCAGTATCGGGACTTGGTTTTGAGTTGCTCCTCGGCTGCCAGCGCGGCATCACCCGTTAAATCGCTCAGCATTCGTTTCCAGGTGGCAAAATCGTTTCCGCTGTAAAAGAGCACGCATTCCGAGTGCAGACCATCTCGGCCGGCCCGGCCGGTTTCCTGCTGGTAATTCTCCAGAGATTTTGTAGCCGAGGCGTGTATGACATAGCGGACATTCGATTTGTCGATGCCCATCCCAAACGCCACCGTCGCCACAATGATGTCTACTTCTTCTTTCAGAAAGGCATCCTGAGCCCGATGCCGTTCTCCATTTTCCAGCCCGGCATGATAAGCCAGCGCTCGATAGCCAGCTTCCTTGAGAGCAGCGGATAACTCATCGACCTGACGACGACTGATACAATATATGATGCCTGCCGAGTCGGGGTATCTGTCGATCACCTTTCGTACCTGTGTTTGCAGGCTTTGTCGACGTTGGATGCGGTAGATCAAATTGGGCCGATCGAAGTTTCCGGTTAAAACCACAGGAGCCTTCAGCTGCAACTGTTCGCAGATATCGTGACGAACCTGCTCGGTCGCGGTGGCCGTGTAGGCGTGCATGTCGACATCGGGAAGCTTATTTCGCAATTCTCCCAGCAGCCGATACTCTGGTCGGAAGTTGTGTCCCCAGGTGCTGATGCAATGAGCTTCGTCGACTGCGATCGCGGAGATTTTCTGTTTCGAGAGAAAATCGATCATCTTCGCGGTGCAAAGTCGCTCGGGGGCGACGTACAGCAATTTGATTTCACCCGCTTCAATCTGCTGGGCGATCATTCGCCGTTCGTCCACAGAAAGCGTGCTGTTGACGGCTGCAGCCGAGATCCCATTATCGATCAGGACATCGACCTGATCCTTCATCAGTGCGATCAGTGGAGAAACGACCACCATCATCCCTTCGCGGGCCAGAGCGGGAACCTGATAGCAGAGCGATTTCCCGCCTCCAGTCGGCAGTACAACCAGTGAATCCTGTCGAGCCATGACTGATTCCATGGCTTCTTTCTGTAATGGGCGAAATGCGGAATATCCCCAATACTGCTGGAGAACTGGCAGCAAGGTGGCTTCCGTGTCGGTCTCATCAGTGCTGATTGATGTCTCAGTGATGTTTTTTCCTCGATTTGAAATTCTTGTTGATCATTCAAATGAATGGCTGTGGGCGTTCTCGAAGAGAAGTCCCCGAAACGTCGAACTGTCGGGGGCTTCCGCTAAAGCTGAGCGCCCCCGCCACCCACTTTAAAATCATTAATTCGTGATGAGTTACTGTCGATTCATTCCCTTTTCCAGCGGATCTCAATTTGAGTGTGAGTTTCTCGGTCCCAATGGTGGATGAATTGTGGTTTGATGATTAGCATCATCACAATGCTCGTGTATTTTCCCGAATCAAGGGTCATCACACAAGGCAGCGACGAATTTTGAACAGTTGCATGATTTCAGGAAATGGCGAGTGAAGTCAACTCCCCTGAAATCCTAAGGAAAATCAGTCTGATGAGTTCGACTCCCCGAATCTGCGTTCTTCGAGCCCCCGGGACCAATAGCGACCACGAAACCTGCTATGCCTTCGAGCAGGCCGGTGGAAAGGTGGACAATGTCCATGTATTTGAACTGACGGAGTCTCCCGAACGCCTGCAGGATTATCAGATTCTCTGCATTCCCGGCGGTTTCAGTTATGGAGACGATATCGGAGCCGGGGTGATTTTTGCTGGACAGATTCGCCGCAAGATGGGCGACTTACTGCATGCTCATCTCCAGAGAAACACGCTCACACTGGGAATCTGCAATGGTTTTCAGGTGCTGCTCAAATCGGGCATCTTACCCAATGGAAC
Source organism: Rubinisphaera italica (assembly GCF_007859715.1). Lineage (NCBI taxonomy): Bacteria > Pseudomonadati > Planctomycetota > Planctomycetia > Planctomycetales > Planctomycetaceae > Rubinisphaera > Rubinisphaera italica. Next base: position 6,222,742 of record NZ_SJPG01000001.1, read on the forward strand.
TGAAGACTGGACACCCGGACCAGAATTTGAACGCGAAGCGACATTAACCTGGAACAATAACGGAAAATATACCGCCCGCTGGGTAAAAATGGTCGTCGACAGTCCGCAAAATGTGTTTCTGAAGGGTATTGAGACCATTGAAATGCCGCTCGCGCATGCCGAAGGCAAATTGTGTGTCGCCAATGATGACTTGCTGAATTCCTGGAAAGCGAATCGGCAAATCGCAGTTCGTTATTGTGATGACTCCCATTCTGCCAATGATGAGGTCCTTTCTGAAGAGTATAATCCAAATGGATCAGTCGCCAATATCGCAGGCTTAAGCGATGTCTCCGGTCGGGTTCTAGGTCTGATGCCTCATCCAGAACGGTTTATCAAAGCAACGCATCACCCCAGTTGGACACGCAGACCTGAACGTGGAGCGGGTGACGGATTGAAATTATTTCAAAATGCAGTCAATTACTTTGCGTGAGAAGTATCCGGCATTCATCAATAATTGGTTCTGGCAAACTCACATTATTTGGCAATGAATGAATATAACGAAGAGGCTGCAAATATCTGAAGTTATTGACCAGACTGATCTTCTGACAAGGTCTTGACCTGTTTTCTCAGGTTGACTTATGATCTGAAGACAAGGCCAATTGGCAGGAAGCCATTTTCTTTATCAGTCAGGATGACAATTCGATGGTGCAATCGCAGAGAGATTATGCATCGTTCCGCACACGTCCCGCTCGCAGTCAGTATTTGCTGGAGCAATTTCGGGGTGTGCTTAAAGGTAAAGTTCTCGATGTGGGCTGCTATGAAGCTCCACTCCGGGAATTACTGCCGAAGGAAGAATACTACGGTATCGATATTGTCGGCAAACCGGATCAGGTCATCAATCTGGAAGAGTGCAAACAGCTGCCATTCGCCGATGGTTCCTTCAACAGCGTAATCTGCATTGAAGTGCTCGAACATATTAATAATCTGCATGATATGTTCCACGAACTGTTTCGAGTGAGCAGTCAGGACGTCATCGTCTCTCTGCCCAACTGCTGGTGCGGAGCCCGTCAGAAAGTGGGACGTGGTCGCGGCGAGATTCTGCATTACGGCCTGCCGCATCAAAAACCAGTCGATCGTCACAAATGGTTTTTCAATGTTTCACAAGTTGTCGATTTCTTTGAGTCAGCCTGTCCCGCAGAATATGAACTGGTTGACTTGCGAGTTGTCGAAAAACCGCGTTCAGGTCCACTCACGTTGATGCGACGTTTCTGGTTTTCCTCCAAAGCTTATGCGAACCGCTATGCTCATACTGTTTTCGCCGTTTATCGACGTAAGCAGGTTCAGAAGTTGGCGGCGTGAATTCGGGTTGAAGGTTTAGAGCTGAAGGTTGAATGTTGGATGTCGGGCAATGCCAGACCTACGAACTAAGTAAACAAAACCCTGATTGGGTTATCGCCAGAGAGTATATTCCGATGCGTGAACATAAGATGCAGAGTTTTCCTGGCTATATGCAGCAGGCAGTCGAGATCTTCGGTCAAAAGACTCCTGGTCAGCATATTCTCGATTTACCGGCTGGCAGCGGGAAGTTGACGGCTGCTCTGCGGGCACAGGGCCATCAAGTGACGCCGGGCGATATCAATGGACATGCCGGTGATTTTGTCTATGCCGACATGACCAAGCGGCTCCCCTTTGACGATGAAACCTTCGATGGAGTCATCTGCCTCGAAGGCATCGAGCATGTACTCAACCCTTATCTGCTGATGGGCGAATTAATTCGTGTCAGCAAAGTTGGTGGAACGGTTATTATCTCGACACCAAACATTATGAATATGTGGTCCCGATTGCAGTTCCTGTTCACCGGGACCTTCTATCAATTTCATCCATCTCAACTGACCGACTACGGTCCGGAAGAAGCGGTCGACCGTTTTCACATTTCACCGATGTCGTATCACTCAATGCGATACCTGGGAGATTTCTTCGGGGCACGCGTCGCGGAAGCACGAGCCGATAAATCGAAGCGGGCCTTCCTGGCTCCCGTATACTGGACCATTCAAACCATTGGCAAACTCTGGTCGCGTTCGCTCTTCTTTTCGAAGAACTATGAAAATAATGAAAAACGCAACACGGAGATCTATCAACACACGAATTCCTGGTCACTGTTGACTGGTCGATCCGTAATTATGGTCTTCGAGAAAACTCGTTCGACAAAAGTCTTACCGACCGATGTCTTTCTGGGCGATGAGCATAAAAAGGCTGCTTAAATTAGGGTGGCGGGGGCGCTCTCGAAGAGAATCCCCCGAATCGTCGAACTTCCGGGGGCTTCCGCTTAAGCGGAGCGCCCCCGCCACCCTGCCTCATCTATTTACGGGCAAATTGAAAGTTTGCGATGGCACTCTTATTGAAGAATGGCTCTGTCTTCCTGCACATTCCCAAGACCGGCGGAAACTGGGTCACCCGGGTTCTTGAGGAAAGCAATCTGGTCGCGTTTCGGTTTTCGCACAAGCATGCCGACTTGAAACATCTTACATTTGCCGGCAAGACCTGGAAGAAACGTCTTCAGAATCAGTTGCGATACACTGTGCGGAATGCTCGATTTGGAAATCGGGAGCCGTACATGTTCTGCTTTGTAAGACATCCCCTCAAGTGGTATGAGTCTTGGTTCAAATACATGTCTCAACCGAACCGCAACTGGCTCTCTTTTGCCGAAGCTTCGAAGGCGTATGGCTGGCATCCTAATGCCAACATCGATGGACTGGGAGCCGCGGAGTTCAATCAGTATGTCCGAAATGTTATCGCAAAACATCCGAGCTATGTGACCAATCTTTACGATGGCTACATAAGTCCTCAAGTAAATTTTGTTGGCAAGCAGGAGAATCTCCGTGAGGACCTTGTCACTGCACTCGAGCAGGCAGGACTCGATTTTGATGCCGACTTCATCCGGAATTTTGAAGACGTCGGCGTCAGCAAATCTCCCCGATCCTCCATCGAATGGGAGCCGGAGTTGCGGACTCATGTCCTGCAACTTGAACTGGATTGCCTGCATCGCTTTGGATATGTCGAGCAAGTAGCCGCGTCGAAATCAAATTTGCTGGCAAAGTCTGCCTGAAAAGTTTCTGCGGGCATATCATCAAGTTTCGTAGGGTGCGTCAAGACGCACTTTGCTATGATTGTAGTGACCAATCAACCATCAATTTCAGACGCGGGTGGCCCTGAAAGATTCTTTCAGGGCGGCGGAGGCTTAAGCAGTTCTGTGACGAATCCTCATCAGATTTGGGTCTTTCAAGGCTTAGATTTGAGAATGTAAAGTGACCGGAATGTAAAATGGAAATTTCTTCACTTGAGGGATTGCACAAGATGTAACCGTTTGAATTGTGTAGGATTCACTCATGCTGCGTCATGCATGTCTACAACAAGTGTGGACATGTTGCCCGACTAGCCACATTCTGCAAAATATTCAAAATATGTCTGACTGAAAATGGCCTCTGACAATCAACAGGTAAGTCATTTTTCGCGAGTCATGAACATGCCGCGGCTCTTAAAGTCTGCAATTGTACTTGGAGCCAGCCCGCTGCTTGTTGGAACACTCATTTATGTGATGTGGAGATATACCCAATGGGAATGGCTGGAAGCCGCAGGGGGGCTGACTATTCTCGTCGGCCTCGTGGCATTCTACATGGGCGCATCCGCTCTCTGTCGTCACCTGTGGTTTGAGAGTAGAGCCCAACTAATTTCCAGTCGCACACTATTTTTGCAAGCCGTGGTTGTAGGCAGTTTGTTGCTCGCCAACTTCCCCGTGGCTGGTTACTTCGCCCTATCAGCAGTCGCTGTATCAATGCAATACACTGTTCGAGTCTACAACAATAGCAACCAAACGATTGATAGTTTCATTGTCACCGGGCCTGGCGTGCAAGTTGAACTTGGACCAATTGCTTCAGGACAGTACAAGCGGCGAGATATTCTCATTCAGACCGACGGCACACTCGAATTTGCTGCACGGCAACAGGAACTGGAATTCAAAGGACAGTTGGAAGGTTACATTACCGGTGGAATGGGAGGCTTTAAGGATATCAGAGTCAAACAGGGAGGAGTCTACGAGATCTATCCAGTCAAGTAGGGCAGGCTCCCGCCTGCCTTCCTTCCTTCTACAAATCGCCAATCAGAATCCGAGAACATAACACGATGCGAGTCTTGGTCCAACAAATCGACAAAGGACAATCCACTTACGACAATTTTGAACGCTCCGCCTATTAGTTCTGGGAACGTGGATATGAAGTCATCAGGTTCCGCTTCGAGGAACTCAATAGTGGTAAGTTTGATGATCTTCTCATCCAAGAAGCAGATTCAACAATCGTTCGAGCGGGTGTGGGAACGGTGCTATTAGCACTTCAACGTGCCGGACGTACTGCTCCGCAAATAGATGATCTGCCTCGTGATCTCTGGCCGTATGCGGCACGAAGAATATGGGAATCAACGCTCGGCGAATTTCGCAGCGTAGCCACTAACAGCGAATTTCAGCCAGCAATTCATATAAAGCCACTAATTCACCAGAAAATGTTCACGGGATTGGTCGTGTCAAAGTTTAGTAACCTGATACCCACTGCACATCTGGATGATGACGTTCAAATCTTATGTCAGGAAACCTTGTGCTTCGAGTCAGAATGGCGAAGCTACATTCTGAGGGACAGAATTCTTCAGGTGTGCTATTATAAGGGTAATCCACTTCTGTTCCCGGATCCCAGCATAATGCAAAAGGCGATCCCAGCATTCAAGGATCGCCCCATCGCATTCTCTTTGGACTGGGCTGTTACGACCTCTGGTGCGACAGTTCTAGTGGAAGTGAACGATGGATTTTCTTTGGGAAATTACGGTCTTCCGGGACATCTCTACACAGCTATGGTCGAAGCACGATGGCGTCAAATGATGGGTCTGATGGACAATCTGGTAGGCGAGACGCTTCTGCCAAATGCAAACGAGATTCAGCAAAGAGCCTAACGATGGGTACTTCCCACGGTGATTTTACCAAATACCCTCGCACGCCCCATCTGTTTGTGTCGAAGGGGACGGATGACGACAAGCATCTCGGCGAAGACGAATCGAAGGCGTTCATCGCCGACGAGTCATTGATCGTTGAGGAAAAAATCGACGGTACGAATGTCGGCATCCACTTCTTGGATTCTGGTGAGATGGTCCTGCAATGCCGGGGCCATCTCATCACCGAGGGGATGCACCCACAGTACGATCTGTTCAAGCAATGGACGGCGGCGAAGCGGCAAGTGCTGGATGAGATGTTAGAGAACGGCTTCATTTTGTTTGGTGAGTGGGTCTACGCCCGGCACTCGGTCCATTACCGGAAGTTGACGCATTACTTCTTCGAGTTCGACATCTACGACAAACAGGCAGAATCGTTCCTCGATCTGGAACGTCGGTTGTCGCTGCTCGAAGGGACGGGAATCCAGACGGTGCCGGTCATATACACAGGCACACTTGGTCGTGAAAACCTCAAAGAACTGATCGGGCCATCGCAGTTTGACAGTCACTTCGACAACCCAATCACCAAACGACCTGACAACCTGATGGAAGGTCTGTACTTGCGAACGGAGGCGGACGGCGGTGTCACGGGACGAGCCAAGTTCGTCCGTCCCGAGTTCGTCGAGAAAATTAAGCAAAGCACTCACTGGCAACACCAGCAGATGGTACCGAATCTATTGGTAGATGGTGTGAATATCTGGAGCTAGACACTGATGACTGAGTATGGAATGGCGGCTTTTGGACGCTCGGGAGATTGGGAGTTGGCGGTCGATGAGATACTTGGAGAACGTCAGCATTGGTGCCTGCAAATTGAGTCACCTTTCGTGTCGCTTCAATGTGGCATCCCGTGTCTCGATGTCTTTGCCGAATTGAAGCATCTCCTCGCAAAATCTGATTCGAATGCGTATGACGAAAACAATTCGGTTGAAGTCGGTCTCTACTACGACCGCCCGGTTATCGTTCATCGTGACAATGAGTTTGCCGATCGATGCTTCATCATCATTGGAGATTCAGCCGAAGCACGATTTGAAGTAACACTGGCAGGCAAGAACTTCAACGAGTTCCGAGAGGCCCTTTCACAAGTTGTAGAGGAACTGGATCAATGAATTGGGAGTTTCGTAGGGTGCGTCTTGACGCACCTTGCCATGATTGTAGTGACCAATCAACCATCAATTTCGGACGATCTCAGTATGCTCAAGTTTAACTGTTGAACCAGCCATTGTTAAAACGTCTGGTTCAACAACTTCGAGTGAAAGGTGCGTCAAGACGCACCCTACTTCTACTGTGAATTCTGGGGACTTCGCTGCGCTTCGACCCCAGCCACCCGTCGTTTTTTTAATCGACCTGCGGGGGCACATCTCCATAGGACCATGCGGGACCCTGGAAGGTTGGAATCGGTTTCGGCTCCGGGACTGCTCCCGGTTTTAATTCATTCGCGAGAGCGATTCCCGTATCGCGGATTTGGTCTCCGGCTGTGATTTCCAGATTGCTGTAGCTCGAAAGGCGAGTTTCGTAGCCGCCTCCGTGTTCGCCAAAAGAGGCCAGAGTCGGGACGTAGCCAACGCAGCCATTTGATAAAGACGCAATAAACGTGTACGGAAACGGGCTCCCCTCTTTGATTTGCAGGCCGTACTCGCAGAAATATTCAGCGGGGTTAGTGACGATAACGACAGGGCCGATCTGCAGTGCCTGAATTTCGACGTCAGCAACGGGCTCGGTTTTGAGCCGAGCTTCAAGCAGGAGAGTTTCTTTAGCGAAGGTCCAGTTGGCGGTTCCAACAGTTTGGGGCTCTTGCTCAATCAGACTGCGAGCTTCTTCAAGATGTTCGCGTCGGGGGGCTCGTCGTGGAATTTTCAAAACGGTTTGACGGCTATCGAGTTTGCATTCGGTGCCGGGAGTCATATTGAGCATCACTTTGACGGCTTCAGCTCCAATACGACCACCGACTAGAGCCGAAGAGGCTTCCCCAGATTTCGGCACAACCGTTGTCAAGTTATCGACTTGCGTCACATCGCCAGATGCCCCTGCGATGAAGACGACGACGAGATCATCTCCAAACATGCCTTTGATGACTTTTTCGACGTAATAAATATAGTTGGCAGAAATCCCGCCGGGGCTGGCGGTCGCATGACAGACGTAATTGACAATGCAGCCAGTTATCTCCCCTTTTTCATTCCAGCAAGCCAGCACGCCGACTTCGGGATCGGTCGGGCCGGCAACTTTGACGATGTCGGGATTGCCGGGTCGCGGATGAGTGACCGTTAAACCGTTTTTCATGAAAAAGCGGCGGTTATGGGCGACGGTGTCTTCATGGCCTCGGCCTACAGCGAATTTGGCGGGAGCCAGTTTTTTCCAGGCAGTAACGACACCATCGACGATTTGCTTTTCCACAGTTTCAAGATATTTCGCATCGGCACAGCTCGATTTGTTGTAAGCAAGATCCTGAATGAACTCGTCGGCTTGATCATATTCGCCGGGGAGAATCATCCCGGTCGGGCCGGAAGAGTGAGAATGGGTGGCATGGATCAGGATGCGACTCTGGGGGATGCCGGTCGCCTTTTCGATTTTGTCGCGGACGCTGAGGACGGTTTTTCGACGGACGATTAAGGCATCCAGGCTGATGACGACTGCATATTCGCGTGCCGTTTCGTTTGGGTTTGCAAAAACTGCAATGCGAGCTTTGCAGGGATCGTGCAGTGATCTGTGAAAAGACTTGCCGTAGCCACCGGGCTGTTCCATACCGATTTCGGGCGTGATGTCCCGTTCCTCAAAAGCGGCCTGGAGTTGTGAAGAGTCCTCCGCATGAATCCTGTTTTGAGAGGCAAACGTAAGAAAAGTGAGCACGATCGCAGTGAAAGTCGCCCATCGTCTGACCTGATCCGTTCCAGGAAATTGTGTCTGAATGTTCATCGTTCTCGCCCTGTTGTGAAAGTTTAATGAGCTCGTCGTCATAATCGCAGATTGTGAAATGCCAGGCAAATGCATGGCAAAACGTGCACATATTGATATCCGCCATGACTTCTGACGGGATGACATTTGAATCAAAACCAAATCGTGTCCATCAAACAATTTGCAGCAGCATTTGAAGTCGAAATGCCAGAAATATCGGCGCTTGATTTTCAGGGGAGTGTTCTGTCGTAACTGTTATGTGGGAAACATCTTACGACGAAAGTCCCCTCTCGGGATATAAATATGCAGAGGAAACATCCTGTGAACTTATGCGGATTAGAACGATTCTACTCAACTTTACGGTCGTAATGATCCGAAATTCAGAGTAACCGCCATTCTCGGCACAACCGGTATAACCTGACTGCGCTCGGTTTGAGTGAACGTATTCAGGACACCTTTCAGAGATTGACCTCTCGCATAAGTATTTCCAACTGAATGAGTTGTCGCAAGTTCGACAGCAAGTTCCCGAACTTAGCAGGATTCAGTCAGCATGACGCTGGAGCCCTCAATGAAACGTCTTCTCGCCTGTATCACGACAGCATGTATGCTGTGTGTTCCTGTCATCTCCTCTTGGGCAGATGAAGTGGACTCATCGGGTCGCGTCCGACTATCGGACGACAACTCGACGCCTCCACCGATTCCGCACGTCATCGGTTCCGATGACGGAACGGGAAGAGCCGTGTTGAACGGCATGGGGGAAGGATTGCCTCAATCCTCTCCTGTGTACCAGGAAATGTACAATGCCCCGAACCTCGGCTATCGGATGTCCGGGGATGTCTTTACGACTCAGTTTCGTTTAGACCAACGCAACGGCGGCCTGTATGGTTACGACGATGGCTATGTCAACGTCGGGGCCTTCATCCCCAAAGCTCTGGATGAGAACAGTTTGATGTTCTTCGACATCCGCGGCTTGTTCACGAACAACTCGGATGGGGGTTTCAACCTGGGACTGGGACGTCGTAATTACGATGCCTACGGCGACCGCGTCTACTCGCAGTCGATCTGGCTCGATTACGATGGCGGCCACGTCAATCAGTATTTACAGGGTGGTGTCAGCTGGGCGATGACCTCGCGTTACTGGCGTACCCGCGTGAATGTGAACCGCATTTTGAGTGATAAAGATGATTTCATTGGCGAGTCTATCGATACCGTGAACCCATTCTTCGCGGGTAATCAGATTAACCTGAATCGCGATCGATACCGCGAAGTCGCCTATAACCATGCCGACGCCTCGATTGGTGGACCAATTCCACTGCTCGGTCAATTCGGCATGAACTGGGACTTCGGTCTGTATTACGAATCATCCTATCGCGGTCAGGATGGAGTGGGCTTCATGGCTCATGTCGATGCAAATCTGACTGAAGACCTAACGATGGATGTTCGTTATACCAACGACGACATTTTCGGAACCAGTTCACAGCTCAGTTTCGTTTACAACTTTCCTGATGGTCGGGCCTCACGCGTGATGCGACAGCCTCGCGTTCACGATTACATGCTGCGTCCTGAAGAACGTAACTACCGCGTCAGTACAAAACAATATACAGTTTCCGACAGCATCCCATTGCTGAACAGCTTTGACAATTCGCCGATCACGGTTGCACATATCGATCCGTTTGAAGTCGATAATGTTCTGGCTGCTGGCGATGGTTCTTCAGAGAATCCCTTCAACAGTACGGAAGCCTGGAATAATTTGACAGGAGCTGAAAAGGCTGAGTTCGATATTGTTCTTGTTCAACCGGGTGTTGTACCGGATGGAAGTTTCTTCACGAACAACCTGAACTCAGGGATCACGATTGTTGAAAATCAACGACTCCTGGCATCAACAGGACGACTTGTCAGAACTCTTGGCGCGAGCGGAAATGAACTTCTAACTTATGCACCTCATATGGTTCAGGCGAACGCAGGAGCCTTGGGAACCGGTACTTATGCAATCCCGGGAGCGACGGCAGATGATACGGCTCTGTTTGGAACCATCTTCGATCCTGTCACCGACCCACGGCCAATCCTGACAAACGATACACCACCAATCACCAACCCATTATTACACTACTCTGTCGTCACCATCGATAACAGTTTCTCTGTGGCCTGCGAATCTGATACGGAAGTTTCTGGCTTCCAGATCAGTGGTGCCAATCCGAATATGCCAACGATGCTCAACAGCGGTATCGTGACGGCTAATCTGCTCGATCCATCGATCAACCTGCATGCAGGTGCCGGTGGCAACAACGGAACCGGTGTGACCGACTTCGATATCAACAGCAACTCAATCATCGATACTGTTCACGGTGTCAATATCACCCATGTGGGAACTGGCCAGGGTATTGTCGAATTGAACCGCATCGAAGGTGATGGCTTTAATTCAAACTCTGGCATTACCATTAATCAGAATACGGCCACAACCGGTAACTTGAATCTGCGTGTGAATGATAACCTTGTGTTCAATGTCTTCGGTGAAGATATTAACAACAACGGTGTTCTGGATGCTTTCCTCACAGGTACTGAAGACCTGAACGGAAATGGTAAGCTCGATATTGGGGAGGACCTCAATGGAAATGGCATCATCGATGTCAGCGAAGACAACGACAAAGATGGCGTACTCGGGGCAGATGACCTGGGTATTGGTATCAGCATTGTTGCAGACGGAGCTGGTAACAGCATCAATTCCAACTTCACTGAAGATACGAATGGTAATGGTGTCCTGGACGTCGGCGAAGATGCCAACGGTAACGGACGATTCGACTACGGTGCCATTTCCCGCAACGTGACTCACCTGGACGAAATGCAATATTTCCGTCAGCAGGGTCTGGATGCCAATGGAAATGTTGTGAATACATTCACCGCCAAAGATATCAATGGTGATATCCAACTGATTCCACCGACAACGGTTCTGTCGGTTTCCGATACCGATGACAATGTCGGTAACAAGAATGGTATGAATCTGTTCGCTGATAATGGTGCAACGGTTGAAGCCAATGTCATCAGCAACGATACCTCTTTCAACAATCCTTACCAGGCCGGATTACTGCCAACGGTAAAGAATCCATATGTCCAAACCGCACCGATGGCTTTGGGGAACGAATATGGTTTCCGAGCAGCAGCTGATAACGGTGGAACAATCACACTGGCCTCGCCAAACGCTCACTTGTCCAACAGCAACTTCGGACATGGGGCAATCTTTGAAGCCGATAATGGTTCAACATTCGACATGCTCACTCCAATGAGCGGCACGTTCGAAGTGGATTCTATCACTGGAGCGATAGTCAATGTTGTCCCAAGCGAATTCAACGACAACGGTTTGAACGGTTTGTTCATCAACGGAGATAACAGCAGTTCATTGACTGTCCAGGTGGGACCTTCCAACTCGGCTTTCGATTTCACACTGTCTAACCCAGCCGATCAAACAACACGTACCTATACCATTTTGAACCAGTTCCTGCGTAACGGCCAAGATGGACTCGACACCACAGACGGCAATGGAGTTCACATTCGTCTCGATAACGGTGCAGTACTGACCAGTGTCAATGAAGATGCCAATGGCAACGGAATACTGGATTTGACTGAAGACACCAACGGAAACGGAATTCTGGATCTTGGCGAAGACCGCGACAACGATGGAATTCTGGACTTGACTGAAGACCTCGACGGCGACGGTGTTCTGGATCGAACCGGAATTTTTCACGCAGCAATCACTGACAATACCAACCATGGTTTGCTGATCGACATTCAGGATACAGGATCACTGGGAACGACATTCAACGACTTTACCCTCCAGGAAAGTATTCTCAGCGGAAACATTCAGGACGGTATTTATGTCAGTGCTGAAGATACTCCATTCAGTGGGCTCAGAGTTGCTAACAACCAAATCACTAATAACGGTGTGAATGGTATTAACTTCCAGTTGCTCAACTCGACAATGACTGACCCCTTCATTGAAGGCAACCTGATTAACGGCAACGGGAATCTGCAGACCTTCAATCCGATCAGTCAGTTCAATATTGATGTCGTCTTCCAGGGTGGATTGTCTGCCTCACAGCAGGTCATCTTCCAGTCGGCTGCTAATCGCTGGGCGGAAATTATTGTGGGTGATGTTCCCGATGTCGGAGCCATTGATGATATCCAGATCTCAGCTGAGGCTGTTGCCATCGATGGTGTGAACGGTATTCTCGGACAGGCCGGACCGACTGGCTTACGAATGGGATCTAACATTCCATTCCAGGGAATCATGCAATTCGATACCGCCGACCTGGCTGCACTCGAAGCGAGTGGTCAGTTGGAAGATGTTATCCTGCATGAAATGGGACACGTCCTCGGAATTGGAACCATCTGGCAGACTCAAGGCTTGCTGCTAAATCCAAGTAACGGCGATGGCGTAACAGATACCCGCTTCACGGGAGCGTTGGCCACAGCACAATACAATACAATTTTCGGAACAGCTGACACTGGGGTACCAGTGGAAAACAGCGGTGGACCCGGAACAGCTGATGGACACTGGAGAGAGTCAATTCTCGACAATGAGTTGATGACTGGCTTCCTGAATTCACCAGGCCCGAATCCTCTGAGCCGAATTACTGCCGGTTCGCTGCAGGACCTTGGTTATGTTGTCAATCTGAACGCATCGGATGCTTATTCAGACCCAACACCACTTAATGGAACAACGACGAATCCTCTGAATGGAACATTCAATCAGAATGTCGGACCATTCCATTACGCTGCAGCCACACCAACACCAGTCAACCTGGTCCAAATCGATCCCGGTGCAATGGGCAACGGTATCAATATCTCTGTTCTCAATAGTAATCTCGACAATGTGATCATCGAGAACAACCTGATCAACGGGAATACGGGAGACGGTGTTCGCCTGATCGATCCTCAGTTCGCTACGAACAACGAGGGAGATAACCAGATTCACTACCGACTCAACCAGATCAACAACAACATTGGTTATGGTTTGAATACTTCGCTGAATCTGAACAATCATCTCGATGCGATCATCTGCGTGAACGATATCTCCGGCAATGGTCTGGGTGGTATTAACGTCGAACTTTCTAACAACGCCATTTATCACAACGGCCTTATTCCTCCGAATACCTTGTTGACTCCTGATCCAACCGATGAAGAGTCCTGGTTCTTCGGTAACACGGTGAACAACAATAATGGTATTGGTTACCACATTACCGCCGAAGACAACAGTCAGTTCACTCTGGTTGGTAGTACTCCGGAAGCCAGCACAATCAATGGCAACCAGGATGCTGGACTCGGAATTGAAATGTCTGAAAACACCGTGGGTGATCTTCGACTCGATAATGTGACCATCAATGGCAATCAGGATGCTGATGCCGGTGGTGTCAATGATAACCTTAACTTCAACGGAGAAGGTATTGGCATTGTCCTGAACGACAATGCAATGCTTGACAACATGCGAATTGGTGATCCGATTGTCGTGAACCCTGCCAACCCTGGCACGATTCGTCCAACAACAATCAGCGGTAACCTGAATAATGGTATCTCTATCGTGGCCTCCGGTTCTACGTCACTCCAGACACCATTGATCGCCAACTCGACGATCTCCAACAACGGTACTAACGGGACCGGAGATGGTATCAACGTGGTGCGAAATCAATCGGCAATCGTCGGTGATGATGCCAACGTCATTCCACCCTTGTTGACTATCCCAGGTGGGACAGGAGGAGCTTCTGTTCCTTCACCAATCGCACCACTGGGGCTTTCAACTCTGGTTCCACCATTCCCATTCTCAACCAATACGGTTCCTGCCCCACCAGCAGAAGCATTTGTCATTCGTGACAGTGTCATCAATGGTAACGGTGGAGACGGTATCGACTTGACTGCGAATCTGGCAAATAACAATGATGAATATCTGATCCAGCAGAACGACATCTCCGGTAACGGAGCCAATGGTGTCCGCTTGTTTGCTCAGGGTGATGCCGAGATGCTGGTCGATATTCGATACAGCACCATTAATGACAACGGTGCCAACGGGATCTTCCTGGTCACAAACCAGAATGACTTCACTGATGAAGTTTCCATCACTGGAACCTGGGTCGGCCTGCAAATCGACAATAACACAGGTGATGGTATTAACCTCTCAGGTGTGTTTGGTGATCTGAATAATACCCTTCGTCCTCTGCAGATCGGATCTAACTTTACGGAAGACCTGAACAATAACGGCTTCCTGGATCCCGGCGAAGACCTCGATGGTGACGGTCGACTCGACTCTGATGCTGTTATGATTACCAATAACGGAGGAAATGGTATTAATATTCCTGGTGTCGGATTCTATACCGTCAGCAATGCCTTTATCGATGGTAACGGTGGAAGCGGCTTGAATGTAACTTCACCTTCAAGCGGGTATGTGGATCGTTCCGTTATCAGTAATAATACTCTTCACGGAATCAACCTCTCCTCAACAGGCTTCTTTGAAGATATTAATCTTGTTATGACCAACTCGTTAATTCAAGATAACTTGCGTGATGGTATTCAAATGACGGTGAATCCCGGTGGTAATACTCGTACTAACTCAACCGGTGCGGGCAATCCTGAAATCGAAGTGGTCTTCGATACTAACGTGGTTCGCGACAATGGTGGACGAGGTATTGATACCACAGTGCAAGGCGACGGTGCGGCTTCGGTTGATATCAACAATATTATTGTCTCAGGAAATGGTGAGCAGGGGATTTACAACCTGATCACTGCTTCAACAACACAGAGCAATGAAGTGTCAGCCGACGTTGACTTAGCTCAGGATGGAAGCATCTTTGCCAATGCCTTCCTGGACTTCTCAATCTCTGCTGATCCAGGCTTCAACGGCACTGGCCAAAACCAGATCGTCAACAATGCTCTGGGAGACAGCTACAACGGCGGGGGACTTGTCTTCCGTGTCGGAACGACAGGAGCTGACAGTAACACGCCAAACAATCGACCTTTTGAGGATCCAAACACTGTTAACCCAGCTGCATTAGGTGGATTGAGAGCCTCTATCGACGATACCAATATGATGGGTAACAATGGGGTTGACTTCTGGATGCATACCTTCACCTCCACAGTTAATCCAGCAACGACCGGTGGAGCCTGGACCGATCAGAACACCAACCCGCGTAACGGTGCAAACGACGTGTACACACCTAGTGGATATCAACAGGATCCATTGGCACGAATTCAAATCGATTCATTGTCAAACCTGACCGGTCAATCTGCTGATGTCTTCGGAGCCTCTCGAACAGGCGGAACTACTGACAACCAGAACTTCGCCTTCTACAACAACAATGAACCTATCTTCAAATCCCGTACTCAGAATCAGGATAACGGCACCGATGGAGGAGCAGATGATAATGGTCCATTCAACAGTGGCACACGTTCACGAAATGCAACTCGACTACCAGCTCGAACAACCTTCGTGACAATGACACCACTGCCACCAGACTTGACCATCATTGATCCTCCTCTTAACTCCGACAACTTCCTCTTCCCAGGGGTTGGAGAAAGCACGATGCAGATCAATTCACTGATCCCAGCATTCGATGCAGCTCTTGGAGGATTCGCAGCGGTTAACTCCGACTTCACAAATCAAATCTTCCTCAACAACAACGGTGGTATCAGCGGATTCGATACCAGCTACTACTTCGAACCTTATTAATCGAATTTGTTGCTAACGCACAACAGGCCCGGCGATCATTGATCGTCGGGCCTGTTTGCTTTTTCCGCGGCTATTGGAGACCACACACTTCAAGCAGCCGCAGAAGAGTTTTCGAAAGCGGAGGGCGGAAAGCGGAAAGCCGAAAAGGGTGAAATTGTTACAGCGGTTCCGAACCCCTCGGCTTTCCGCTTTCCACTTTCGGCTTTCATTTCACCTACTTATAACTTTCCGCAGTCGGCTGAGAGTCGCAGGCCAAATTCCATTGGCTGTCGCAGTAGTCGTATTCATCTCCGAAGTAACTTCCCGCCACTGCTCCTTTGCAGCCGGCTGCTCCGCGGTAGGCGAAGCTTTGGTTAACGCTACCGAAGGCCGAGCCAACATCTTCGAGTTCTTCGTTCACGCCCCAGGCGACTTCGGACAAGCCGACCACCAGGCCAACAACGCAAATTGTCGCGATCAGGACCAGTTCTGCAGAAACGATGAAGCCAGCTTCATCGTGGTATAACGCGTGTGCAATGTTCATCGTTCAGGTCTCCTTGAGAGAGGCCAGTGGCGAGAGGCCAGAGGCCAGAGATAAATGGTTGAATGTTGATACAGGTTAGAGATTAGTGCTTAGAGGTTAGAGTATTTATCTGGGTGGCTGGGGTCGCAGCGAAGCGGAGCCCCCAGAGGGTTCAAAAGCGGAGAGTGGAAAGCCGAGGGGTTTGGAGCCACTGGGAAACCGTTACCTTTACGGCTTTCCGCTTTCCGCCCTCGGCTTTTACTCTAACCTCTCCCCACTAACCCCAAATCTAATTTGATTCACAAATTCATTTCTCGTTCTGCAGGAGCAGACTCAGCGATCTCAGTCTCTAGTCCTTCGTGCGACTGCCCCCGGTGGAGCAGAATGCTCCTTAGTAGCTTTCGCCGGTTGGGGCGACATCGCAGCTCACGTCGCAGGAATCATCGCACTGATCCCATTCGTCGTTGTATTTGCTGCCAGCGATTCCGCCTTTGTGACCGGCTGTTCCGTTGTAGTGGAAGTTCTGATTGATTGAGCCAAAAGCTGATCCGACGTCTTCGAGTTCCTGATTTACGTTGAAAGCGACTTCGGAAAGTCCGACAACCATTCCGAGCACGGCAATCGTGGCAACGAGAACGAGTTCAGCAGAAACAATGAAACCAGCTTCGTCGTTGTAAAGAGCGTTGATGAGTTGAGTCATGGTGGTGGTCTCCAGTAAGAAAGTTTGTTTTGAAGTGTGTGTCAGGTCGTTGACAAGATGTAAAGCAGCCGGTGTGCCAATGGGTAAGAAGGGTGATTCAGCGTGGTAGAGCTGGGTGGGTTGAAGGCGGCGTAATTACCTACACTGCAAAGGCTTGCGTCATTGTAAAATTTCCAAAAAATTACGTCCCAATGGGTGAATAGGCAATCTGGCAGACTGATGCAAAAAAACAACAGGAATCAGATTTAAACTTATCTGCATCGATATCCCATTGATATGTAAAGGCTTATGTCAATGATGCTCAGTTGCATCATGTTGTGAAGTGGCAACGGGGTCTTGAGTGAGCAGAACCGGTCTTCAAAAAGAACCGAAAAGCTGTTAAATAGCGGCTAATTCACAGGGATCTCTGGAAGGATTCTGGAACGGTTTCCTGTGACATCTTTCAAATAATGTTGAATTCACCATCCATGACGGATTGGAGAAAGCCGAAATGATTCGGAAAAACATGCCTAATCTCAGAGTGATCTCACCGATTTCCTCCCGGTGGGTTCTGTCTGCCTTAATCCTGCTTTCAAGTGGATGTGCTTCCTCACGAATGCCATCAAGCTTTTCCTCTTTGGTTCCCGGTCGGGGAATCTCCGGCCAATATGAGCCGGATGTCGATTATGAAGCCGAGCAGACTGCTCAGGCAGAGACTGATGAATTCGAGTGAAACTGAATCCCGGAAGCCACCTTTCCCCTGTAGTAGCAAATATTCCCCGAGGAAGTTGATCATGGCATGGATGCCAGAAAACCATTTACTGAGAACTTTGTGTAAAACGACGATGCTCTTGTCCATCATTCTCGTGACAAGTGGCTGCGAAGTTGGACGCACGATGTTCCAGCACAGCAGCGGGCAAAGCTCTCCCTGGCTGGGAATCGATTTGATCCCCCGCAAAAAGAAGGTCTCGTCGATCAATCAGATGGAACCGAATCTGGTGAAAGAGACTTCCACAAAAACCGCGAACCTCTCACTGGCAAAGCAGGAGAAGGACTCATCCGAGAAATTCAAGCGGAAACCGATTCGATTGAATCTCCCCAGCAGTCGGGCAGAACTCGAACCCACAAAATTGACCGAATCAGACGACATCGACTTCACGGTCTCATCAATGCGCTCCCGTCAGTTTTGAAACTGGCCCAAGCTTTCCCAATTCTCGCACGCTTCAATAATCTGACTGCCGCAAGCATCTCAAAGTGGTTATAGTGTTTGGGCTGCTCTCTTAGAGTAACATTTGCTTTATTTGAGACTTCGATTAAGAAGTGATCCACAGAGTTGCGAGAAATTTAAGTGAGTTAGAGGCTGCTGGTTTGAGACAGGGAAGTCCAACACAATCGTTCGCTCTCAATCTGCCTGGTCGGATCATTGCTTTTGTATGCGCCCACCCTCTGAAAACGCTATTGGTTGCTTTCTGTGCGACGCTCTTCTGCGGTCTTGCGGCTCTGACAAATCTTCAGTTCAAATCCGACCGATCCGATCTCATCAGTCCGGATGCGAAATTTCATCAGCGTTGGATGGAATATTGCGAGCGTTTTCGAGAATCCAATGAGTTAGTCATTCTGGTCGAAGGCTCAGATCCTGTTCTGCGAAAGCAGGCGGTGACCTGGTTTGAAAAAGAATTGCTTTCTCGTCCCGATCAGTTCAAGAATGTGCTGACGGTCGATTCCTTTTATGCTCCCGATGAAGCACTCGAATTTTCCGAACAGGTACACTTGCTGACTCGTGAATTGCAACTGACCGAATCCATCACTCAATCGAATGCCGCTGGTTCGCCGCTATTGAGTCTGCTGTCGATTTCGGAACAGGAACTCAGTTCATCGGATTACGGCTCGACACCAGATCCTCTGCTGGTCACCAATCGGGTCGCTAAATCGCTGGAGAGATCCCTGCAGGAAATTGATCATTCCTTCAAACAGTTTTTTCCCGACTCCGTCACTGCCAACGAGGAGTTCTGGCATCGCTATGTCGGATCTCCGGACCGTCAGGAGATAAATCAGAGTGAATCCGCAGTGAATTCCACGGCAGATCGATCCACACTCATTGAAGCCGAGACTACGGATGAAAGCAGTCTGATTACACTCGTGCCTCAGACCGAAACGATTGCGGGTGGAGATAAGTATCAAAAAACGCTGGCATCGTTGCATAAAATCGTCTCGGCCTGCAGGCAGCGATTTCCTCAATTGAATATTGGTGTCACCGGAATTCCTCAGCTCGAATACGAAGAGATGTCGCGCTCGCAGGCCGATATGACACTTGCTTCGCTGCTCTCTGCAACCGGGGTTATTCTATTGCTGATCTTCGGCTACCGAGGACTCTCGTTACCGATCATTTGCTGCGTAACGGTTGGCGTCAGCATGATCTGGACATTGGGGGCGACAACATTTCTGATTGGCCATTTAAATATCCTCTCGATGGCATTTGCTGCGATTCTGGTCGGACTTGGTATCGATTTCGGAATCCATCTGTTGTCGAGCTATCAGGACTTTTGCAGCCAGGGGCGTGCGGTTGATGCTTCACTGTCTCTGGCAGGTCATACTGTCGGACGAGGAATAGTCACTGCGGCCTTAACAACTTCGGTCGCGTTTTTATGTGCAGGCTTCACGGAGTTTCCCGGAGTCGCAGAGTTGGGAATCATTGCGGGAGTGGGCGTTCTACTCGCTGTTGTGGCAACTTTTGTCATCTTCCCACCACTTGTTGTTCTGATCAGTTCCAAAAAACGAACTGATCTTTCTCGTACAATTGAAGCACATGCCGTCAAGCATACTGCGTTCATGAATTTGCTGAGGTTTTCAGTCGTCGAACGCCCCTTCCGAACATTACTGCTGACACTGTTACCCATCTCGGGACTATGTCTGAATGCCTGGGAATGGAGTTCTCATGGCCCAGACTGCCTCGTGAAATACGATGCGAATTTGCTCAACATGCAGCCTCGCGATTTGCCGGCTCTGGAAACTCGAAATGCGTTGACGAAGAATCAGGATGACGATGTTCTGTATGCGGTCACCTGGTATGCTTCACGCGAGCAGGCCATTGAGCAGGCAGATCGTTTTCGAAAACTGGAGACTGTTGGAGAAGTCATCGAACTGGCTTCGGAGCAGACGGTCGGCTTCAACACATATCCCGGTATGCCTGAGAACGGACTGGCAAGTGGGATGAATCAGCAAGCTCTGCAAGCGAGTGTTCGGCGAGCAGTCTCGATGGAGAGCCCGACTCTGGCCAGCTTGCCGCACAATCCTTCCGAAGTGGGACAACGGCTGGAAAATATTCTCGAAAAACTGACTCAAACGGAAACTATTCTCAGCACACAATTGAGACTCGAAGTCGATCATTTTCTGGATATTTTCGCAAAGCAACCATTTGATATTCAAATTCAAATTCTCGGAGCAGCAGAGCGGGAAATGATTCGCTCATTATGGTCGGAAGTTCGGCTCATCGCAATCAACCTGCAGGAACATCTCGAACTTCAACAGATGTACCAGCAGGATATCGTCGAGCGATTCCGAAGTGCCGAAGGCGATTGGCTCCTGCAGATTCGACCGAATATCGATGTCTGGGACGATGCCGGCCTACAGCAATTTGTGACCGATCTTCGCACAGTCGAAAGCGATGTAACTGGCGTGCCAATCCAGAACTTTGAAGCGTCGCGACAACTCAAAGAGAGCTATCTGAACGCGGCTGCCTATGCGGCTCTGGCCATCATTCTCATTCTGATGCTCGATGTCTGTCACAAAAGAACGATTGTTCGAGTCTGGCCAATATGCGTGCTGGCAATTTCAGGAATTGTGGGACTTCGTTTCTGGAGTCACTGGGATTTGGCTTCGGAGCTAACCCTATTAAAACTTCTGTTTGCCTTCACAGGCTTGATTGTCGCCTTCAGTCTGGTGATGGAAAAACGGCGCTGTGTGATTGGCTTACTCGCTTTGTTGCCCCCCACTATTGGAGCAGCAATGCTTCTCGGCTCAATGTCGTTGTTCGAAATCTCATTCACACCTGCCAATCTTATTGCTCTGCCACTCGTATTAGGCATCGGTATTGATGATGGCGTACATGTCATTCACGATTTTTATCGCAGCAAACAACGCTATACGATGTCGGGAAATACGTGCCGGGCGCTGGTGTTGACCACCCTCACCTCAATGGTCGGCTTCGGTTCTCTGGCCTTCGCTTCTCATCGCGGACTGGCAGGACTGGGGCAAGTTGTGGTTACTGGGATCGCCAGCTGCTTAATTGTTTCGATCATCATTCTCCCTGCGTTGCTGTCCTGGTTATTCGATGAGCGAACAGTGGCTCAATCCAACGAAGACGAATACAAGCTCAGTGAGAATCAGAAGCCGTTAACCAAACAAAACTTCGCGGCTTGAGAGAGTGCTCATCTTGAAATTACTATGAAAGTTCGACAGGATCGTTTCAGGTATTCGATAATCGATAGAATTTACTGCATGAGGAACTTATGGAGGCTCGCTCCGATACGACACCGCAAAAAAATATGCGTAATCGATTTTTAATCAGTCTGATCTTTGTTGGTTTAATCGTTGTGCTTTCATTTGTTTGGACAGCTTATCGTGAGCAGTCGAGCGTTGCTGACATTCGAGGATTTGTGGTATCGCGACAGACCATGCTGGGGAGAGTTCAAGCCGTTCATCTCAACGATGTGTCAGATTCCGAAATACATCAACTCGTTCTTGCTGATTTGGGTTCGTTAAAATCTCTGCAGATTTCCGAGAGTCAATTGAGTGCAGCCGGGATCGATGAGATCTGTCAGTTGGACGAATTGATCTTTCTGAACCTGGCTGGGACCAGTTTTCCGGAATCGGAAGTTTCAAAATTATCACAGTTGAATCATCTGGAAAAACTCGATCTGACCAATTGCGAGATACCCTCACAAGTCGTGATTGATTTGCAAAAGCGAATCCCAAGCACCCGGATTTTTAATTAGCACTGAAGCATTACAAAACTCCAGCTAGCACATAAGTAAAATGTAATCCGGCAGTCAGATGTACTTCGACGATGGTATTGGTTAATACGGTCCTTACCAGTCGAATTTCTCGCGGACATTTCCGTCATTAATGGTATCGTAAATAACACCAAAACCAGAATAAGTTAACGAGATTTCTTCCGATGTGTTCTGCGTGCCAGTGGTATCCTCACCAAAAGACATGAAGTTACGGATTCTGACATCTCTCAGGAAATAGGTCGTCTTGTGCTTGGCAGATCCCGTATCTGTCCCACGATTGTCTTTATCGGGGATGGCACGGTCCGGATGAGTCAATTCCAGAACTGCCGCACTAATTTTCGTATCATTCGCACAGTATTTGAAGAGTTTCGGAGAGGTTCGATCGTGAGGTTTAATCAGGGACATGCTGTAACTATTGGAGCCTGATCTGGCTGAAAGATCAAATCGAAAACTTTGGATCGAAATCCAACTTCGATAAGGTTTAACCAGTGAATCGCCTGGAATTTCAATATTGGTAACCTGAATCGTCCCAGAGGCCACATTATTCGTTAACGTTCGAGGTGTATACGCATCGAACCAGGTCCAGATATTCTGCCCTGTTGGAAACGTTGCCGTAGTTAATATTGCCAAATGTGCAATCGCCATATTCTGTTTCTCTCAAAATGACCAGATCAGCTTCTGAAATCGATGTGCGAAAGGGTTTAATGGTTAAGTCACAACATAACCCGGATCATTCCAAGCCTGTTCTGTACCCGTGTCCCAACCCTGCCAGGCAGATCCTGCGACTTTAATACTGATTTTCGTATAGAGAATGGAAAGGCTTTCAACGCGAACCGGCCCCATAAAAGTCGATTCATCGGCTCCCGATCCCGCCAAACTCATATTCGGAGACTGGCCATGGATTTGCAGGTTATAACGCCGTGTGTCCTTGAAGAATCGCGTTTCCGAGGTGGACAAACTGACGACCTGACAATTTTCGGCCACCACAATAATATTGCCGAGAGTTTCCGTCGAATCGAGAAAGGCGAGTCTGCGGATCTGGAATCCATTGCAGCAATGTTTAAATAAATTCGGCGTGACCTGATCGATATTCCGTTGCATAGTAATTAAACGATGATCGGCACGCCCGGACTGTTGCGGACCTCCACTACTGTTGACTCCACCATAGTCACGGACAACGCCATATTGGATTTCACGCACCTGCCCCCAGGAAGTTGTAGGGATCGTCTGTTGTGCCTTGCCTTCCGGAGTGTATTTCACGGATTTTTCGCTGAAGGTTCGTCCTGTGGCGTACCATCCCAATTTGGCGGCATCGAGAGTCACCGGTGTGGAGATTGGGACGCCCTCTGGAGTAAAGCCGGTCACCTCACTTCCAGTTCCCCCCATGACATTATCGCTATTACTTCCCATATGAAATTGAAAAGCGACCCAACCAACAATTGACGGCATATCAGTGTCCGATTTAAGTAATCAAGAGCAAAAGTAAGAGCATGTTTCTACAAATGTTTAGAGCGAAATTCTAAAGCAGACTCGATTTCCAGCTCAGTGCCGAAGGAACATCGGTCGGCGATTCTTTATCGAGTTCTCCATCCCAGCCAACGGGTTCGAGTTTGGATTTGGAAGCCGTGTCATTTTCTTCATCGGGATCAATCCAGTCAACTTTCCAACTGATTGAAGTGTAATGCAGGGAAAGAACTTCCATGGGCCAGGTCCCGGAAGACTCATAACTGAAGTTAGCAATGATTGCTTCAGTCATGGTAATCGTGAAAAAGGGAGCAATTTTACTGGAGTTCGTCAGACTGTTTCGATCCTGACTGCAAACATAAATTACAGCGTTATCAAAAATGACTCCATTACAAGATGCGGAAAAAAGTTTTGAGCTGGTCTTATCGAAACCTTTTTGCACGACAAATAGACCATGATCACATGGTCCGCGGCGATTTCGCATATCTTCACCAGAATTTGGTCGAAGCTGAGCAATCGGTGTTGTGACCTGATGAGAATAGCTGGCGATCGCAATCATCTTCTGGGCAGGTGAGGAGCCGATCGGTTCTTCTCCATCGATACCCGTCAATTTCATAAACATCATGCCAGCCATAATCATCTCCAGTGTCTGTGTCGTCAGCTGTTGAGTACGTGAGAAGTGAGTGAATTACTCGATCAGCTTGAGGGTTTTGGTCCGGTCTCCTGCGGTGTAATTCGAACTGAGAGGAGACAGACCCATCGACAATCCTAAACCCAACGCAGCCGTCGCTGCTGCAATGGCAGCCATTATGACATATGTTTTAATGTCTTCACCACCTGATTGATCCTGAGTATCCCAATCACGATTACTCATTCCTGTGGGCATGTTCCAGTCGGAAACTTGATCGTAGGAACACCACTTGATGGTTTTGTATTTAATTTTGACGGTTTCGACATCTCCATTAAGTTCCCAACCTTCAATCAAACATTCCCGGAGCCAGATGATCATAAAAGGAACTCGAATTCCCTGGACCCCGTTGCCGATTTTTCGCCGAAACGCAAACAGAGCGTGTTTAACCGGTTCCTGGGCAGAAGCGGCAAATGCTAGCTGTGGTGTTGCATTGTCGCAGTTTTTGGTGAATGTCAGGCTGTCGTGATCGGGTAATGAAATTTTTAGTTTGGAGTTTTGAAAGCGGGTAAAAGAGGTATTGCCAGCTACGCCTCCAGTAAAATTTGCTCCCCCTGCAGGTGCTTGAACAGGCGAATCCACCCAATCATCATCTCTCCATACGGACTCTTGTGAAAATTGCTGCCCTTGCACTTTGGGCTGTAAACGTCCCTGGGCTCCAAAACGATTTTTCCCTGCGTAGGAATTGAACTTACTTGTAGCCTGCCCCCTACGAACCCCGTGATGCCGTATAAAGTCATCTTCCACTTCATTTGCAGTTTGATCGACATAGGAAGCATTCAATGCATCACTGTAGGACCCAGCCGAAGAACCATAACTTTTCTCGACCATGTCGCCAGTAGCATTGATTGATCGAATCGTTCCCGAACTGAAGCCAATTGAATTCGCCAGACCGGTGACACGAATCCATTTCACGAATGGCATATCCAGGGCATCACCCAGAATGAGGTTTTTCACATCTTTTAAATTGAGTGTAGCCGGATTGAAATCTCCCGTTTTTTTCAATAGCAGATAGATCTGAGTATTCATTCTTCTGATCCTGACTTGAGAATAATCGCAAATAATCAAACAGCTGAATTAACCAACGGTGGGATGTTCTTCGCCATCCATCCCTTTGATTCGTTGAATAGGATCGCCCAGCGTGACCGGCCACTCCATGACCCAACTCCAGTTGCTGTGCAGCGTGCCGGTTTTGGAATTCCCCTGACGCTCCGAGCCGATCCCGGCATCGTTCCAGCGGACTCCCATTTCTCCGAAACGTAAGCCGATCTCTTCGGTCGGGACATCCCCTCCACCGGAGGGTGTGTAACTGCTGATATGCACAAACTGCATACGGTAGACCAGATAGGGTGTTGAAGGATCGGGGCCGAAGCATTGAATCTCGGCTGCTCCGATGAAACTTCCCTGACAGCAGTATTTGAACAACAACGGCGAACGGGAATCGACCGCTTTTGTGATTTTCACATCGGTTCGATCGATTTTTTCCACACTGCGAGGGCGACCGGGATCTTCGCTACCGACTTGATTGATCGAAAATCCAAAGTTCAGAACTTCGATTGCCCCCGGCCGATTGATGGCAGTCGTTCCGTACTTGCCATCGGTCGTCTCATCAAAAAGTTTCTCACTCAGGATGAGATACACATTACTCGTGGCCATGAATTCACTTCCCGCTATGCGTTCGAGTTTGTTCCCAGATTCCAGCTACCACTGATATTGATTGTGCCCGTACCACCTTTATAGAGCCACTTGATTTTTCGGTAGGAGAGGTCAATCTGTTCGAGTGGCCCCATCTGCAGAATTTCGGAATTCATGATTCCGCAGGGCACATTTGTCGGATCGCCCATTAAATGCACGCGTGTGATATGCACATTTTCCAGGGTCACTTCAAAGTAAACGGCTTTTTTCCAGGAGGAACTGGTCGTTCCCGAAGAGGCATTCGGCTGGCAGAGTGAGAGCACCGCTTTCTTATAAAGCGTTCCCTTACAGGCAGCTTCCAGTAGTTTGGGGGACGTTTTATCGAGCAGTTTGATGATTCGAAAAGGCGAATGTTCGGAACGGGATTTATTTTCCGTGCCTGCATCATTCTGAGAAAGCATGTTGGCCCGATTGATGATCTGTTCGAAAGAGACAATACTAATCTCTTTCTCGTGCAGCGTATCGGTACTTTCCCCATCCAGTGTGGGCTCTGTCAGTTTGAGATAGGAATCGAGTAGCACTGACGAGGGCTTTCCACTGAAGTGTTTTTATTAAATCTCAAGCTGATAGGATCAGCAGAACGAAATGCATCTTGAGAACAAGACAATTCCTCTTCACACGCAAGGCAGACCTTCCGATAAGAATAGAAGTCTGATTGGTAAAGTTCAAGGAATGAACCGGGAATGCTCGCAGATGGAATTCCTGAATTCGAGCTGACATAGTCCATCATCGGTTCTGAGATTCCCGAATGTGACAGAATTGGTATGCTATCTGAGAATCGAACACAAAAATCAGCAATTCTCCTACAGAAGATTGCTCCAGTTGAACTGGAAATATCCATACAGAAAGCTTTTGAATGGCGGACGAATTATCACAAGCCGATCGCGCCTTAACCATCAAAACCCCGCTGGGGGATGATAAGTTTGTCGCGATTTCGCTCACGGGAACTGAAGGTATTTCGCAGCCGTTTCAATTTTTGGTCGATATGGTCTCCGAAGATCAGGCCATTGAATTCGATAAAATTCTGGGCAAGTCGGCGACATTCAATGCCAAGCTCGATGACGATTATGAGCGAAATTTAAACGGCATCGTCTGGCGATTTACTCAGGGAGCGGTTTCAAATATCGAGGATTCGATTCTACGGAATTATCAGGCCGAGCTGGTGCCCTGGACTTACTTTCTGAAATTGAATTCGAACAGCCGAATCTTTCAGGAGAAAACGCCGCCAGAAATTGTCGAACAGGTTTTCAAAGATAATGGCTTAACTGACTACAAACTCTCGCTCAAAGGGACCTACGCAAAACAGGACTACTGCGTTCAATACAATGAAACCGATTACGATTTCGTTTCCCGCATGCTCGAACAATACGGCATCTACTATTACTTCAATCATGAAGCCTCCAAACATACGCTCGTTTTAGGCGATGCGGCCAGTGCCTATGTGGATCTTGATAAAAGTGATATCGAATTCAATGGAGATTTCTCAGATCCCATTATCGGAGAAATCAATTCCTGGTCGCGCCGTTATGAATGTATCACCGGGAAAGTGGAACTGCGTGATTACGATTACGTGAATCCCTCGACGGCTCTGATCGCCAAAGAGAAGACAATCGTCAAGCTGAAGTCGACCGCTTCCATGGAGCAGTATGAATACGCAGGCGGTTTTCTGAAAACGGCTGATGGCAAAGCCCTGGCCACCGTTCGTATGGAAGCTCAGGAAGCGATGCACGATATCGCTTCGGGCTCTGGATATCATCCGGGCTTTCAGGCGGGTGGAAAATTCAAATTGAAAACTCATCCCGTCAAAGCTGAAGTCAATGCCAAGTATGTTTTAACATCCGTCGCACATCGTGCTCAAGAACCGATCGTGTTTGCATCGGGTCCCATCATCGGCACCAGCGAAAAAGACATGCCGGTCTACTGGAATAAATTCGAATGTGTTCCGAGCAAAGTCGCCTTCCGTCCCGCACGCATCACTCCCAAACCTCATGTGGCTGGCCCCCAGTCCGCAGTTGTTGTGGGACCGAAAGCGCAGGAGATTTTCACCAACAAATTCGGTGAAGTGAAAGTCCAGTTCCATTGGGACCGCGAAGGCAAAATGGACGACAAAAGTTCCTGCTGGATTCGCGTGGCTCAAAGCTGGGCCGGTGGGAAATATGGGGCTCAGTTCATGCCTCGTGTCGGGAATGAAGTGATTGTCGAATATCTCGATGGAGACATCGACCGGCCGATTATCACAGGCAGTGTTTATAACGGTGATAACAGTACGATCTATGCCTTGCCCGATGAGCAAAATAAATCAGGATTCAAAACGCTCTCGACCGATAAAGCGAAAGCCAAGAACTTTAACGAACTCCGCTTCGACGACACGATTGGCAAAGAGGAAGTCTATTTCCATGCCGAGCGGGACTTCAATCGCGTCGTTGAAAATGACGACACTCTCAAAGTCGGCTTCGATACGAAAGACAAGGGCGATCAGACGGTCGACATCTACAATAATCGCACCGTCACCATCGATAAAGGGGATGACACACTCACCCTGAAAACCGGCTCTCGAACCGTTGAAATCAAAACCGATGACGCACTCACCGTCAAAACCGGTAACCATACCATCGATATCAAAGCGGGCGAAAGCTCCATCACAGCCGCCAAGGCAATCACTCTGAAAGTCGGAGGTAGCATGATCAAAATCGACATGCAGGGAGTGACCATTAAAGGCCCGCAAATTTTAATTCAGGGAGATGCTAAAGCAGACCTGAAATCTCCGATGTCCACCGTTTCCGGCGATGGCATGCTGACCCTCAAAGGGGGCATGGTGAAGATCAATTGAGTGGTTGGTTGAGGGTTGATACAGGTTAAAGATTAGTGCTTAGAGGTTAGAGTATTTTGATCTGGGTGGATGGGGTCGTAGCGAAGCGAAGCCCGCAGATGATTGATCGTACTGGGAACTCACTTCGTTCGCCCCCAGCCACCGATGTGACCGATATTTTAGATCTCAGCATTGTAGGTCAGATATTGACTGACGAAATGTGCGAGCCACCTCGTTTGTCGTCAGGCAGTGACTGACCTACACATCATTATGAACAAGTTTAAGCGATTGACTTCAAGGATATAGGACATGCCTCCAGCTGCAAGAATTACTGATATGCACACCTGTCCGATGACGACTGGGCCGGTGCCTCATGTGGGCGGGCCGATCGTTGGTCCGGGAGCTGCCACAGTCTTGATAGGTATGCTGCCAGCTTCGATTCTAGGAGATATGGCAACCTGTGTCGGGCCTCCCGATTCGCTCGTCAAAGGCTCGGCGACGGTCATGATTATGAACAAGCCAGCCGTTCGATTGGGGGATACTACCGCTCATGGGGGAGTGATCGTCGGGCCGGGATGTCCGACGGTGATGATAGGCGGCTGAATCATGTAAGCCTGTTCTTAGCACGGAAATGTTTTTCGCCCAAACTTCCTGCAGCCACTTTTTTCTTCCTCATTCCGCTCTACAATTCCCTGTCACAATTGAAAAATAGTCAGGTAAATCATGTGGAATAAACTGCCCAACGGAGGCATTGAGCGGGAGATCAAGCGATACCTAAAAAAGAAAGGCTATCGAGACGGCAGCTACGAATTGAAGGAAACCGAACTGATAGCCATTGCTCGACCGGGCTGGGAGCAGATCTTTCAGTTTCTTCTTGTCACCAAAGAGGAAGATGGTCAGCACAAGTTTGCGAAAGGGATTGCATACGACGATCATCGCAAAGGGAGCCGAATCTGTATCACCGCCAGCGAACGCGAATTTCAAACCTTACTGGCCGAGTGGGGCGAAGGGATGATTCATCGCCGCATCTCCCGTCATGAATTCAACCCTTTTGGATTACTCCGATTCCTCGTCATCAGCCTGTCAATTCTCTTTCTCGCCGCTCTGATCTGGAATCAGTTCTCAGGGAATTGATAACGGGTGGGTGGCTGGAGTCGAAGCGCAGCTAAGCCCCCCAGAATTATCCAAGATCTGAGACTTCTTTGTGTTACCCCTCAGACTTGGTTTTAGTATTGAAATAGAACGGGTGCAGTGTAAGCCATTTTAGTAGCTGGGCGTCAAACAAGATTACAATCCGCGAAGTTCTGAAATACTTATTGTGGCTGCACCTAATAAGAAAGCAGCAGTAATCAGAATAGATGCCAACAATCCACTGTAAGACCGAATAAATTCCCGCCAATTCGTAACTGAACTGCCTGACCTGGAGTCTAGGTAGGGCAGAATGTCATGTAAAAACATAAAAATGATCCCCAGTGCAAGGCAAATAAGTGCAGAATAGAAGAGCACAATTTCCTCCTTGGATGCATCACCTAATAGATATTCGAAAATATCAGAGGGTGAGTTCCCAGTGTTATCGACGTTCTGGGGGCTTCGCTGCGCGACGACTCCGCCACACAGCCGTTTTGGGATTGAGTCTCCATGTTAGCGAGTCAGTGGAATTACCATTCTGTGATGGACCAGCATGGAGCAATCCGGGTTGTCAGGTAATGTGATGATTTTGGATCTGTCTTATCATAAATTAACCCGCATTCGTCAATCATCACGATACCAGTGATAAACCCAATGGTTCCTTGACCTGTGCTAAAATCGTAATTGCTATCTTTAACATAATCGATCCAATAGAGGCCGACTCGCCGTGGAAATCCTTCAAGTTTCTCTCCTCTTTCCACCTGAGCGATGAGATTATCGAAATTGGATTTGCTGAGAGAGAATCGTATACTGGCCGGCCAATGCGTTTGAGCACTGGTTAGCATGATTATTATCGCAGCTGGAAGAATAAGCCAATGTAGTAAAGATTTTGGAGTAATGGCTTTTAATTGGTTCTGTGAAGATTTTTCAAAATGGAAGCCATAAGCAACGACAAGACCCAAAGTTGAGAGTAAACCAATGCCAGCGACAACTAAATTCACTTCGGGCAATCGACTATGCTGTTCAAGCATTAAGCAGGTGATCGTAACAGCAATTGCATGTTCGATTAGGGATGGTCGACTAGTCGATTCTGACATCGTTTTTCACTCATTCCTTTCGCGATCCCCTCACGGCAACATTCAATCCTCAAAGATATACGATAAATAATGGTCACTCAGCTTGAATAGCCTGCATCAAAACCTGATATGCTCGTCTGCAATACAGGCAGGATGCCTGCTCTACGGTTAATTGCCGTGGACTTTTCGATTGAAGATGTCGGGATTGAAGGGATCGTAAGCCTGTTCTTCACGCACTTTTTTCAGTGGGCTCTCTGGCGTGATCGTATGCGATTCGTAGCTGGCAGGCATGATGCCGGTCGGGGGGATGAGGTCTTCGGGAGTGACTGGTTCTTTGTTCTGATTAACGAGTGAGGTTGTGCCTGGAGCCTTGGAATAGCCGACTGCAATCGTCCATTGTTCCAAAACTTTGCGTTGATATTTAGCGCGGGATCCGGTGAAGACGCTCAGTCCATTTTGGCCGTGACTTCCATCGAGTGCCGTCAGCAAGCGGCTCTGTTCAGGCGTTTTGGAATTGATAAAAGGCAGGACCGCATCGAGGTTTTGGTCGGTGATGTGTCGGGTGTTGCCACGGATGTTCCACTTTTGCGTCAGGCGAAAATCGTTGCGGGCTTCGGTTCCATGACAGGAAGTGTTGCTGCAATTGTTCATCATCATTGGTTCGATAGTGGTGACAAACTGTTTGGCTAGTTCGGCATCGAGTCCACCAATGGGCTGGGCAGTGCTGAACTCTTTGTTGATCATTAACTGATCCATCATCTTCTTAGATTCTGCACTGGAGAAGTCGATATCTCTCGGTTTCTGGGCATCGAAACGTGCCAGCATTTTTTTTGCGGCGACATGATGAGGTTGCAGCAATAAGGCCGATTCAATTTCTTGCTCGGCTTCGGCAAACAGCTGATTCACAAGGCACCAGCGTGCCAGAGCGGTGTGTTGATCGGCAGTTGGTTTAGTCATGGATTCACGCTGTTTACGGTAAGCTTCTTTCAGACTTCTGGCATGACAAATCACATTTGAGAATGGCATTGTGATTCGTCCCGTGGAACCATTCAGAAGATAGCCCCGTTCGAGAATCGAGATTTGTCCCGTGAGAACGCGTCCATCATTCAGAACAAGCAGTCCGTTTTGCATGAACCGTTCTTCGGGAGGCTGAGCAGATGTCTGTGGTTGCATGGTACTGGTGATCAGTAGAATCCCCAGGGCAAGCAGGCCCGAAAAGGTGGCTACTAACTTGAGATTGATTTTCCCAAAACGACCAAGCTGGGGGCTCATTGCGTTCGGCCTTTGCCCCGAGAAATTCCATCTCAACGAATTCTGCTTATTTGATGACTGCATCGGATGCCTTTCCGTACTTTTCGAGCCGCGAGAGATATTCATGTGTAATATCATTCGGGACTTGTTCATCGGGTGGGCGATAGTTGAACATCGAAGGGTCGAGATTTGGCAGCTGAGTAACTTCTGTAAGTTCCATGGCCAACTGAGCGTAATAGCCGTTGCGTTCCGGATGTTTTTTCAGGCAAAGATATCGCATCGGGAACAGATCACTTTCTCGAATAAACAGTCGCACAAGATCTGGACGCGACTGATGAAAGATATTGACGGCAAATTCATTTCCCATCGAATTCTCCGCACTTTCCGGTTTCCATTCCCCTTCAAGTACAATACAGGGCTCCTGATTAATACTGACCTGCTTGACAGCTCGAAAGTCCATCCGGGCTTCCAGCGAGGAGAGTAGTCCTGCCAGTCCACTCTGCATTTCTCTAGCAATCCGCGATTCGGTTTCATCCGCTCCATTGATCTTTGCGAAATCGGAGAGCCGCTGGAGATCGATACGTTCAATCTGCAGCCGCTGCGGCGGTTTGTCGGAATCGGTTTTGGCCGTTCGATCGGCTTCCGAAGTAATTTCACGAACAGACCAGATCACCTGTCCATTGGAAACCTGCAGAATTCTCCCCGAGGCTTTTTCGATTTCCATCTCGACCAGCAGCCGACTTTTCGATTGCGGAGCCTGCCAGTATTTTCCCGTGGCCCGAAAACTTTGTGTCGGCGTTTGTATTATTTGCAAAACTTCGGCCCTGATCGGTCCCATATTATGCAGCAGCAAAAGTCGGGATTGCTTGATCAGCGAGTTCCCCTCGCGGATATTTTCAGCCAGCTGAGCGGGATCGAGCTCTTCCTCCGAGGATTTTCCGCTGAGGACGGATTTCATTTTCCCCAGTAATTCCTGCGGATTTTTCACCGATTGCTTTAGGTCGCCACCCTGCGAGAGCCACACAAACAGCCCGATTGCGGCTATTCCCGCAATGCTAGCCGTCAATGTTAATCTGCGCAATATTTTCATGTTCGCCCGAAAATAACGAATTTGCCAAAGAATCCGGCCTCAAACATCCGAATAAGAAGTTACAGGACGTTGTCTGTGCGAAAGTGAATTGCGTAACCGCGCTTCAAATCACGAATTCAGACAACGGCTGGGAGTTTAGATCAGTTTTGAAATCGAAGTCGATGGCAATCTTGTCAGATTTGTATCGAATTCCTCAGACGTTAGAGGAATTGCAAGATTGCCCGGAACCCTCGGAACCTATTGATTTGTCGGTTCTGGCCACCTCTCGGTTTTCAACAGGATTGTTGTAACCGACCGGATCGGAAATCGGACGTCAGTTGTTCTCCTCCGGCCAATAACGAAAAAAGGACGAAAGATGAAGTACTATTTCCTGGCCTTAGGCACACTGGTCGTCGTGTGTGTCGGCTGTGCCGTGGACGGCCAACAGGTGATCGACAAAGGCGAATATCACGCTCCACCTGCGGCGATGATGCAACGACCTGGACCTATGGTGGACTTGCCCTACCCGGCAATTATGCAACCTTTGGCTCCACAGCCCGCTGAGTTCATTCCACGAACCTCGCAGGTCCGCTTCGTCGGCCCTGCAGGCATGATGCTCGGCTGGCAGATTCCAGTCGGCTTTGCCGAAAACCAGATGATGGCTCCTGGCCGTTACAACTTTAAGCAGGGTGCCACTTATCGCCTCAAAGCGACAAATGTCCCCGGACGCGAAGGTTTGGTTCTGTATCCAACACTGCAGGTGTATCCTGCACACCCAACAACGGATGCATACCTGACTCACAACAGTATTCCACTGCAGATTACCGACGAAGACCTCGATCAGATCGAAACCAACAACTTCGTCACCAAGGTCATCTACCTGCCAGAAGCCAAGTTCCAGGAACTGGCGATTGCCGGAGTCGAAACTCTGGTTTCAACACGACTTGATCCCGGTGTCGATCCTGTCAGCGAGGCTGATCGTCGCGGAACAATCATGGCTGTAATGCGAATTGGTAATATGGATCTGGAAATGCCAGGTCAGCAGGAAGAAATGATTCAGGCTGTTTCTCACGAATACAAATTCAACGGAGACAATGGCAAGTTCATCGATCCGATGCCAATTGGACCAGCTGGACCAGCTTCAGGTATGCCAAACGGTTTCGTCATGGGCGGACCGGGCGGTCCTGGAATGCCTCCTCAAAATATGATCGCCGGTGTTGGCGGTGCAGAGGCTTGGGGCATGCCCCGCTCAGGAACACCGATCGGATTGCAGGGACCACCACACCTGCCTTACGGTGGACCAGCGTCTCTGAAATCGCACACGATCTACAACAACACTCGTTACGATGTTGGTCAACCAGTTGATCACTTCGTGACCCGTGTTAAGCACGATCCAGGTATTCGAATGCCGCATCCTGTGAAGGATGTCGAGTATACCGAGAAGCATCCTGTTCACGGACCAAACGACTTGTCGGTTCCTGCCTGGTATGGCGGCGGACCAGCAGGCCCAGGTGGCTACGGCCCTCCACAGGGTTATCCACAGGGCGGACCTCAGGGGGCCTATTGTCCTCCAGGTTATCCCCAGGGACCACCACAGGGATATCCGCAGGGTCGATAATGTAAAAAGCTCCATTTCGCCATCCGGATTATCCGGGTGGCGAAATTCTCTTTGAGGATCTCGCAGTATTTCCTAAGCTACAAGCCCCTCAAAGTTGTTTGCAGACGTATCCCTTCCTTCGCAAACAAAGTTTTCCCTTCACAACACCTGGAACGACTGACGGAACTCTTCCGCACGTCCGACCTTTCTCACTTTTCAATAATGTGGTTCCTCCCATGAGAGCAATCGCCTGGTTCCTGATTCTCAGCGGAACGGTTTTGACCTCAAACGTAGATCGTTTGCAGGCTCAGGATCGATTTCCCGATCAGCGATACTATCACCCCCTCAATCATCATCACATGCCTCCCGGACAGGCAGGCATGTGGGCCGGTGCCTTGGGACGAGCAGACCTGTGTTACTTCCAACCCGTGCAGATTCGCCTGCCGGCCAGTGGTCAGGTCACCTTCCTGCAATCACAGACACATCCCGCTCCCGTCGCAGCCTCACCTGCTCAGGCAGGCTTCATGGTCGGCCCGTTGTATCGGATCAAACTCTCGAACATCGAAGGGTATCCGGGTCTGGAATTATATCCGACACTCGAACTGATGGACCGCCTTCATCCCCCTGCTCATCTGCGTCAAACCTATCCGATCCCTGTCGATTTGACCCAAGAAGACATCGAAAAAGCGGCTCAGGATCAGCTGGTCACAAAAATCATCTACATCGAACAGCCCGATATCGCTCTGCCTCATTCTGAAGAAGAACGAATTCGCGAAGAAGAATTACCGAAGAACAGAAACTTATTGGAAGAGGCCGACCTGCGTGGCCGTCCGGTATTAATCCTCCGCATCGGCGGAAGAATCCCCAGTCCACACGAGTTGAACGATCCCAGAATCATGCCACCACTCCCACTGGAGTTTGTGACAGAGTAAAGGCGTAGGGTGCGTCCTGACGCACCAAAATTAAACGCTGATTTCAAAAAACAATTGAACAACCAATGGGTGGCACGTCCCAGAACGAAGTGATGGGCGTGGCGATTACAAAAACCACGCCCTTCGCGATGCTCAGGGGCGTGCCACCTGGTCAAATTAAAATTTCCCGATCATAAAACCACTGCCATCTCAATCACGATAACTCAGCAGGTCTCACCATGTTGAAATTAAATATGCCTTCCTGGCGAACTGCACTTCCTGTTCGAATCGGACTAGGTGTCCTTTTATGTGCGAATTATTCGTGCAGCAACTCGAAAGAGATGGTCAGCCACGATCCCTTTGCCCACGATAATCCCTCGGCTCAATTAGCCGCTCAGGAAAATACACTGGGAAATCATAAGACACTCGAAACCGCGGGCATTCCCTTCGAGAAACAACAGGTGGCTCAATCGCAGGTTCCACCACAAGTGGTCGCCTCTTTGCCTGTGCAGCAGACTGCCCCTCAGGCTACCGAAACGGATGGCAAGGTTCACCTGAAAAGTGAATGGCCAGCCATTTCTGAGCAGACTGTCGGTTACAAAGCTCCCGAGATGTCAAAATATCAGGACATGCCAACAGCAGCACTTCCACCAGGAGGCTACGAACGCCCTATCGGCGAATCCGAGCAGTGGTATCAAACCGCCAAAAAGACTCCAGCTCAAACCACTGAGAAAACCGAGATCATCCAAACCGCTTACGCAGACCAGACCAAAGAACCGGTTTACCAGTCTCCCTTCGAACCCGATGCCGACTTCACACCCGCCGAACCGCGAGAACGAATCGAAACAAACCGAGGCGGACAATACGAAGAGAATTCCGGTCACGCCACCATGGCCTGCCCACCCTTCCCCGGTCAGCAAGCCTGCAGTCCACAAGCCTGTGAAGCCTGCGATCCCGCATTCTATCCCGACGAATACATCTGCGACGGCGGTGACCGCAAAGTTCCCGTCCACTACAGTCCCGGCACACGCGAAGGACTCGACACTCAAGATACAATTGCTGAATATCAGGATGACACCGGCGAGCATCACATGAAGCCGACCAATGAAGTTTGTGTCTATGCTCCTCGATTTGGAGCCGTGAAATCGACGACGGGAAGTTCGGAAAATCTGGGCATCGATAAAGCACTCGGAGCCTATGAAAGCGTGAACGGTCTGGCGGTCAACACCCGCATCAAGCCGAATATGGAACAACAAAAAGAACAGATCAACGCAGCCGTCGTGCGAAGTCGCGCCAGTGGACTCGAAACCGAAGAAGTCACTTTGGGCGTGAATCAGGCGACCACTACTGCCGATCACACCAAGCTCGAAAACACAAACACCGATTACGGTTTCAGCGGACAGGTCGCCATGGATCGCTGGCAAACTCCAGTCGGTTTCGACGGACGCCAGGCAGCCGCCAGTTGGTCTCGTGAACAAAGCCCCGTTGCCGTGGCGACTGATGTTGGCGGGACCGAAGTTTACAGCTGGTTCCGTCCCGAAGAACTGGTCGGACTCGAAGACAAAAAACGGATCGGCGATCTGTATGTCGACAAATCAGCCGACAAACGCGATGCCGTCACCGGCGATATCATCACCTTCACAATTCGTTTCCGCAACACGGGCGAACGACCTCTGTACAATGTGCAGTTGATCGACAACCTCACCCCGCGACTCGAATTCATCGAAGGCACTGCTACCTCCGACCGCAACGGCCGACTGGTCGTCGAAGACAATCAGGAAGGCAGCCTGATCCTCAAATGGGAACTCTCCGAAGAAATCGAGGGCAACTCCGGCGGCACCGTCACCTTCCAGGCACGCGTTCGATAAAGTCGGGATTAGGGTTTCAAATCCTGGGTGGCACGTCCCAGAACGAAGTGATGGGCGTGGTGGTTGCAACTAACCACCACGCCCTTTTTCGTTGAGTTGAAATGGTTGGCTGGGGTCTCAGCGCAGCCAACCACTGTTATAGAGATATCATTAAACGAGATGTCTAGTTTAAGTTATGTGAGATTTAATGAAAGCCATTAGCACGGCAGGACTCAAAAATCATCAAGCCGAATTAGACGGAGCAATGATTCGTCTTGAGGTTGAACGTTTTACCACATTGCTTTCAAAAGCGGGGATAGAAAGTGTGCGAGTATGGTGCAGCTATAACCCGGACTTACCGGACGACAGTCCTTTCCAGTCTCCTGAAGCAACCGTGCCACCGGAGTCTGTAATGAGATTCCTGAATGATGCCATCCGCAATAACGTCTGGCATTTTGGAGACTCGTGGAACCGTTCAGGCATCGAGGGTGTTGATGGATCATTCAAGTTCTTCCTTGGAAACGACAAAGACATAACGCTTGAAACTGTTGTTATGTTTTTGTTTGATAGAACTAGAACAGCTTGGGAAAAAGCTGGCTACGAGATTGCCTACCATGATTGAGTCCATTCGGATGGCTGGGGTCGAAGCGCACTGAAGCCACCAGAGTGGTCACTCGCCTGATCCAACCACACACGATACACTCTTAACATTCGAATTAATGTTAATGAGGAGTCTCCGCGTGTTGTCGATTATTGTTCCCGTATTCAACGAAGAAGAGTCTCTGGCCGAGCTTCGCTCTCAAATTTCCGCCTCCTGCACAGCCAGTCAAATCGAGTACGAAGTCATCTTCATCGATGATGGCTCATCCGACTCCTCCTGGTCAATCATCGAAAAACTTGCTGGAGACCATCCCGAAATCTCCGGCATCCGCTTCCGTCGCAACTTCGGCAAAGCCGCTGCGCTGACAGCCGGGATGGAAGCCGCTCGGGGCGAGTGGCTCATGATGATGGATGCCGACCTGCAGGACGATCCGGCTGAAATCCCCAAATTCCTCGACAAAGCCGCCGAAGGGTTCGATGTCGTCAACGGTTGGAAAGAACGCCGTCTCGATCCCTGGCACAAGGTCTACCCGAGCCGCGTCTTCAACGGGATGATCGGCAAACTGACCGGCCTCAAACTGCACGACCACAACTGCGGACTCAAACTATTTCACAGCGATGTCGCCAAAGAAATCCACATATACGGCGAACTGCACCGCTTCATCCCCGTACTCGCCTACTCGCGCGGCTTTCGCGTGACCGAACTGGTCGTCAATCACCGCCCCCGTCAATTCGGACATTCCAAATACGGCGTCATCCGATTCCTGCGCGGCTTCCTCGATTTACTGACCGTCGTCTTCCTCATCGGCTACGGACAGCGCCCGCAACATATGCTCGGAGCGATCGGCCTCTTCTTCTTCGCCCTCGGCATCCTCGGCTTCGGCTACCTGACTCTGATTTGGGTCCTCATGAACATCTTCGAAGCCATCCCCATCACCCCCATCGGCACCCGCCCCCTCCTCGCCTACTCCACAGCCGCAACCATCCTCGGAGCCCAAGCCATGTCCCTCGGTTTACTTGCCGAATTGATTGTAGCCAATACGGTTCATCACCGAGCAACGTTCAGTGTTCGAGAACGGGTTGGAGAAAACACTTCGATTGACTTATAAACCCCGGGTGGCTGGGGTCGAAGCGCAGCGAAGCCCCCAGATAATTTGACGTCATGAATCAAAAGAAAATCCATCGAAGTAACATCCACGAATCAGGTCACGCTCATGAACTGACATTCTCCTGCTATCACCGTTATCCCTTCTTAAAAGCTCAACTCGACGAGCGGCGTAATACAATTTTGGAATTTGCGGTATGACCGAACCATCAAATCGTAAGGATAAGTCATATGCAGAGAGGCAGACAAGGACAATTGCAATTATGGGGATTTTGTTACCGTTTGTGACATTAGCATTTGGACAATTGGGGTCGTACCTTCAGTATCTACAGACCGTTTCATTCGATCAATTAATTTTCACTGCTATCTTCTTGACTCTTCTCGGATGTCTCCCCGTAAGTATTTTGATTGCTGTGGTGATTATTATCTCGGCCAAGTTTCAGAGTGAGAATTACAATGTGTTGCGGGCGATTCTGGTAATATCGTATTTTATTATTTTACCATGGGCAATATATGCTGGAAGATGCACTATATTTTAGGAACTACTGACTACCTCCGTGACCGGGTCGCAGGGTGGACCGACCGACTTTGTCGTTGGGTGCTGCAAGCACAAGATGACTCACCATTCGCGCTTCATGTCTATTGAACAGCGTCGGGTGGCTGGGGTCGCAGCGCAGCGAAGCCCCCAGATAATTTGACGTCATGAATCAAAAGAGAATCCATCGTATTAACATCCACGAACCAGGTCACGCTCATGAACTGACCTACTCATGCTATCACCGTTATCCCTTCTTGAAAGCCGAACGATGCTGTCAGTGGCTGGCTGATTCGATTGCCAATGCACGCCAGAAATATCAGTTTCACCTGTGGGCGTATGTCTTCATGCCGGATCACGTTCACATGATCATCTCTCCCAACAAAGAGTTCACGGATCTTTCAACAATTCGCAAAGCAATCAAACAGCCTGTTGGTCAATTAGCAATCGAATATCTAATTCAACATTCTCCTGAGTGGTTACCAAAAATCACTCGATCACGTGGCAAAAAGTCAGAGCGACTCTTCTGGCAATCCGGGGGAGGATACGATCGGAATATCGTCACTTCAAAATCATTGCTCTCCATGATTGACTATATTCACGCAAATCCCGTTCGCAAAGGTTTGGTGAAGCAAGCTTCCGAATGGAAATGGTCGAGCGCGTCCTGGTATTTGAACTCTATCGATGGGCCACTTTCAATTGATCCGATTCCCAAAGACTGGTTGGAATAATTAGAATGAGCTATAAACTCTGGGGGCTCCGCTGCGCTTCGACCCCAGCCACCCATCGATAACCTGTTAAGGTAGTATTTTTTTATCCGTCTTCTCTTTCTTGCAAATTTGTTGACAATCTATTTGTGTTTGTTAAGAATTTTTACTTTTTCAAAGTAAATTAAATATAAAGAAAGATTTCTGTCTGATATTATATTAGTAAGTGAATAATCATGGCAACAATTATTTCAAACGTAGCCGAACTCGTTGGTGTTGCCAACTCGTTGCGGGCAGAATGGAACGGAGAAATCTGGTGGCGAGGTCAGTCTTCCCAAATGTATTCTCTGATGCCCAGCGTTTACCGCAATGAACGTGGCACTCGTGGCGAGCAAAATCTGTCGTTGCGATTTCAGCAATATTCTCGTACACGACACCCCACGTGTCCAACGCATGACGATTACAGCTCGTGGTTGTTTTTAGCTCAACACTACGGGTTGCCAACACGACTTCTCGATTGGTCCGAATCCGCACTCGTCGCATTTTTCTTTGCCGCCAATGGCAACGCAAATACTGACGCATTGTTGTACGCGCTGCATCCCCGCGAAATGAATCGAATTACTAATGGTGATCACACGCTGATACCTGTTTCTGCTTCGCCGGCAAATGAGTTATTCCGTGGAGCATTCGATGATAGATTTAACTCTGAAAAAACTGTTGCAATACTGTCCCACGAAATTGATAACCGCATGCTCATCCAGCAAAGTGCATTCACACTTCATGGAACGTCTCGAGATTTGCGGGAAATCGAAGGAGCATCTTCTATTATTCGCAGCTACACAATTCCTTCGCAATCAAAACCACAAATAATTGCCGAACTTGCATCACTTGGCATACGAAGGAGAACACTCTTTCCTGATCTTAATAATCTCGCTGAAGACCTCAAGCAGTTGGTGTTCTCAGAAACAGGCTTTAGAATTGCATAACAATGTGTTGCACACAGACACTTGTAAATCGAGTGTAATCTCCACGTGGGTAGCCCCGTCAGGTGTCTGTGGTCAAAGCGCAGCGACGGGTGGTTGGGGTCGAAGCGCAGCGGAGCCCCCAGAATTATTGACGTCATATATCAAAATGAAAACCCATCGAAGAAACATCCACGAGCCGACTGCCATGTCCACGCTTGCCGTGGACATGGCAGTTTTGACATGGATGATTTCAAAGAGAAATGAATCCTGTACAGATCTCTTGATTTAACGTTAAACTGACATTCTGAAAAATGACGATCAGGATGAATTCCTTCACGCATTGCATGCTTCCACAAGTGTGAGCATGGCACTCGGCACCATTCCTCATTTGCCAGCAGGGACTTTGTTTGATCGCACGAAAATTTGATTTCATGAAGATGCCCCGGTTCATGGTCATGTTTTATTCGCTTTTGTGAGTCATACTGTTAATCCAGTGTCCTTGACGTCATGCTTTAATCGCACTGGCAAAGTCAGTAGAACTTTGCAAAACAAACCTGATATTGACTGTTTTTTGTGAACGTAGCTATTGTTAAATAGATTCTTGAGTAATGTCCATCATAAAAATGGGAGTAGATAATGCGAACTATTATGCTTCTTCTTGTTAGTCTGAGTATATTCCCGTCGCAGCCTATGGCTGAGGAATTACACGCACCGCAGGAAATAGTAACGGAAGATCACGGCACGCCAAGGATCCCGTTATTGATCGAATTAAAGATGGCTAGTACCTCGATTCATTTGATTTTGTCTGTTGATCAATTTTGAGTAATGAATTATTCCTCGCATGTCTGTTTTGATTCAGGGAGGAATCGCGATGAATAAGAAGTATGTGGTGCGGTTGGATTCGGCAGAGCGGGATTTACTGGAGGCCATCGTTCTCAAGGGGAAGGCGGCGGCTTACAAAATTAAGCATGCTCATATCCTGCTCAAGGTGGATGCCGAGGGACCTGGCTGGTCGGATGAGAAAACAGCCGAAGCATTCGGGTGTCATCTCAACACGGTCAAGAATGTCCGGCAGCGACTTGTGGAAGGAGGGCTGGAAACGGCCCTGGAGCGAAAGAAACAGGAGCGTCCCTCCCGTCAGCCCATTTTTGATGGCGAGAAAGAAGCTCGGTTGATCGCAACATCCTGTAGCCAGGCGCCGGAAGGCCGTGCGGCCTGGACGTTGGAGTTACTGGCCGATCGGATGGTCGAGTTGGAAATTGTGGAGAGCGTGTCACCGACAACAGTTGGTCGGACGCTGAAAAAAACGAGTTGCAGCCTCATCGCCGCAAATGCTGGGTGATTCCTGCCAAAGAGAATGGCGAGTTTGTTGCTCGGATGGAAGATGTGCTGGACATTTATCAGTGGGAGTACGACGAAGAATATCCGGTGGTGTGTATGGACGAGCAACCGATGCAACTGATCAAAGAAACCCGGCAGCCGCTTCCCTGTGAACCGGGGAAGCCTGCCCGATATGACTACGAGTACGAACGAAACGGAACCGCCAACCACTTTCTGTTTACCGAACCGAAAGCGGGCTGGCGAAAAGTGAGCGTGCGTCCGACCAAGACGCGTCGCGACTGGGCCACCGAGATCAAAGCGTTGCTCGATGAAGAGTATCCGAATGCGGAAATGGTGATTCTGGTTTGCGACAATCTGAATACTCACACCGTGGGGGCGTTGTATGAAACATTTGAACCGGCTGAGGCGAAGCGCCTGGCCGACAGGATCGACATCCGATACACGCCCAAACATGGGAGTTGGCTGAATGTCGCCGAGATCGAATTGAGCGTGTTGACCAAACAATGTTTAACGCGACGCATCCGAGATATTGAAACATTGAGCCGCGAAGTGACAGCTTGGATGAACCATCGCAACGAAAGCCAATCGGGTGTCGACTGGCACTTTACAACCAGCGAGGCTCGTATCAAACTCAAACGCTTGTACCCACAATATCAAATGAATTGAGGTACTAGTATCCCATCACATAAACTTACTTCCCTGGAATTCCTTGGGGATCATTATGAAGTCCTAGATCCTGAAAAAACTAAACAATTGGAAGAAGTGATTCCCCAATGGATGATCGAATCAACTACGCTGACTGATTTGGGCCTGGCAGTGTCATTCCAAAGTGGAGGTGAAATTGCATTAAGAGTTCTTCAAAAAGATAACAAGGCATCTATCGAACGGCGAAGCATTGGGCATCAGATTTTATTGACCCCTGAGAAAATCATTGAAAACCAAATCGTTTTAAGATTGTCGCACGATCATTCAGAAGTCAACTTTGACAAGATGGGCAAGCTTAATGGTTATGACTATCCAGGAATTGTTTCCCGGAGAGTAATGGCAGCGTTTAAAATTACTCCTGGCGAAACCGTACTTTTCACCAGTCCAGGGAGAAGTCAACCACTAGATCCAATAGATAAAGCGACTTCCCCCGCCCCCCTTGCGGAGACTGTGGTGATTCTCGTCACGATTAAAAAGACAGACTATGGCCCGAAAGAGAAAAATTAATAAGTCAGGCATCGCAGGGCAGCGCGACCGATTATGTGGGTTGGGGCTTGGAGTGATAATGTGAATTTATCCTGCGGTTACTGATTTTAATGGGGGCTATCCATCCCAAAAGGCAGCCCATCGTTAAACACTGAGTCTAAGAGGACGAAAACAGAATGACTTCGTCGCGTTCTCAGACAACAAGACGTCAGAACTGGGCTCTCCGTTTGGAGATTGAAGATCAATTGCTGATCAATTGACAGGGAGCGAGAACGGTGAGGCAGATTGTGTTTTCAGCCCCCAATCGACAAAGTCTGCAGGCAGCGCAGGCAGCATGTGCTGCCGTATTGTCCAGAGCTTGTGTACACCGTAAAAAAACCACCTAAAACGTAAAGTTTTCAGTGGTTAATAGTGTACAAGATTGGGCAATACAGGACTCGAACCTGTGACCTCTACCGTGTGAAGGTAGCGTCTCCCTATAAATATAGGATATTTTTGACATTTTGCAACAATTTGTTGCAGTTTTTGTTGCAAAATTTGTTGCAGACCTGTTAATTTGAATCGCTATTGGTTCTGCAACAAATGCAACAAATTTTCGGTAAATCAGGAATGTCAAAAATGGTCGGGACAGTCAAATTAACTTACATCAAATCTCAAAAACGATACACAAAAATGGTGAAGGGAAATCGCTGGTACTCGACCTCACCACTAAGCCAATCAGATGCAGATTTTGCGAAAGCTTTAACCGAGTTTACTCTCTGGAAAAAACAGCAATCTTCGCCTGATAAATTGCCGTCTGATATTCGTAATTCGTTACAACGAATGCGTGATACTGGCATTTCAACTTATTCAGAATTGGCTGAACATCTGGAACAACGTGCGATTGCAGGCGATGAATTAAACACAGTTGATTTACGTCCGTATGGTCACAGTGATGCCTCTCAAGCAATCTTTAATCAT
Organism: Rubinisphaera italica; assembly: GCF_007859715.1. NCBI lineage: Bacteria > Pseudomonadati > Planctomycetota > Planctomycetia > Planctomycetales > Planctomycetaceae > Rubinisphaera > Rubinisphaera italica. The sequence continues at coordinate 6,267,481 of NZ_SJPG01000001.1, forward strand.
CAAGCTGATCAAGGCGAGTTGCGGCGTACTGGTGGTATCGCAACTTATGGACAAGCACTGACTGAGTTTGAAGCCTTCAAAAAATTAATTGTTGGTGATGCCAAATGGTCAACCCTTAACTCGAAATTTGCCTTCATTCGTCCATATCTTCAGAACATCGAACTTGGCAAAATATCATTGCAAGAATGGGAAAAACTTTTTGCAGCAATCAAGACAAATAAAAATTGGTCTCCAGCAACAGCAGGTGACACGTTGATTCTGACACGATCATTTTTTAAATGGTTGCACGAGACGACACGAGCCAGCACACCACCATTTGTGACTTCTTCGATTTACAAAATTGATAAAGAGTACAAGCAGATCGAGTTTTTCAGTGTAGAAGAAATTGAATTGATAATGGCAGCAGCAACACCAATACAAAAATTGCATTACCAATTGATGCTCAATTGTGGTATGACTGCTGCCGATCTTTCTGAGTTGAAACCATCTCAGGTCGATTACAAAAATGGAACTCTTACCAGAAGAAGAGGAAAGCACAAAAAAAATGCCTCTGCAAATATCCCAACAGTCAGATATAAATTATGGGATTGCTGTTTATCTGGATTACAAAAATTAGGAAACAAAACTGGGGAAAATGTTTTCTTGGCAGATGATGGAAAACCACTTTGCGGCAAATCTCGACGAGATAAAGTTGCTGATGAGTTTGACAAGATTCAAGAAACCACAGGCATCGAAAAGACTGTGAAATATTTTCGCAAGAGTGGAGCAAGTGCGATAGGCTCACACACTCAATTCAAAATCTGGCGTGAGGTTTATCTGGCGAATGTCCCCAAAGGAACCACCGATAAGCACTACGATGGCACAACAGAACTGCCAGCAGAGGTGACTGAACACATCAGGACATTTTTTAAGCTTGGGACTATATGAGTGACGAAGCGAAATCATGGATATCTTCATGGTCGGTGCAGATTTTCTTCGTCCTGATGGCTGTGGTGGTATTCTATTTTATGACTGCTGGATTTATTTGGGGATTCTTCAATGAGTATGGATCAGTGAGTCTTCGTGATAGTGTTTTCGCACCCGCTGCTCAAATCACAAAGCGTTCCATGTGGTATGCCGAATACACTGATTGGCAAAAATTATGGTGGTTGAAAAACATTCCAAGATAAGGATTACAAATTTTGTAACAAATCCCAAGCTCGTCAGATTCGCCCTGACGAGCTTTATTTTTTAACCCACTTACCACGCTTACACTTTAGCCCCCTCAACGCATGAGCGATTTCTGCGATCCTGACGAGCTTTTGGAAATCATTGTGGTTATTTGGGATGTGATGCGGATATTCTCCTTGCCAAATGTTGTGGCATTTTCTGCATAAGAGTCTCATCGAGTCTGGATTCCAAAAATCTTTGTAATTTTTGTGGTGAGTGTCGATCCCTGTATTGCCGCATATCTGACAGGTGCCTCTGTCTCGATGCCAGATGAATTTCCTGACTTGCTGCCATTTGGGCGAATTGAGGATGTCATCGTAATCAATGTAATCGTGCATACTTTATTTATGCAGATTCAAATAAAAAAGCAGATCAAGCGGCTTTCTTGCTCAATCTGCTCTGCAACTGCCATCATGCACGATTACAGTTGTGATCTTAATAGAGTGCTGTGGTTTTGGTTTTTCATATTCAATTCTGAAGATGTTATCTACTTAGCAATAAATTGAACCAGTCCTGAGTGACCAGTAACAGTCCTGCGAATCTTGTTTAATTGATCTGAATGGATATCACTCCAGCAATTGAAATAGTGAATCTGAGTGACTTCAGTAACAGTCCTGCGATTCTTATTGAATTGAACTGAAGGATATATCACTCAGCAATTGTTACAAATTTTTGAACTGAAAGTTCAATTTAATCTTACAACAGAATTACACAATCTTATGGCAAAGCGTCTGGGATGCTATGGCAAACGGAAGGGATCATAATCCCCCCTTCGGGGGATTTGATTCCCGTTAGCCTGCCCCAGAATCCCAGTAATATTGCCTGTTTTACAGTTTTACTATTTCTAGGGGGTGTAAAACAGAAAACCCTATATTTATAGGGTTTTCTAGTCACTTCAAATCGACGACTGTAAAACAGGATTGCCTCCAATCAGACTATAAATTGAGGCATTGTTCAGTCCTTTTTTCTTGACAATTGTTGAACCTGTTGCAGACAGATCATCGAGCATTTTTCTAGTCTTGTTCACGCCAAGATTAGCCCCAGTCCGAGACAACCAATCAGCCTTGACCCGATCCACCAACTCAGACTGATTCAACTCAACCTCATCTCCAAATGCTGCCAAAACACAATGCGTGAATTGATCATCATCAGTCGAGTTGTCGAAATAACCCACCAGTCCAGTGACTGCCTCACCATCTTGGAGATAATCTTCCAAAATTTGTAAACCAAATTTGACACAAATATCGTCAAACTCGATGCCACTTTTCTGTTTTTTGCAAACCAGTGTGCTTTTCTGTTGATCAGAATCAACCAATATTGACGTATCGATACCGCCTCGTAGATTACTCGCTCCACGTTCTCTCTCGGTCTGTGACCATCCTGTGTGATGCACAGTCATTATGTGAGCACCAGTTTTCAATCTCAATTTTTCAATGCTGTTAATGAATTTGCCGATTTCCTTATTATTGTCGCCATCGCCACTAAAATTTTTACTCAATGTATCGATCACGATCAGATCAGCATTTGAAATGCTGTTTTCAATGTGTTTAATACATTGATTGACGGCTGCCTCTGATGAAAAGTCATATGGGATAAACCGATATTGAAAATCGGCTCCTGATGGTCTTTCAATACCTCGACCTCTTATGATGGCTTCAGCCCTCAATTCAAAATCGTCGGCACCTTCAGCAGCGATATACCAGACCTTCCCTTTTTTACAGGGAATCGAGCCAAGAAAATCAGTGCCTGTTGCGACTGATAAGGCAAGATCAATGGCAAGCCATGTTTTGCGGCACCCGGGCGAACCAAACATACAACTAATCTGATTGCGTCTTATAAGCTTACTCACAAGCCACTCAGGACGTACGTTATCGATTCTGTCGCCTAGAGCGTAGGAATCAGCCTCTACGTCTACACATGAGACGGAGACCGCCTCTGAGACAGATTGAAGTAATGTCTCTGCCGATTCAATGCTGTGTGGTTTTTTAATGTACTCAGAGATTCCTTTTTTAATCAGAGACAATCTCTGAAATTCTGCCAGTTTCTTCTGGCAATATTCGAGACTCGATACATTCGGCTCAAAATAATCATAAAGTGTTTTAACGTCTGCTAAGTAATACAGAGCGTTTTTGTCGTCTTTCAATTTTTCCTTGATCTCATTTACCACCACCTCACGAGGTGGCACATCGCCAAATTCTTCAAAGTAGCTTACCGCTACTTCTGCCAATAGAGCATGAGTATTATTGACAAAGGATTTTGGCGAGATGCCAGCTTTGCAAAATCCAGCAAGGAGTGGTCCGCCATTTTTAATCAGCAATACTGCAATCGTCTGTTGTAATGCCTCATCCTGCTCAAAGACATCAATTGATGAAGAGTCATATGAGTCAGGGTCTTTCAGATCGGGATCATTATTCCAATCGATCTGTTCAATATTTTCAGTTTGTAAATTTTCTGCAATCACGATATTATATACCTATACCTTACAGTGCTGCACCATGCATACACTGTCTTGTGGCTCCACACCACAACTCACTTAACCCTGCTGACACAATCAGCAGGGTTTTTTATGGTTATTCAACTTTCATTATGAAAGTTTTTCTTATACCATTGGAAAATACCAGACTCAGCAACACCTTTTGCCTCACGATATGGTATCCCCAATAACTCAGTGAGTTCATTTGTGATGATGTCTTCAAGCTGATTTAGATTATGCTTTTCATATCTTATTTCTTGCTCTTTTGCTGACTCCATAAGATCTTGGAATGATCTTATCTCAACCTTTGTTTTTGTGTTCATATTTATTCTTTCATTATTGTTGCCATACTTTCAGGCAATGGCTTTTTGTTTTCAAACCGAAAGCTTTCGATTCTTGCGATCAATCCATATCTGATACACAGCAGAATTCCTAATTCGCTCGATATCTGACTCCGTGTAGTACAGTCGCTTCCCTACCCTTGTCCCACAATCAAGAGAACCTCTTGATTGCCATGCCGCCAGTGTTGTATATGGTGGCTCAAGCTGAGTTGCAATCTCTGATAATAGTTTCATTCTTTAATACTCCTTTTGTGAATGTAATATTATAGTATCTATTATACTATTTTAAGAAATTACTGCAATTTCTTAAATTATCCTGCATAGATATTTGCATGAGATACTTAACTTACGACGATTATTTGAATTCCGAAATTTGGGACCAAAAGCGAAAAGCCGTCTGGAAGCGGGCAAAAGGCAAGTGTGAGCAGTGCCAGCGATGGGGCAGACGTTGCCATGTGCATCACACAGAATACCCTGATATTCTAGGCTCTGAGGAGCTTGATACGTTGAAATTGCTGTGTGAGCAATGCCATGAGCTTGCCCACGAAAACGACATCAAGCAGATGACGTGGGCAGATTTAATTGTAAGATTCGCTGAACTTTAGACTTTAGGACCAAAAATTCAGCGAACAAGAAGTGGGGAGTGGATGTTTCCACTTCCAATCAGCATTGAAGGTTTTTGATATTTACTTTAATTGTAATAATCAAATCTTTGAATACAATAAAAGCCACCAGAATTAACTGGTGGCCTATTATTTGTCAGTCAGCAAAATAAATATTCTTTGTGTGGACCAACAATAGTAAATTGAAAAGCATCCTTCAAAAACGATCAGAACAGCGATACCCTGCTAAATCATAGCTATAATTTTCTTGCAATTTTTCTTAATTTCTTTTTTTATGGCTTCACTGCTTTGCTCTCTTGCCCATCCTTCGTGCTGCCCCGGTCTCACTTCGTCTCGATCTCTTTCCAAGGCTTTCATGCAATTCTTAACGCAGTCGTGAATACCAATCAGCTTATCTTTCGAAATATTTCTGCCTTGAGACCTAGATGATACATAATTTGCATACTTTATAATTTCACCAACGACATCTTTTTTACTTGTGTCTCGATCCATATGATATTTAGTAGCCCCCTTTGATTCCCTACGATTGACATCATCCTCTTTTATTATTTGATAACCAGCCTTGATGAACGAGAGTGGCCCTCGGTAGTATATGTTTTCAATCTTTTCAGCGTGATGGCCTGAGATTAAGTAATACCCTGCGGATTTCTTTGAATAATTGACAGCAACATAGTGCTTATATCCGTATGATCTCGGAAGTAGATCAGCTGCTACACCACTAGCGTTTCTCTCATTCCATCCAATAGTACCGAAATAAAAGGTGTCGATGTTTGCTTTTGCATTAAATTCGTCATAAAGTTTTGCGATTTTCGCCAAGTCGACTCCCAGTTGATGCAGTTTTCTTCTCAACTCTTCTTCATCTCCGAGGGCAATTTTTATTGGAGCAAGAATATCTCCTTCATTGAACTCCTTACTGAAAAACACAACGTCGTATTTTTCGTATATTTTTTTTTCTTGGTCTTCTCTTGGCGAGAATGCGTTTGTTTCTGTGCTAGGCATTAAGATGCAAGCCGACATTAATACAATCACAATTCCAAAAACTTTCATTTCGATCGTCTCCTTCAAAAATAAAAATCATTAATGCACACATGTGCAACCACATCACATGTGCAACAATATCACATGTGTACTGTCACACAAGTGGTCATTCAAGGATTCTGTAAATCTTAACATATACTTAATCCCCCTCGACAAAAGCCTCACTCAAATCGATCTCTTCAAATGGTGGTGGATCAACAGCACTCCATGCTTCACCATCCCAAAATTGGTTGTGAGTGTGATCGTGCAACACATCAAAATTAAAAGTGATTTTGTAACGATCTGAAGCATCAGTTGTGAAGGTTTTCGATATTGAAGGTGAAGCCATTAGAACCCGACCTGCTTCAATTGCTGGATAGCTAGGAATCGTCAATTCCTCCGAATTGACCTTACCCACATAATCAGTCAAATCTGGTAAAGTTGTCATATGCTTCGATATAGAAACAGATGATTGCACAACTTTCTTTGATGGCGTGATGCCTTCAAGCTTCTCACCAGATCGAGTGCCCTCTGTGAATTCATATGATCCCTCTTCAAGACTGATTGCATCAACTCCAGTTGACACAGAAAGATCGCCCAATTGCAAAGACGAAGAACCATTCTCTTTTTCTTCTTGTTCTTGGGTTTCAACATCAGGGACACCATAGTTGATGGTGAGGATAATTCCGCCACGAGTATTTTCAAATTCGTGAGAAAAGGAACCAGACATAGCCCAAAGACCAGTTGCAGCATTTCTTGCTGGTAAGGAAAATGATCCCAAGTACCAGCCGCCAACAAAAGAACGTAGTGCAGACCATGCAACATCAGCAGCAGGAGTTGAACCATCAGCAGTCACAATATAATCTTGACTATACGATGGACTCTCCCGATTCCATTCCACGTTTTCTTTAAGTAACGCTATCCCCATTTTCCTCCAGACTAAGCAAGTAACAATTGCTTTGATTTCTTCATTTCGTCGAGTTGTTTAACACCATTGGTGGCGATCATTTTAAGTTGATCAAGCTGTTGAGCCGCTTTATCTTTTGTATTTAAAGCAGCTTGTTGAATGCTTTTTGAGACACTATCGAGAGAAGAAAAAGTTCCTGCATTAGAGGAACTTGATTTCTCATCTAGTGTATCGAGGGCATTTTGAGCCGCTTTTTCATATGTCGATTGATCAATCAAGCCACTTGCAAGCAAGCTATCTAATTCGCCAATCTGATCTTGAACTTTCTCAATGTCGGTTTTTGTTGACTCGATAATCTGCTCTGCTTTCGATTGCATTTTTTCGTGCTCTGCTTCTGCCTCTTTCATCGCTTCGGTTTGCTCGTTAAGCACAGTCAACTGCTGTTGAAGTGCTTCGGCTTCTGCCAATACTGCTTGAGTTGCACCATCTTGAGCAAGTTGATAGAGCTTAGCTTGATCTGAGGACATTCCAAAAGTTGCAATCTGTTGCTCAAGTGAATCGATCAACTCATATACTGAGTTGTTAGCTTCGTTGACGGCACCCTCAACACCAGTTGAGACATCTTGCATTGAGTTGACTGTTGCTTCTGCTGATTCTCTGCTTTTTGCTGCCATGTCTTCAAAGGCTTGAGTGATTTTTGATGAGCCTGATTGACCAATGAATGAGTCACCTAGTGCATTCCAATCTTCAGATGCCTGATCCCACATTCCGTCAGTGAATACAGCAAGATCGTCTCCACCTGATGTGGAACCTTCACCATGTATCAGGTTCATCACTTTCTGTAAGCCAAGCCCCAAATATTTCACTGGAACCAAAATAAGAGAAATGGCACGATTTGCAGCGTACTGCATCAACTCCCATCCCATTGAAACCAGTTCGAGCATGTCAGCTAAGTAAGCTAATGAACCAATTGCAGGATTCATTGCATTGGGAACTTCAGCACCATTGCTTGACATCGATTGAGTGAAATTTGTCATGGCAGTTGCAGCCATCTCAATCACTGGAATCAGTTGTATTGCCATTTTCTTCTTCAAGTTATCGAACAAGAAACCCATCTCTGCAATGCGATCATTTGCAGACTCAACTTGAGCAAGTTCGATTCGATCAAAATTGCCCCCAAGTTCATCACTTTTTTGCAACAATTGATCGATGCCCTCAGCACCTTGCCCCAGAAACAATTGCAATTCCTGTCCTTGTCTCCCGAATAAGGCATAAGCAGCAGCGGCACGCTCAGTCGCATCTGGTAATTCTTTAATCTTTTGGGAGATCGTTTTAAGAACATCAATTGTGCTCATTTTTCCAAGATCGTCAGCAGACAATCCGAATTGCTCAAGAGCTTTTTTGCCTGCACCAAGCCCTTGCTTTGCTTCGCCAATACGACGAACCAGACGTTGCAAACCTTTTTCCAAGGTTGAAGCGTCTGAGCCGCTTAAACCTGCTCCAAGCTGTAACGCAGACAATTCACCAACTTTAAGATTTAAGGTATCTGCGGTTTTTGCAAGACGATCCAAATCAGTCATTGCAGATTTAACGCCAGACTTGAGAGCAGAAAAACCAAGCCCAAGCCCCATAACACCAACTAAGCCGACAAAGGCAGTTTTTAAACTGCCGATGCCGCTCCCCAAGGTACCGACAGTACCTCTCAGATTCTTTATGTTTTTCTCAGCCTTGCCCGTATTGGCGATAGCATTGATCAAGATGTTCCCTACGGCTCCCATACCTTATATATGGGAGATTGTAGGTTTTATTTTGCGAGCAATTTAAATGCCCGATCCATCACAGCTTTTTGTTGATCTTGGTTTTGATCATTTACAATTTTTGTAATTGGCATGAAATCGGCAGGCACTTTCTTATTGTCCTTATGTGCCAAGTTCGCAATCAATGAACAAAGCATTCCTGTCTGAATCCAGCTATCGCTGTAACCAGCCATCAAGCAAGCTTCTTCTAATTCAACTGAATTCCAAGTGTTTTCGATTACTGATGGCGGAAGTCCACTACTCACAGCAATTGATAAGATTCGCTGCCGTCTGGGGCAGCTTCTGAGTTTTTTTCCAAGTTCGCCCGCTCAGCTTTGGTAAATGGATTCACCCTCATTGCTGCCTCAAGCAATCGCTCAACATATTGAGAATTGAGACCTTCAATATTTTCCAAATCATCTTCATCAAAAATCAGTTTGCCACGAGAATCGCAAGTTGACCAAATCAACAAATGGTTTTTGAATTGTTGTTTCAATTTGTTATCGAATTTGCCTTTTTGAAGTGACAATGCCAACTCAATATTGAGCGATTCCAAATCACTATATTGTCTTGCAGTAACAGGACGTACCCAGAGCGATTCTCCGCCCCAAAGGTCTGCAACTTCTCGGGTGTCTACTTGAGTTGATTTAAATATTTTATCTTTATCCATGTGCCTCCTTATTGTTGTAATGAAAGAGGAGTAGCTACACCGCTACTCCGAGAGAAGAAAATAACCACGCCAATGGTTATGCCTTTGTGATCAAGCCAGAAATCTGAACTGAGCAAGATGCACTCAATAAGTCATCGAATGAAGATACTGAGATATCGAAGTTCTTCAAAATGCCATCGAATGAATAAATTGCTGGAGTCGCATCAGCAAATGTGACTTTGAAACCAACAACTGCAGGGTTAATCACAAGATCACTCAATGCACTGTGACTTGCATTGTCAGGATCGAAATGCAAGTCGAACGATAATGTACCACCGCCTGTCATCCCAGCAATATATTCACGTGCCGCACTGGTGAGGTGTGTTGATTCGGGAGTGCTGACCTCACCAAAAGATGGACCTGTGATACTTTTAACTTCGCCGATCACTGTATATGTATCAGTCGCAAACTCGACTGATAATGTTGTTCCTTTTGCCTTTATTGCCACGCTGCCCCCTAAATTTCTAAATTTCTGCAAGTGTTCTTTGCAGTTATTTAGTGGTGCTACGATCAAATTTTATGGCGTAAGGCAAAGCACGGAATATTGTTGCCTGATTATCTTTTCACCTTTGTCGGTTGCGTCAATTGGTCTTGTCCATCGATCAAATTCATTGGTTAATCTGATTGACCAAATTTCAGAACCTGATGAGTTGCCTGTGTAATTTTCAAGACGTCCACGAACTTGAGCGGCAATTGGATCAATGGCAGAGTAATTATCGCCAACCACTTCGATTACAAAATTTGGAACAGAATACAGAACATCATCATTTAGCAATTCAAATTCAGATGTTGAAGATCGTCGAAACACAATGCTTGTCTCTGTCTCGTCTTGTGGTCTGCGGCGATGGACTGGAGCAATTCCAGACAATAAACCGACAACTCCAGCTTCTGGTTGACTTGTTGATGATCCAACAAGTGAATCCGAATTGCTTGGGATCGTCTCAGTGTGAGTGATGACAAGATCAATTGATCTCTGAAATTCTGGCGAATCAGAGGAGTCTACTGGAGTTGTCTCAATATCTTCGATGTTTTCAAATTCGATTGAGTAGACCTCAATTGATTTGAAATTGCCTGAATAGCTCTTGAGCAATGATCGCAACTCGTCATTGATCGCAATTAAAGAAGTGTAAGTGCTGGCAAACAAATCGATTTGCAATCGAGTTTTGACAACTCCAGAATTTGCAGACAAATCCCTGAGTGGGACAGAGGAAATTCGTGTAAATGTGCCACATGGTAAGGCAACAGTTCGTGGACGATATAGGGGATACAAATTGAAAGACAAATCTTGCAGTTGAACCCATCTTGAGAACTCCAACATCAATCGTTTTGGGATCAGATACGGTTTAATTCTGAATTGTGAGTTGCAATCAATATCAATCTCTGCCTGTCGAACCAGTTGTGGCACTAAGGACAATGAAGATTCACCCAAGACTGATAAGCCAGTTGAGTAAATCGAGTTGCCAGTGGCAAGCATGGAAGACACTGGGGTGATTACAATATTTGTAAATTGGCATCGTGTTGGACTTGCTGCAAAGATTGCTGAACAATCAATAGCTGAATTTGCTGGAGTTGTCTTTGTTGGTGTTCCAACAACCTGTAATTCTGGAGCAATCGCAAATAATGCGGATTGAACCTTACCAGCAATTGCAACAATTAAAGATTCTCCAGCGATCAATGATGATGCTGGATTAATTTTCCCACCAGCAACATCAAAAGTTGAATCTGTTACAAATATTGCATTCCCAGATGTTGTACGAGTCCCAACACATTCAACACCTTGTTCAGAGACAATTAAACAATGTGCTTTTCGGAAATGAGTTGCTGTTATCGTCATCGATGACGATGCGGAACAAATTGAAGCCGCTTCTTTGATTGTCAATGTTGTTTTTAAGGCAGTTCCTGAAGTGCTGGAAACTGCCTCAATGCTGGCAATCGCCGAATGAACCTTGCTTGCATCTCCAGATACAGAACCAGCACCCACAAATCCCACACTTGAACCATGAACCTCTTGAGCAGTTGCCGACATTGTTACAAAATTTGTAACAATCAGATTTGCTTGTCTAGCACGATGATTGTCTGCAACGAGTTCACTTGAGCAAGCTGTTGAACCACTTGCTTTGGTGGTTTTTTTGCCAGTCAATGACATTGAAGCAATGGCTTCAATTGTTGAAGAACCTGATTGAATACGAGTTGCAACACCTGTTGTTGCTGACGTTGTTGTTATTGCAGTTGCAACTTGTCTTGCTCTTGTGCCGTCTGCATCAGTTGATGAACTCGATTCAATTATTGAGTAGCAAAGATAATTGGTTGCTGCAACCGCAACTCCACCAGATTCACAACCGCCAGTTACCGTAACAGTATGAATCTTGCTGATTGAGATCAGAGATTCCCCACCTGTAACAATGCCACCAGATATTGTCGGGGAAAATAATTCTGATACTGAGCCACTAGCAAACAAACCGCCAGTTGATTCGATTACAATTATTGTAATTGGGGAAGTTGATCCAGAAACAACGAGACCACCAGCAATTTCAGGATTTACAAATTTTGTAAATGTTGAAATCCCAGCAGCAACAATCCCGCCAGAAGTATCATATTCAAATAATTTGCCAGCACTCGCAGCACCACCAGCTACAGCACCACCTGATCCAACTTCATTGAATACGTCAGGCTCAAAACAATAACCACGTTTGCTTGATAGTTGCTCAACTTCAGTTGTGTTCAATTCTTTAGTAAAAAACCTGAGGTCGTCGAGCCAACCAGTTAAATTGGTTCCGATTGTGATAGCAGATTCTGAATCATATTGTGGTCCATCGTTGAAATATCGTGTCAATTCCATGCTGACTGGTGATCCGTCAACATACATCGTGACACCAGATGTTCCAGTTGATGAATCGGTGGTGGTACCGTCCCAAGTGACACAAATATGTTTGCTGGTGGAAAGATCAACACTGCATGAGATAACATTGTCTTGATTGCTGGAATTCTTGATGATGAATTGGACTTGATCAGTTGCTCCTTCATAGGTCAAAATCCATTCGCTTAATGATCGATCAATAATTCTTGGATTGTCTGTATTATCAGACTGAATAAACATCGATATTGAGAATGGTGCATTGGTCTGAGCGAAATTTGCATTGACTGGAACAGTCAAAGTATCAGTGCCATCAAATACTAATGCATATTTGCCTTCCTTGATCTCACCACTAGCACCACTGTTGGTGATGGTGTGATTCTTAGCGAAGTCAAAAGTGCCACCAGAGTTGAATGATGGAATCAAAGCAAGTTCCAAATCAGCAGATTGGCAGGCAGGATTTACAACTGGTGGCTCTGTCTCTACTACTGTTGACACGCCACCAGCAACAATTCCACCACTTGCTGTCTCGTTGTAAGTTGTGGCACTAGATGCTGACCATTGCACACCGTCACCAGAATTATATAACTCTGACACCTCACCAGAAGTTAAAGCTTTGCCACCAAACAAAGAAAATTCTTGGACTGCACCAAAAGCATCGCCATAAATTTGTAACTTGTTTGTACCGATCCCTCGCACACCAGTTGACATCACCATTGATCCCGCTGATGTGCCATTAACATATGCTACAAATGTTTTGCTGCTGTGATCATAAGTGACAACAAGATGATTCCAAGCACCAGTAAAGGCAGTGCCGATATTGAATCCTACCGAAAATTCATCAAAATCTGCATAGTAATAGCCTTGCACCCTGTATTGTCCAGTGTTTCTCTTGTAGAAATACCATCCGTTTGCTGCTGTGCCAAATGTAAATACTCGATCATTGGAGCCAGCACCAGAGACATATAACCAACAGCTTACCGAAAAATCAGCATCGTCTGGTATAAAGTCATCAGTTGTATTTATTGCTCGATTACTACTACCAGTTGGACAGTATAAGTGTGGTCGACCACCAAAATTTGCAACATTCGTACCATTATCAATTGCTGTACTGCCTTCTAATGTAAGATGTACATCATTGCCTGATACATCATTTCCATTAGTAGTAAATGGAAAGTGTGCTGAATTGGCATTACCTTCGATGTAAGATTTTAATGCTGATGGAAATGTGTAATCTGGCATACTCTCACTTCTTACCTCGATAGTTATTCAACTCTTGAGCAATGATGCTGATTGCCTTACTCTTGGCTTCTTCACCTTTGGCATCGAGTGCCCGCTGAAATGGTCTCTGTGGTTCATTGTCGCCATTACCATTTTCGATGTATTGCAAATAGAATTCTTTGCCTGTTTTCTTTTCAAATCCTGCTCTTGTGTTACCAGCAAATAAACCAACCGTGCCACCAAGCTTTTTCACTACTTTTGCTGGCATCGCACGGACAACAATATTTTTCTTCGCATCGCCACTATCAACAGGCATATTTTCTTTGACCTCTTTTTGAATGACCTTTTGCCCTTCACGCAAACCTTTTTTACACATCTTTTTGAGGTCTTTTTTCTCAAGTTGATTAAGCTGTTTATCGAGTTCTTTAATCCCAGTAATTTGTAAATCCATTAATTAACCACCTCAATTGCTGTGCATTGATATTCTCGATTGCGACCACCAACATTGATGACAGATGAAAGATTCAGAATCTTTGTCCCGAACAATACACGATCATCTGTATTGAGATCTGCAATATCAGAACTGTATCTCACATAGATTGTATGTGTGATCTGCTCTTTTTGTTGCTGGTTTTCGATTGTCTCTTTGGCTGAGACTGGAATCACAGCAGCTTGTAGAGTCATCAACGTAGACCATGATTCCACTGATTCCCCATATTCATTTTGTTCTCGTGTCACTCGCTCAATTGTGATCCGATTTCGATATTTGCCACTCGCCATGTTTCGCCCTCTCGTGCAACCACACATTAAAATAAGTTCCATTTTTCTTGATTTAGCAATAACTGAATTGACCACGGGACATCTTTGATATTCAATGTTGTCACTGGTTCTCTCATTTCGTAAAGATGAGAAACCAGCATCAGCAGACAATGCTTTAATTTAGCTGGCACGTTTGCTGGCTCATGACCAGCAGTAAAATCAATCCAGATACCACCCATAACAGAATCATGTGATGGTTGCTGCAAAATCTTTAAGCGTCCGGGTACATTGCTCTCATCAACCTGATATTTGCTCGATGAAAGAACCTCACGCTCACCACTCAACTGATAAGAAATTTCATCAATTGTGATGAGTGGCGGAAATGGAACTTGAAAAACACCACAAGGAAATGCATCAATCTGCAGTCTGTATGATGTTGTGACAAGTGTTTTCTGAACTTCTTCTTCAATTGTCTCAGTTGCAACATTGATCAAAGATGTCAGATACACATCATCATCAGTGTGATCAATGCGGCAATGTCTTTTGACTGTTGTGAGGTCAACTGCGGTTGTCTCAGGAGCTACTAAGATATACATTGTCGAACCTCCCATTTCGGATTATCTGTGACAGGTGTTGCAACACCTGATTGCAATAATTGTATTGCATCAGATTGAGATGTTCCTGCTGGCAATTCAACGCCATCAACAACAGTTGACTCATTTAAATAAATTGTGATTTTATGATTTTCCATATCTGTATTTAGTGGCGAGATCAATAAAAAAAACCTGACGAGCCAAGGAAGAAAGGAATGGCTCGTCAGGAATAAACAAGATTGTAAAAGCGATATTTGCGACGTATCGATTACACATTTATTTAGTCTTTGATGTTCGTTTCTTTGTGGTCTTTTTTCTGGTTGTCTTTCTCTTTGTTGGCTTTTTTTCAACAACCATTTTGCCCATCTGATCGGCAACTTCAATCAAACATTCCTCTTGATATTGCCTTTCGTCTTCATCGAGTTCATTCCAATGAGCTATTGTCACGAGCATACCTTGATTAATCTGCATTTCAATCTCGTCTTGATCCCACTCTTTGGGGATTTCATCGAGGTTATCCGCAACAAGATAAGCTTGTCGTGCGTCGATTAGCTCATAACCAATATGAGCGGGGAAATATCGAATTCGATCATGTTCTATAATCAGTGAAACCAACATTATTTTTCTCCAATCAATAAAAAAGCCTGCACTCTATATGTAGAGTACAGACTGTTATTTGTATCAACTCAAGTTGATTAAGCTGGTTGACCCGAGTAAGTGGAATGTGCGTATTTGTGAATTGCTTCAGTATTAGTCAAGTTGCCATCGGCACGCTCGAAAATTATGTATCCATATTGCAATTTCTTCATGTATGCACTGTCGTCAAATCGCTTCATTTCTGGTCCTCTGACACGACGAATCACATAATGTGAAAAATCACCGAAGAGAATATCAACGTCTGCGAGATCGTCATTCACAACGTAGCGATGACCATCAATTTCTGGTGGATTTTCTCCAAATCCCGGTTGCCACAAAGGTCTTCCAGTTGTATCTGTCAATTTTTTGATGCCTGAAAGCATCGTGGAGTTCATCATATAGATAGAATTTTTCCCACGATATCGTTTTTTAACACCATACTTCAAACTGACAAGGTCTGCATATTTAGTACCACTCGCACTGGATGCCAAGATTCCAGAGTCAGTACATTTAGTCTTGACTCCTCCGGGTTGATTGGTGCCAGTCCCAGTTGTGAAATAACTGTTTTCAATGTCTGCGACTCGATGTGCAAGAGCTTCTCCAAGCCATTCTTGGATTGGAAATGCAGCATCTTCAACCAAGTGAATTGAAACAGGAACCACTTTTGAATCGAATACATAAGCTTTCAAAATGACTTCGCCTGTTGCAGGATCAGCTTCTTCATTAGCTGTTGAGCCTTCGTTTAGTAACTCGCCTGTATTGCTGGAATCGTCCAATACTGGTACAGGAATATCCCGACCATTTTCGGTCGTTATGATACGACAACCAGCTTCTTCCATAGAGGACAACTCACTCATTTTGCTGACATAGAAATCGGCAAATGATTCAGGTACGAACTCAGCACCTTCAGTGCTGGTGCCTTTAGACAATGCACGCACTTCAACTTCATTCAAAGCACTTTTGCCATATCGCAACCACTTATCAAAAGCACGTGATTCAATATCTTTATCAACTGGAGTTGATACTTTGTCTTCTCGCCCGATTCGTTGCTCGATAGATTTCTCAGCTTCGGCTTGTCGCTCAAGGACTTTGATTTTTTCAATCTTTTCTTCAGCAGATTTATAATTTCGCTCAAGCAATTGATTATCTTCAGCGGTTAATTCTTCGCCTGCCGCTTCTCGTGTGGTAAGCACTTTACCAGCTTCGACAATATCGTTATTTGCTGATTCTCTTAATTCTTTGATTTTGATCCAACTCATAAATAGTTGCTCCATAAATAGATTTCTGATTGTGTCTGCAACAATCAGTGAGCAACGGCTTTGCTTGTTGGCAGCTACTGTATCTATTCACGAGCAGTTACAAAATTTGTAACAGAAGTAAAAAAAGCCCTCTGTCATGCACAAGACAGAGGGCTTTCCAGTTCTTCCTTCTTTTTACATGCTCAATTTCAATTTCAGCAAATCGAGTTGCTTCCTCTTCAATTCAATTTCATAAGAGTTATTTGGTTCTGGTTTTCGCTCTTCAATTGCGTCTAAATTCGCTTCAACTGCGTCTTGATCTGCATATCTTTTAGCAGCTTCGATTGCATCTGGAGCTATACGAACCGCAATTTCAGAAGCTTTATATGCAGGCTGAAAAACTGGAGAAACTTCAACCAAATCCAAATCAATCAATTCCCGAACCACTTGACCCCCTTCATTATCCCACTCATCCTCTGTGACAAAAAAACCAAAAGAGAAGCCATTGAGATCACCAGAACGGATTGTTTCTTGTACATCTTTGCTCCAGCTTGCATTGTTGGGAGTGATTTCAATATCAAGACCGTTATCAGTCTCAGTCAACAGTAGTGTACCAGTTGAAGTTCTTGCCAATGGTTTATCTGTTGAGTGATTAAATAAAGCTCTAATGTCTCGACCTTCAACGAGCGAACGCTTGAAAGCACCTTTTCGGATTCGTTCCTTGAATCCCCCGAGGTTGACTGACAATGAATCAAAAGGAATCTGACCTCTGATTTTGGGCTTATTTTCTTCTTCAAATAATCTGACTTCTGCCTCAATGAAACGTTGTTCAAGTTGCTTATCCATTTATAATATCCTCCGCTGTATCTGCTGATTTATATTGCTGCCACTCGCTAATCAATGTGGCTCGATCATTTGATTGCATCAATTCCAAAAATTGTAATTTGCAATATTGCTGTGCTTCGTTCTCAAGATCGTCAGATCTGTTGATTGATTGCAGGACTGGTTCCAACACTGCCTTTGTTGTTTCAAAATGTTTGCTATAAAAATCTTCGCTCCAAGCTCTGAACTCATCATCAGGCAAATCCGCTTTTCGTTGAATCGCTTTTATTTCTTTGGTGACAAGGCGTTGAATTGCTGATGCAATCAATGGATTGATATCTACTCCTGCTGACTCTTTGTCTTCTACTACTTCAGAGTCAACAGGTGTAGAATCTACGTCCTCAACTGGTGACATATTGAGCGGGAATAGGTGACGATCGCCACCCTCAACTGGTGCCATGTTGCGGTGTTTTCGCACCTCATTGATTGAGTACCAACCATGCGTCAAGCCTGTTGCATGTGACGCATCTTGAGCTTGACTGTCACCACGCAACATCGATGCAATATCAAATTCTGCATAGTGGTCATCTTTTTCAACTTCTAAAAACAGCTTGCGATTCAATTCAGCCTCAAATTTGACAATATGAGGTCTGATTGTGTTGCGATAAAATGAAATGCTTTGTTGCTCAACAGATGCAAGTGGCGAACCTTCATTGATGCCGATCATGTGGGGCGGAACCCTGAAAAGACGAGCAATATCAAGTGAAGATAATTTCAATCGCTCAATCAATTGAGCGTCCTCTGCACTCAAATTAAGCACATGAGCTTTGGCTCCGCCATGTAGCAACATAATATTGTGAGCGTTATCGGTTCCTGCATGACGATCTTTATAGGCGTCGATGATCAATTGCTGTTGGTCTGGAGTTAAATTTTGCGGATATTCCAGAGCAAAATTTGTAACCGTGCCTTGCTTGAAAAATCGTCCTGCAAACTTTTCAGCACCTAGAGCAATTCCCAATGGACGAGAGCACGAATGAATTCGGCTTATCCCACTGACTCCATCGTATGAGTAATCAACAACTGACAATACCTGATTTTGTTCAAGGTCAATTTTCTGGTTTCCTACTGTTGCACAATATTTCAGATTTCCATTTATTCTGACTGGTTTGCAATTCAGAATTGGATAAATGGCTTTTGGTCGCACACCACCATCGAACTCGATGTAGTCATATGATGCACCATCGAGCAATAATCGACGGAATACCGATTCAATCCATTGGACTGATGACATATCCTCATTCGGAATCGAGTGCAGCACTCGATATAAAGGATGCTGTTTCGCACGCTCACGAGCATCATCAGTATTTTTGTAGACATGCAAAGAAAGACTGCCAATTGTTTCAGCGATCACATCCACGCAAGCTCTCAGAGCAATCAAACTCGTTGCAGTCTCACGATTGACGATTTCACCAGTATCATCGTATGAGCCAGAACCACCACCAAAGATAATGCGATCATAATCAACAGCACGTTGTTCTGCTGGTGCTGGTGTCGTTACATTACTCTTACTGAACCAATCAAATATTCCCATGCCTTATATATGGGAGATTAAAAGAAAATCGGCACACTAAATTCTGGCTCAGTATCTTGTTCAAATCCCTCAGTTTCCAAAATCATCTGAGTACCAAGTGCAATCAACAAAGCTGTTGCACCATCAATCTTCTCACTTCGATTCCGCAATTTATTGCTCGGGCGAATGTCGCCATAGCTATTTTCTTCAGCAATTACGTTGCTCATGCAATAGGTTAATACTGGATTGTTCTCGATTTGTAATGATTGATCGAGTAGCAACTTTTCAAACCTTCTCATTGGTGGCGACATCCTGAGAAATGACTGTGTATACCAAGCAACAGGGATTCCCTCACTTTCAAGTTGGCTCCCAAGCTGAAAGAAATGAGCTTTATCAGCCGCCAATTGAACAACATTAAGTTGCTTGGAAATCTCAATAATATCATCTTTAATGACATCAAAATTGGTGGAATTTCCACATGTTGCTTTGATAAATCCCCTTTCAGCCCAGATATCATAAGGCACACCTTCAAATTTTGATCGTTCAAAGATGCTCTGATCACTGCACCACAACCATGATTTGAATCGATAGATGCCATCAACCTTGGCACAAGCCACAACTGCTGATAAATCGTGGACAGGAGCCACATCAGCCCCCAGAACAACGGGGATATCATCTGGGAATTCAATACGATCAACCAGAGTTGACTGGTACAGAGGCAAATTGCACCATGCCTGATTGTTAGAAAATGGCATGTTCAAAAAGTAGGTTTTAAAAGATCGCTCACGAGAGGGAATCTTTTTGGCGAACTCGAATTCTTCTCTGTAGTACGCAAAATCGATCCAATCTCCCAATGCAGGGCAGGCTTTTTTCCAGACCTTTTCATCTGTCCAATCGTCTTCAACATCAGCATAATGCAAAAAGGTTTTGTAATATTTGTTCTCAATTATGCCTTTTTGAACGTCGCAGGCATACTTGAATTCATCTGCACAGATTGAATTCTGATCTGTTGTTTGAGTCGATATCGAGATAACGAATCGTTCTTTTCTCGCACCTGAACCAGTGGTTAAAGCCTCATATGTCTCTTGATGTTTTTTGGTTGTCCACGCATGGAGTTCATCGAGAATTACAAGATTGGGACTCAATGAATGGATTGATTTGCCTCCAGAACCAACACAGATCAACTCACTGCCCGTCAGTTTGCATGTGATCTTTCCCTTACTTGGCAGGATGGTGACGTTCTTTAGCAAGTATTCATCTTGCTCAATGATTGTTTTGACATACCGATAGAGCGTTTTTATTTGATGTTCAGCACTTGCTGCACAAACAATTTGCCAGTGAGATTTTGTAAATAAAAAGACAATTGACAGAGCAGCACAAAGCCAAGTCTTAGCGTGCTTTCGGGGAAGCAGTAAGAAAGCTTTTTTCGTATCCTTGGCAAAGATGCCACGAATGATCTTTTTTTGCCACGGACGTAACTTGCATGGTTCGCCGTAGTAGTCATCCACGAGCTTGAGACGCTCGATGAATTCAATTGCTCGTGTTGCTTCGTTGATTTTCCCCATACGTTATGTATGGGAGACAATTACAAATTCTCTAATCGATCATCAATATACTCTTCTTCGAACTGCTCGTCTTGTTTTTGATCATCAATATCGTCAGCAGGATACTTTGCTTCTGGCAAATTCAGGAACTGTGGAATAACACGAACGAATTCACGAGCTTTATTGCCTACCGATGTTGGCACTACAGAATTTATAATTTGGTCTGCACTTCTGATTTCATTCGGGTGTTTCGATGCTACCTCAGCACCAATCTGTAATAACTGATTCATTGTATATTCTGGTAATGGCTTACGCCGTTCTGGTTGAGAATAATTCGGGGAATGAGGTCTATTCCAAAACTTTTGCATTCCAATACTTAATTCCAAGCTCTCAATTGAACGCTCATCAAACCAACCATGTTCAATGTGGAATAACCGCTGCAAATTTTGTAATTCTTCTGCACGCTTTTTCGTGATGTGGCTGATTCCCCGTGAAGCGATTCTCCGCAACCATTGGTAATTAGATTCACTCCACCTCAGTTTATCAGAAATGTATTTAAGAGAAGCTGTTTTCTGATCGTCTTCAAATTCAAGCAATTCAAAATACTTCTTGCCAAGCTTGAAATTATTTTTGAAGAGTGTTTTTCGTTCTGTGGGATCCATTTTCACTCCTAATTATGCACACCCATTTGTGACGTATCAGCGTCATTGTGCATATTATCGTGATTCAATGCCAGTTATAAGCCCATATTGTGCATTTATGGGGCTTGCTAGTGGACCCTGATTTAGAGCCATAACGAGTCGCAAACGTCAAGCGACTCAACCAAAAATGGCTCTACTGAAAGAGGTTCAACATGTCTAATTTTTTAACCGCTGAACAGAAAAAAAAAGCTCGTAAACAAGAGAAAATCATTGACAACAAGTTGTCAGGATATGTCGCAATTGGCTTGGCTCTGGTCAAGATTCAAGATGATAAGTTGTATGAAGGGAAATTCGTCGAGTATGCAACAGCAAGATTTGATATGAAATGGAATGAAGTTTATCGATACATGAGAGCAGCAATTGCTGCTAAGAATCTTGTTGATGCTGGTTTGGCTTTGCCTCGAAATATTGGTGTTGCTCATCGAGTCCATGAATTGGGGAAAGACGATCCTGCTGAGCAAATTGAGTTGTGGAAATCTGCTCTTGAGATTTCTAAAAAACCAACAATTGCAATTCTGAATGATCTTGTTCAGGAATCTGAAGTTGAAGAAATTGAGGAACCACATAAGCCTGTTGAATTAAAAACAGAAAGTTCTGAAGGAAAGATTGTAGGTGGAGTCGGTCGGATAATTGGAACATCAAAGACTTTTGATACCAAAACTTTCAAATTGCTGACAGTTTGTAAGACGCTACAAGAATTTGTTGATTCAAGCGATGTTCTCCCGCCTTCATTTATGCAAGAGCTTGAACAGATTGAAACTTTGTGTAAGAAGCTTCGAAGCAAAATAGCTGCCTAGTGTCTACTGCTGTTGACTTCTCTTAGGGGGTGGGTTCGCTCACCCCCTTCTTTCTCCACCCACATAAGGAATTACCCATATGACTGTTTACAAAATTTGTAAAAATACTTTGCATCATGGCTGTGGCTGTTGAAAGGCTAACATCTTTGTCATTGTAACAGTCTACTTGGGTGGAGCTATTATCCCGCTCCACCCATTGCTGTTGTCTCCCTCTTGTTTTTTAACCTTCAATTTATTTCTGTCTGCAGGTGACATTCCCAACATGCTCGACAATTTGACAATCTGATCCTGATGCTTATTGCGAGAGGTATACCACGGAGCAACTGAGGGTGTTCCATTTGAGGTCGTAAAGAATTCGCCATCATCTCGGCACTTCTGGTCTGATGCACGAAATAAAGATACAGAACTGCAATACAATTCTAACAACCTCTCATCGGCATCTGTGAGCAGGTTTAAATCGTTCAAGAGCGAACATACCAGCTTCCACTCTTCAACTGCTGTTGAGTCATTCTTGAGCGACTCAGGAACTGCTGGTATTGCCTTTTTATTTGTTGTTGGTTTCTTCTTCATATTAGCCTCCCTGCGATCTCAGCAACAATTGGTGGCACAACTGCATTTCCAAATAAACGATAGTTCTCTTTTCTGTTGCTGTGCAGCTTATACCACTGCGGAAATCCCTGAATTCTTGCCACCTCACGAGATGTCAGATATCGCATCTCAGGATAGATTACTTTTCTTCCGTAAGTCGCACCAAAACAAGAAGCAGCGAGTGTTGGTGATGGTTCATTGCTCCTGATTAAGTAATCATCTTGATGAAGTTTGCCCTGATCATTCACAACGGGAATTCTGCCTGTGGTTTTTTCAATTGAATCTGGCAAGCGATAGCACCGATGGAAATGATGATCTGTTACATTCTTTTGAAGTATGTGTTTGATTGTTCGTCTCGGTTTGCCATTACCATCTGGAATCTCGATTTGTTTTGGACCTGCCAAGATGAAAACCCGCTCTCTCAATTGTGGCACACCAAAATTAATCGAGTTACAAACTTTGTAACTTACTTTATATCCTCTTTTTTTAATTTCATCGAGGATCGTTTCAAAGGTTTTGCCATCATCGATGTGAAGTAAGTTCTTCACATTCTCCAGCAATAACCAGCGTGGCTTGTTACTGTCAACCAATCTGAGAATCTGAAAAATCAGTTGTCCCCGTGGATCGTCAAAACCTTTCTGTCTTCCTGCCGATGAGAAAGATTGACATGGAAAACCACCACAAAGCAGATCGAGCTTGGGCAACTCTACAATTTTTGTAACATCACTGTGCAAAGTATGAGCGGGGAAATTCAATGCATATTGAGAGCGTGCGATTGGTTCATTTTCGGCTGCAAAATGACAGTTTCCAAGGTCTTTCAAGCCGACACTAAAGCCGCCAAGTCCTGCAAATAAATCAATGTAATCTAACATACATTAGGTATGCAGACGAAGTTGAATTTACTTAGTCAACTGATGTTGACTGTTAGACCTTAGCCAATGTCAATGTTGTCGGTCTCAAGCCAGCAGGTATATCAGTGGGGTCGTAACCCCAAAATGCATCGGTTGAGAGTGTGAATACAGTCGAACCCCACCAGCTTATTCCTGTTGAATAATCAGAAAAATAATAAAAGTATCGTGGACTACAAAACGAACCAATCGAGCCACCGACACCGACTCTGATGATATGACCCGCTGATGCGTATCCGACTGGTTCTAAAATTATTGTCGATAATTCTTCATCTGGTGTCTTGCAACTGCCTTCCACCCAATAGTAGGTATTGTTGATATTATCACAAGCTGCCGCTGTGAATTCTGGAATCGTATTGTATAAAGGACCAAAGTCACCGTTGCGACAAAAGCAATCAGGATTGGTATTGCTAGTCAGCACAAGTGGACCAGCAGCAACTGTCTCGTCAATGTCGCCCCCTTTAACGGTATAGCTGCTAGGCATTTTGTAGAACCAATCGGGCAATCCAGATGTTGCATCTGCGTGCAATGAACCACTGCAAAACTTATCAGTGCCGTCAAAAAATACAGAACCAAATTGCAAAGTGCCACCATTGCCGATAGGTGTCTGACTGATTCTGATCGATCCATTTGCAACCCCCACATATCCAGTGAAAAAAGGACTACAAGCAGTTTGAGAGACAAGCTTAATGTCAATCGATCCTGCTTCTGTTGGGTGGGAAATTGTCCCCAAGTATCGACCAAATCCATCGTGCAAAAGCTGCCCCATATGAGGACCATATGACAAGTTGTCATGGTTCCATCCCATCGAAGTTCCACCGCTCCAAGTCTCGTTGAAGCTGCCAGTTGTTGTCAGCCATACATCGTAACCAACGGGAACTGACTTGTTGCCAGTTGGTGTGCAATACGTGTCAACGTCATCAATCGGTAAGCAAGACATTTGAACTGAATAGCCGTTCAAGCCTGCTGGCTTTGCTGGTGGGAAATCTAAGCCTGTGATGTAATCGTAATCTGATTGATGACCTTCTAAGAGTTGTCGATAACATGCACTGCCATACATTATGCACACCCCAATACAATCACTTCCCACAAGGTGCCACCAATCACATTCTCAGATTCCACACCACCAATCGCTGTGCAATAGACTCCACTGGAAGCAGGGAAACTCCCACGAGTCATGACGTATATTTCTTCGCCTGTTGAGTGCCAGCCATCTGCAACGGAATATTCCCAAACCGCCATTGTTGCTGACGATCCCGAAGCACTGCCAAGAGCACTTGTCAGATAACCTCTCTTCAACTGGATTTCAACTGCTGGTGGTCTCCAGTATGTGACAATCTCGTTTCCGACTTTCCAACCAAGAATGTATTCACCAACTGGAATATACTCATTACAAATATTGTAAATAAAAACCACATTTGAATCGTCTTCTTTGATCTCTTCATCTGTGATTGTCGCCGCCTCTTCAACAGCATCATCAAATTCAATCGTTGCAGAAACCGCCGTAAAGATTTGCAAATGGTCAGCTTCCTCAACGTAGCTCGAATCATAAATACAAGTTTTGTAAAGCTTAGCTTTTCCACCAAGAGAACCAGATAGGGAAAGCAATACACCAGCACTTGACCGACTCAATTGAAGCGGAGCAGAAACGCTCAAGCCCTCAAATCGCTTGGCTTCACGCCGTATCGCCTCCAAATCCTTAGCGGTTAATGGCTCGCCTTTTTGAAATGGATCTGACCTGACTTGCATCTGACTCCTTATTGTGTGAATCTGTTTCAATTGGTGGGGACAATAATTGACCCCAGAGGTTTAAAATTAGGCGAAAAAAAAAGACGTACTGGGGATGGGACACCCAGTCCTCTCACCCTGCAAATTTTACCCCGCCCTACCCCCTAGCCCACTCCTGTTGACCTGTCTTCCCAGTCAACCCCAGTGGGCTAGATGTGTGGTGTCGATTCATACTTGCTTCGATCTCTTGTCTTTCGCCTGTGAGTGAATTTATTCATTGCCTTCCTTTTCTTCTTCTGTATCTACGATCCTTAATCCTGTTTCAGGATCAATCTTCACATCTTCAAATTTCCTAATTCGTCTGATCTCATTTTCAACCAACTGATGGCACGAATCACAAAGACTCTCAAGGTTATCGAGATCAAAAGCTTTCTCGATATCTTCTTCAATGCTTATGATATGGTGAACCTGTCTTGCAGGTTGTCCTGCTCTGCCAGCATTCGTGCAGCGATTGCACAAAGGATAAGATCGCAATTGGATTAAGCGAACCTTTTTCCAACGTGCCGACTTATACAGCTTTTGTCTTTGTTGTTGATCAACAGGACGTTCTTTAACTGGCTTCCTGATTACAATTTTTGTAATTCGTTTGTGCTCGAAATTAAGACCTTTCGCCATTAGTCCAATGAGACCTGCAATGCGTTGATGTCGAATTCCAAAACGTCATTGGTTTCGATTGTTTTTGAACTGGTCAACTCAGCATAAGCAATCACATTGCCGTTAGTTGATGCAGTGCATATTGCAGCATGCGTGATGGTTCCCCAGTCAGCGGTCGCTTTCGGAAAGCTGATTTTGGCATTGTTTCTGACGTAACCAACTCCATCGGGATCAGTCCAATTACTATCAGATGGATCAAGTTGCTGACGAGCATACGAGCCGCCAGAGACCTCGGTGCCAGTCGATGTTGTGAAGTTGCCTGTGCTGGCTTCATCTGGCGTTGCGGTAAGCAATGCAATCCATAATTCGGATGGCTTTGAAAATGCAGCGGAACGGAATAAACCGTTCAGGATGTTTTCTTCGGTTGTGTTTGAGAAAGACATAATGTAATACCTCAGTAAAAGTTAATTAACTGAGGTATTTATCCACGTGAGGAGCTAAATCTGTGAAAGAAATTACATTGTCAAAACCAGTGCTTCTCTTTCAGTACTTGAATAAAATTAGTTTATCAAAAGATCTAAATAACAGATCAGAGTCATTGTTAGTCGGTCAATTGATTCGTGACTCGGAAGATTTGTGTAATGAATGTGGATTTGAATCCACTTTGCACCACATTGCTTCGGCAAGAGATGTGAAAGAAAATGGCTTGATCGATATGGAACTAAGACTAATTCGCTTGAAATCTCACATATCTGCTGCAATTAGTATGATGTCAAGGGAATTGGAAGTCTCCAAGGTAGGGTTACTTGATGACAGTGTCGTTTCTCCTCGTTTTTCAAGTCTTAAAGAGAGTTTGTCAGAATCAGGTAAACTGTTTCACGAAGAGACCATAAAGTGTGCAAGAATTGGAGCTTACCGGGCATGTCTAATTAACGCTTGGACGTTATGTATGGACTCGATTCAATCATGGATCATCGATGATGATTCCAGATTAAGTTCATTCAATGAAGAGCTACTCAAAAGCAAACGCAACGATAAAAGCATTTATAGTGAAGTGAAGACAAAAGAGGATTTCTGGGAAGCAAAAAAATCACCGGGTGAGCGAACCGTTCTTGATTGCATCCAGCATAAAATTGGAGAAAAAATATACCGACGAATATTGACTGCCCTTGATGAACGAAACACATATGCTCATGCGAATTCAGCAGAGCTTGAACGTGATAAAGTAACTGGATACATCTCGTCCATTGTGGATATCATAGATGCAATTCAAAAACGAATATGAATGGGACAACAGAGTACGTTATATCTGCGTATGGCAAAATCTTGAATGTGGGTTGAGAGAAAGAGGTTTGAAGACTTATGCCTGAATCTCACTACTCCTCAAATATCGATCTGGTTTGTTTCGTATAAATACCCACACTCTATTATCAACGACATACGGTTTTCCAAAAGTCGAATCAGATGAAACTTGTTCTAGTACTCCTTTGTGTACCAATGAAGCAATTCCGGGCTTGTTTGCTGGCCAATTCAAAGTGGTTTCATTTTTGTTGACATGCTGCATCAGAATTAATTTCTCATCCTGATTTAGTCCATCAAGCATTGACTTCATGAGTTCCTTTTCTTTGTAAAGATCGTAGATATATGCTATGAATGAAGCACCCAAAATAAATAGTTCAATGACCCATACGATGAAGAAAAATACTGCTGCCAATCCAATCCATTTACCATATTCATCTCTGATTTCTTCAATTTTCAATTGAGACGGTAATGGAACCAGCAGAACAACAAGTGATGTAAAAAATAAGGAGAAGGAATATCGTGGACGGACTGCCAATTTAGCCAACTCTACCCAATCAGGCATAAATCAGTTCCCTTCTATTAGAACTTCTACAACTTTAACGACTTGCTCTGCCTTGATTTTTAGGTCTAAAAAGGAAGCATCTCCCTGTCCCAATTTTTGCCCATGCGTGCCACTAATCATGGCTGGGAAGTTATCTTTGTAATCTGGAAATTCAGCAGAAACCTGACTTATGATCTTATTGTAATCACATGCTAAAGACCAACTTATTTTTCCGCTTCGATTTCGTTCATTCTCGTTTTCAATTGTCGAAATAATTGCTTGAAGTCGCCCTCTCAATAATTGAGCTTTTTTATTATCCACGTTTTATTTTCCTGACTCAAATTCTGAGATTATGGCAATTAGCTGGTCTAAATATATTTCAAGGTCAATATATTTTATATCTGCCTTCTTCATATGCGACATGGGCATAGTAGACGTTATTTTCTTAGGTACAATATTTTTAATGTCGGGAACTTCTAAAACTAATTGATCAATTATTCCATTGAAATCTTCCGCTATTGCCAATGAAATATGAGTCTGTTTTGAATCTGGCGATAACTTTCCCAGTGTTTTTTTAGTGGATTCAATTTTGGTTTTAAGTAGCTTTATGTTTTTTGTCATATGAAATATCCTGTCGTCTATCTATGTAAATTGTATTACTTGCCCCTGAACTTTGTAATTGTCGGACTCGGCACAACGAAACCATTTTTATCAAGTTGATAATATTGCTGACCTTCATCTTTAATTAGCCTGCATTGAATAATGTTAAATATTTTCGGGGAATCAAAGGAAAGCCACGACTCATTACCATGTCTATTGCCTAGCAGATATGTTTTTAAACCTGTCATCTCGTTTCCTAGGTGAAATGCTTCTCCCAAGTCTCCATTACTCAATTCTGAGTTAATCTTGTCCAATGCATTGTCGTCAAATTCAAGCGGAAAAATGATTTCTGGCAACCACCATTCACCATCGACCTGCTGTAACGTGAAATGCAATAATCGATGACCACAAGGCATACGCCATTCAAAATAATCACCTGCTGAATCGCCTTGAGATATTTTCAATCCCAAAGTCTTTTCAATTTTTACAATCAATCGCTTTTTTGACGTTCGTGTCATCCACATTAAATTATTCCTGATATCCAATCACCACAAATCTATTTTGATTCAGAGAGTGTACCGAACAACAGTAGGCGAAGAAAGCGGATACATCGTTACAAAATTTGTAATCTGCCCTTGCAACTAAAACCTGAACAAGAAGCGGTTTCATCCTTAGAAATATCGGGAAGCGATTAGGAAGTGATCATGGCGAAAATTTAGTTGCAAATTTGTTGCAAAGAGATCTGAATTTGTTGCAGACCTACCGATAATTTGTTGCAAAGATTGTTGCAAACTTTGTTGCAGAGCTTATTTGTTGCAGAGCTAAAGACATGAAAAAAGCCCTAAACCGTTGTAGTTTAAGGCTTTAAGAAATGGGCAATACAGGACTCGAACCTGTGACCTCTACCGTGTGAAGGTAGCGCGCTAGCCAGCTGTGCCAATTGCCCTATTTGTAGTGGGAAGTTGTATTTTAGCCGGGTTGGGGGGATCGTCAATCGAGTTTATGGAATCGTTTAGCAGGCTCGATACAAATTCCGATTATTTGGGAGGGACGCCGAGGGATTTTCCTCCGTCGATGGCGATGGATGTTCCGGTGACCATGGCGGCTGCTTCGGAGAGCAGAAATGAAACATTGGCAGCGACTTCTTTGGGATGAATCATGCGGCCTTGAGCAGCAGCCAGCGGGCTAGCGTTGATGAAGGATTGGGCAGTCGCTTCCGGATCAGCTGCGGCTGCCAGATCGGCATTAATGATCCCCGTTTCACTGACCGGTCCAGGACAAATGCAGTTGACGCGAATATTGTCTCGTGACAGGCAGAGCGCGAGTGATTTCGTTAATCCTACCAGACTCATCTTGCTGATCGAGTAAACAGGATCATGGGCTCGCGGCAACAAACCTGCGTTACTGGCAATGTTGACGAGGCTCCCTTTCCCCTGTTTTCGGAAATAGGGAACCACATATCTGGATGCAAAAAAGACGGCTTTGAGATTCGTGTCTAAAACTCGATCCCAATCCTCTTCGGAAACTTCTGTAATGTCAGCGACGTGATTCACCCCGGCATTATTGATCAGAGCCTCGATGGGACCGTAAGTAGCTGCGATTTCAATCAGCTTTGCAAGATGCTCGACCGAACGAACATCAACCAGCAGGTGCTCTTTCCAGTTTTCAATTTCATGGATTGATTCATGAGCCTGCTGCAAATCGCAACTCACAACCAGCCAGCCTTCGCCGGCCAGAAGCTGAGCGGTCGCCAAACCGATTCCGCTGGCTGCTCCTGTTACTATGGCAACGCGATTTGGTTTCATAGGGCTATTAATTTTCACTTGTATTGCTGATCAATGAATCGTGCTCTTTCCTTCTCCTTGGGGAGACGGTAGCTGAAGACCGGGTGAGGGAATTGCCTCGACGCCCTAAATAATATTTCACGTCGCGTTCCCCCCCTCAGCCTAGCCTTCTCCCTCAGGGAGAGGGGACTTATGATATAGGGCGGCTCAATCCACCTGAATAGGATGCAGGAGTTTTTCAAACTGCTCTTCTTTCATATTGTCTGGAGTGGCGACATATTCTCCCGTCTTAATTCGAGATTCAACATCTTCTCCATTAAGATGAGCAAGCAAAGTTTTCACCGCCTGATATCCCATCGCCACGGGATCCTGCAGGACGATGCCCTGAACGTGCCCCTGTTCCATGCCATCAATCAAATCGGGATTGGGATCGAAAGCGATGAATTTGACTTTGCCGGTCAGGTTCAATTCCCGCAAGGCTCCAAGCGTGCCGGTTGCATTCGGTTCGCAGACAGCAAAGATACCATCGATCTGATCGCGATATTTATCGATCACTTCAGTCGCTTTTTCCAGTGAGGATTCCGGTGTTGTCCCCGCATACTGATCGGAAGAAATGACTGTAATTTCCGGAAAGTCGGCTTTCAGTTTCGAGAGGAATCCCTCTTCACGCTGTTCGGTACTTTCGCTGCCGGCATTATACCGCAGCATGACGACTTCCCCTTTGCCATCCAGGATTTCCGCCAGTTTTTCGGCAGCCAGTTCTCCCCCCCGAAAATTATCGGTCGCCACATAACTGACAATCGCAGACTCATCTCCCAAAGCACTATCAAATATAACGACGGGTATCTCTTCGTCATTGGCATGCAGAACACTATCGATCAGAGCCTGAGAATCGAGAGGAGCCAGGACAATACCATCAACATTCTTGACGATAAAATCTTCAACCACACTAATCTGACCGGCTCGATCATTCTCCAGCAATGGCCCCTTCCACAGAATCTCGACATTGCCCGCTTCATCCGCGGCTTTCTTCGCACCTGCATGCACCGACTTCCAGAACTCGTGCGTTGTTCCTTTCGGAATCACAGCGATGCGAATGGTTTTGTCATTTCCTGAAGTCCCAGTATTGGAATTATTCCCATCCGGACTTCCATTACACGATGCCAATAAAAATGTGATTGCAATCAGACAAAATGTTCGAATGGCCACGGTAGATTCCTTATTGAGAGCGACTTGCCAGCGTGAAATTCACTGAAGGCATCTGAGTCTATACATATTTATTCAAGTCCTCACAATACTCACATCAGACTTCACATTCCAGTGAGGCCCCGAGAAAGGAATTATGGAATCTTATTCAATAATTCCTTCCAGACCCGAGCATGAGATTTCGCAGAGGAGTTAAGAGCAAAGTGACTGCGAACCCGCTGCCGGGCTTGTTCCCCCAATAGTTTGCGGGCAGAAGAATTCAGCATCAGTGAGATGCATGTCTGGGCCAACCCCTCTGGATCATCTACAGTTATCAACAAAGCCGAGTCCTGATCGACCAGCATTTCGGAAGTTCCACCAACATCGGTCGCGACAATAGCCACGCCACAAGCAGCTGCTTCGAGCAGAACGCGACCGAATGGTTCCTGACGGGCAGGATGGATGAGCAGATCGATTTGCGGCAGAAGCTCAGGAATATCCTCCCGATATCCGAGCCAGTGCACACGATCCGAGAATCCATTTTGAGCAACCGAGCACTGCAGGTCTTCCAGATACTCTCTGCTCTCCTGCTTCCCGGAATAGCATTCCCCAATCATCAGAAAATGCCAGTCCGGGCAATTCCTCGCCATCTCGGGAAGGGCTGCGATCAAAGTGCTGTGACCTTTCCGTAAACCAATTTGACCAATCGTTGCAGCGAACTTTGCTTCCGGAGCACATCCCAGTTCCTCATGCAGACTTTTCGCGAACTTCCGAGGAAACTGCTCAACATCGATTCCATTGTGAATGGTCAGTAAACGATCAGAATTGACTCCCATCAATTCATAATAATTTCGCGTAGCATCAGAAACACAAATCAGTCGACTCAAGCGACCGAGATCTGAAATCGATCCTTTGGAAAGCTTCATCATGTCTCGGATGTGCCCGACAACCGGCATCGAAATCTGCATGAGATTCCTTCCCAGAAATCGTGAAAGCGTCAGGCTGTTCGTATGCAGGATCTCGAATTGATGTTCCGAGAGAAGCTGCGTTAACTCACAGATAGCATCCGCATCATCACGCCGTACCCCAACCTCGTCACGTAAAGAAAACTCGATCTGCGGAAAGTCCAGCACACCGATCAGCTTCTCCAGATCGCCATGAGCAGGAGCCAGAAATGTGAATGAAAACTGATCCCGCAATTCATTGGCAACGCTCAGGAACGAACGCTCTCCCCCCAATGCGGAAGGAAATTCCATAAATACTGCAATCTGGGGTAATGACATCACTGGGCTAACTGAAAGGGATCAGGAAATCTCATTTCTGAATCGTTTACGATATTTATTAATAATTTTCTATTCCATCTCCAAAATGTCCAACGGGTTCCGATGTCGATTCGTATAAATGTTCAGAATCCGGATTGTGGAATTACTGATGACTCACTTCGCGGCTCATTCGAGTCGTGCAGTCAGCCGACCTGATCTCATCTCGACCGTTCGTGTCACTTTCAGGTGTTGCGTTCGCAATACGTCAGGAGTCTGCCATGTCTACAGAAGCTTCGCCCTCTCTTGCTGCTCCCGTTAAATCTACGCCGTGGTGGCTGAAACTCTATAACCACAATCCCTTTTATGTCATCAGCACTGTGCTCATGCTGACTTCCGTTCGAGCCGCCTACGGAGAAATGCCGATTGGGGAAATCAACTGCTGGGTCGTGATGGGTGTGCTCGCCGGTTACACCACCTTGCTCGCTCTGATTGGCATCTGCATCATCCGCTTCGGGAAAATCTGGGAAGACGCCCGCTCAATTCTCTTATTACTTCTGCTCCTGTTCCTGGGCATCTCGGTCAGCATGGACGATCTGTTCGTGAAACTGGAATCTCCCCATGAAGGTGCATTGCTGGCCCTGGCCGGTGTCGCATTTTCATTCGTCATCACCGAATTAGTCCTGTTACTGACGAAAATTCAACTGCGAACCCGCTATCGCATCCCCTACTACCTCTTCCTCGTGCTATTCTTTTTCACGCCATGGTGGATGTCGCCGGAATTAAATCCCCGTTCTTCCTCTGAGACGGAATGGTTACTGCTGCTCTTTCCGGTCGCTGCTGCTGGCATTCTCCTCTTGTTACTGCCTGCTGTCTGGGGTGGTCCGAAGTATGTCCGCAACAACGGCACCCCCTGGAAGTGGCCCCTGTTTCCATGGTCGATGTTCTTTATGCTGATCGTCGCAACTTTAATCCGCTCCTACGCCTTATGCCTGACATTCGGCCCAACCGGTCCCATTTGGCATAAGCTCTCAAGCGGAGGCATGGGGATCGTCTTTTCCACCATCTGGGGAACCTGGTTTCTGGTTCCTATTCTCTGGGCAATCCTGTTACTTTTACTCGAAGGCGGAATTGTCGCCCACTGCTCGATTCAACGCAAGTGGAGCCTTGCCCTGACTCCTGCATTAATTCTGCTGGCCTTTCCATTTGGATCCTCGACGGTCTTCACCGCTTTCTGGGATCGCATGCTCACAACAGTCGGCTCTCCCATCTGGATTGCGACTCTGCTCGTCATTCTCTTCTATGGCTGGGCGACTCTGCGAAAAGTCTCTGGCGCATTTTATGGGTTTGTCAGCTTCTTCCTGCTCCTTGCCTGGATCGATCCCAGCACCGAACAATGGCCCGCTCTCATTCCACAACGGGCCTGGCCGATTGCCATGGTTGGCTTTGGACTGCTGATCAAAGGCCTCATCAAACACTCCTCATTCTACCAGACCTCTGCCTCAACTCTGCTGATCAGCAGCATTGCAATAGTGATCCAGCAATCCAGTTATTCCCAGTGGACGACCGAATCCACGTTTATCCTCATCTGGCTGTCTGCTTTGATACTCGGAGCCTGCCACCGCGACGATCTCGGCTGCTTATTACGCTTTGTCGCCAGCACTCAAGCCATCCTCGTTGGCTATCAGATTTTGACTCGCACCCTGCCTCTGGAGTTGAACATCGGCTATCGACTGCTCATCCTCGTCGCACTGACGGGGCTTTGCCTGTTGCTCGCCTTCGCAATGAAAAACCGCTGGTATCTGTTCGCATTTGCCGGCAACTTCCTGCTGCTGCTTTATGGAGCAGTGCTGATCGGCTATCAACAGGCCAGCTCCCAGTTCGGCTCCACCGCAATGCTCACCTTCTCCTGGAGCCTGGGCATGTTACTGTTTGCGATGTTGATCAGTGCTCACAAAGCCGACTGGTTACCGAGACGATTAATTCCCAAAAACTGGACGGCATAATTCCGCAAAACTTTTGGCTCTCCCTCTGCATGTTGTTATACTGAACAAACCACTTCGCGTGTCTCAGTAACAAAGGACAGTATGACAGAATCAAAACCGCTGCACCTGTATGAAGAATTGCTGCTCCTGGCTCTGCATGATGAAAAGGGAACCTTAAACGGCGGGTATATCGAGCATGCGCTGGCCGGTGCAGTTCTGGCAGAACTTTTGCTCGAAGATCAGATCATTATCGATGATCAAGCCAACGGTCTCATCAAGCTGCAAATGGATAAAGAACCAGACGATCCCTTATTCCGCAAAGCCTATCGTCTGATCAATCTCTGGCAGAAGCCGATGTCTCTGGAAGGACTCTTGTCGGAATTAGCGAACCTCTCCAGCCTCAGATATCTCGCCACAGAACAACTCTGCGACCGAGGCGTCGTTGAGAATGTTGAAGAGACAATCCTGTACATCTTCTCAAGAAATATTTACCCCACTCTCAACCCCGCTCCCGAACAGGAAATCGTCTCACGCATCCGCGATGGCATTTTCAACGATGAAGCCCAACTCGATCCCCGCACCTGCGCGTTAATCTCTCTGGCTCATCACACCGATTACATCACTGCAGCAATCAGCTTTCACGAACGCGCAAAGCATAAAGCTCGCATCGAAGTGATCGCTAAAGAAGAACTCGCAGGCTCCGCAACCCAAAAAGCCATTGCCGCCTGCCAGGCCGCCGTCACAGCATCAATACTGATGACAACCATCATGATGAGTCAGGTCAATACTTAGCTGAGTGATCATCGCGAGAATCCTCTGCGACATTATCTGTTCTATGATTGGGTGAATTCCGCTCGAAAAATGAACACCATATCGATTTGAAATCGAAAGACTGGAAATGCATATCGAACTGGGTTAACTTCGACAAAAGTGATTTCTGAAGTATTTATTCTCAGCTCATTGAATTTCGCCATGCAGAACGATGACACACAGGAACTCGAAAAGCGATGCGAGGACCTCATTCAAACGTTGCCGCTCCAATCGCTGCAAACGATGCTGATCATTTTAATTCCTGGAGCAGTATTATTTGCGAGCGGCGTGTTCGGGCTGACACAATTGCCCGCGAATCCCTCAGGCTGGGACGTTGGTCTGGCTGTCACTTTTGCAGTGACCGGAGGCGCGACTATGGTCTTCATGGGCATTCTCTTTCTGGATCGCCGATTCCGTCGCAAGACTTTCCGAGAGATGTTGTCCGGTCAACCGCTCGCCCATTGGAGCTACACGACAGATGAGTGGGCTAGTTATTGCAGTCTGCAAAATCAGCGACGGGATGAGAATACTCCCTTCACATCGTCTTCTGTTATTGCCTGGTTATTAATTGGAGGAATCTTTGCAGGCCTCACCATGTTGATCAGTTGGAACTGGGGAGAACATCGAGGAACGGCCATCGGAATTGCCTTTGCCTCTGGTGTTCTGTTCGCCGTTCTCATGACAATTTTCGAGTGGCTTGGCTGGACGATGTGGTGTCGCGCACTGGAAAATCGGCAGGGGGAAACTTTCATCATGCCCGGCTGCGTTTATTTTCATAGTCGCCTGCATAGCTGGGGGCACTGGGGAGGCAGGCTCAAATCTCTCACTCACGAAAAACAGAATGAGCTTCCTCTCTCAATCCTGAAGTTCGAAGTCGCAGTCATCAGTAAGAACGGCGAACACATTCATCATCTCGAAGTCCCCGTTCCGAGAGAAAAACAGGAGGAAGCGGATCGAATTCTGCAGGAACTGCAGCGCTAACTAAAACAATCCACTTCCCTTCCCCTTACCGAGTGAGCACAAGTCGATACCGAGGCGACCCGTTTCGCAGCTTCTCAAAGGCATCATTGATGTCCGACATTTTAGAAACTTCAGTCATGGGAGCAATGTCGTGCCGGGCGCAGAATTCCAGCATTTTTTGAGTCGTTGCGATACTTCCGAGTGGGGAACTCTTCAGCGACTTCTG
Source organism: Rubinisphaera italica (assembly GCF_007859715.1). Classification (NCBI taxonomy): domain Bacteria; kingdom Pseudomonadati; phylum Planctomycetota; class Planctomycetia; order Planctomycetales; family Planctomycetaceae; genus Rubinisphaera; species Rubinisphaera italica. The sequence goes on from NZ_SJPG01000001.1 coordinate 6,303,821, forward strand.
TCCCATAATCATCGGAAAGACGGTCGCTTCCACTTTCGGAGCCGCTCCAACCGTATGCAATACGCCTTTAGGGGCGAGTGTGGCAATATAGTCGTCCCAGGGTAGCATCGCATTAGTCGTATTGAGAACCATATCGAATTTGCTTTGCACATCCTCAAAAGGCTCATCCTCGTCAGTCGCAATGTACTCATGAGCTCCCAGTTCACGGGCCTCTTCCTCTTTATCCCGACTGCGGGAAATCGCCGTCACTTCACAGCCCCATGCATTCAGAAACTGTAATGCCATATGACCGAGACCACCAATCCCCACCACAGCCACCTTCGACATCGGTGAAATGTCATTCTGAACCAGCGGATTAAAAACCGTAATCCCACCACACAGCAGTGGACCAGCCGTGATCGGATTCAGTTCATCCGGCAATTTCACGGCCCATCCCCAATGACACCGCACCTTATCGGCGAAGCCGCCATGCTGATGCGTAATCGTCCCTTCAATCGTAGGACACAAATTCTGATCCCCCGACAGGCAAGGCTGACAATGCATACAGGATCGCGAATTCCAGCCGAGTCCAACCAGATCCCCAATTTCCAAAGCCGGAACATGCTCTCCCTTCGCCGCCACTTTGCCAATCACCTCATGCCCACCGACAAACGGATACTGCGTCAGATCCCATTCATTATCGAGCATCGACAGATCGCTGTGACAAATCCCGCACGAGATCACTTCAATATCAACATCATCCGGCCCAATCTCCGGCAACTCATATTCATAAGCCTCAAACGGCCCCTTAGCTTCCCTGGCGGCATAGGCTTTTACAGTCGTCATCATCAACTCCTTCTCGAATTTGAAACAGGCATTCAAATATTAGTAGAACTCGCGATTGATTTTACAATGAGAAGGCTCAGGGAGAAGGCCCAGGGACATTGACAGTCAAGTGGCAGAATTAAAAACATGAAAGGGCAATAGGCCAAAAAACTGCATTTTCCTGTTTTTCAGAATAACCCCTGTCCCTTACCCAGCTTAACTTTCGCTTTTCAAATATCCCAGGAGGGTCACACAAAACAACTTAATCCACCAGAAACAAGGGTCAACAAGATGTCCGGCATTACCAACAAATTCGTCCTCGCCACTTTCGCAGCATTCCTGGCAATGGGAACCGTTACCACGACGACATTTGCAGAAACGCAAAAACTGATCATCACTCCTCAGAATCCCTCAGGGGCCAGGCTCGGCATCAGCGGAAAATATACCTATAAAGATGGCGTCGAAGGCGTGCTCGTTTATCGCGACAACAGCAAACGGACTCTGCGAGTTGTGCTCCCGAATGGCAAGACTGTGAATGCAAAATTCCGTGTCGGCTACGACATCATCACCTCCATCAACGGCATGCAGGTCTTCAATGCCCGGGACGTTCTCAATGCCCTGCACTACGGCACCAACTCACTCGAAGTCTACGACAGCTACTCAAAATCCTGGCACTCCGCCCGAGTCACAATTCGATAGTGCATTTCTGGAGCATATTCAAAAATCACCTGCAGCATACGGCAGGAGCAAACTCAATGTTTTGCGGTCATTGGAGTCCAAGCGACTGCAGAAACCATTTGAAAATGGTCTAATTGCAGTGTGCCTTCGCATGTATGCTTTTGCTCTGAAACAAAATGTATGCACAGGATCAACGCAGAAAATTAATTTTGCAAATGCTCCAGTTTTTGCGATCCGTCAAAAACAAGTCGACAAACCGATCGAGAATAAGATCGGCCAGGTAAGCGTCGTAAACCACACCATACGACTGGCCCCAACTGTCATGTCCACACTAGAGAATTGATCCACTAAAACTTCGGGTGGGTGTGCCACTGGCTTCGTCAGTACTAATCACGACTATTACTGAAGTCACGATGCATTGGCAAAGCCAGTGGTACCCTGTTTATTTTCTGGGATAGAGCACATATCTGGACTCGACCAGCCCAAAAAAATACCCACGGCGAGCGTGGGTGTGGTTGCGAGTTGAATGATTATTCTTTGGCGGCTGCTTTGGCTTTTTCTTCCTCAGCCGCAGAGACTTCCGGGTTGGGTTCGGTGGAACCTTCCAGTCCGCCTCGCATCCACTTGACGGCGTTTTCGACCGATTTGAGAAAGGCTGCGTTGGTCCAGGTTTCGTCGCGGTGGCCGAGATTGTTGAAGTAGACTTTGCCATCGCCCCAGCTTTTCACCCAGGCAACCGGCACATGATACGGCTTGCTCGGTTTGCAGTTGGCCATGTCGAGAGACATCAGCACACGGACTTTTTCCGGCTGCCAGTTGACATACTGATAAATCTCATCCTGATGCACAAAGACTTTTCCGAATGGTTGCATGACAGGATGCTCGGGATCGTGAACAGTCATGGTGACAGTAGTGCCAGCTCCCCAGGGATGGCCGTTGAAGGTGCCGCCGCACATGTCCCAGTACCAGCGGAATTCTTCATTCTTCTTGGGATCATTAGTACGATAGGTATCGGCAGCAGAGTGGAAACCGATGAAGCCGTGGCCTTTTTGCTTTAACCAGTCGTTGATGAAATAGTCACGATCCTCAGGAGCAATCGGCAGTTCGCCCGTCGTATAGAACATAACGATATCGTACTTTTCCAGATTCTCCTTCGTGAAATCGGCAGCACTGTTCTGAGTGCAATCGACATCAAACAGACCGGTTTTCTGGCCGAGCTGAATCATGGCAACTTCGGCGGTGGCGAGTTTTCCGTCATTGCGTCGTACCGAGCCGTGGGTGAATCCCTTGCTTTCAGTCAGCATCAGGATTTTGGTTTTCGGGATTTCCTTGGCTTGCACCGGAGCGGTCCAGGAAATTGCCAAAACAAAAAACAGAGCCAGAATGCTCAGTGGAATCTCGGGTTTCATCATGTTGGTTTCTTTCATTTTAAGTCTGTCGAAATCGATTCGGCAGCATTGGAATGTGTGGGCTGAGGCGACGTCTTCGCATCGATATCAGAACATGTTTGCCGGAACTTGGCAATCATGACCGTATCGATAATCAATTGCAGGGCATGAAAAATCAGTGGAGGAATAATTGCTAGGGGAGAAATTCCAGTCGCGAGGAGAATAGGAGAAGTCGTTAGATCGATGGCGATGGCCAGTGTTTTCTGGCTCCCGGAAAAGGCAACGCCAATTGCATCTTCACAGTTTCCTCGCAGCAGACGTGTGAGCCCCCAGCCACTCCAGAGACCGACGCCGTGAATGAATCCGCATAACACGATGACCAGTGATATCTGTTGCAGCGATATATTTCCCGACTGTTCCTGAAAGATCGGACCGGTGCGGATGGCACTGATCATAATGATGATCAGAATGCCGATCTGCGAAAGCATGCTGATGGAGACTTTGTGAGCATCGGCATTTTTTCCGACAACTGGTATTGCCCGCAGTATCTGAGCCAGCCCCATCGGCAAAACTGCCACAATTAACAGCCGAGACATTAAAGACCAGATATCGATGGGCAGAGTTTGCCCGAGCGTCAGTCCGAGCCAGAAGGGGATCGTCAGAAAACAAAAGGCATTTCCCAGAAGTGTGGCCATAAGAGGGATCGCATCATTCCCGCCCGCTTTTCGTGTCCAGACGGCAGCTGAAGCGAGAGTCGTCGGCACGGCAGACATGATTAATAGGCCAGCCGAGAAGGGCTTCAGCGAAAACAGCAGGACCACTCCCCAGGTAATGAGTGGAAGGATGACAATGCTGACTAATATCGCCAGTATAATCGATGTCGGCTGCGAAGCGGTTTCCCAGAGTTTCCCCGTCGGCAACGTGATGGACATGCCAAAGAGAATGAAGAAGACCAGATAGCCGGTATTCACATATTGGCCGACGGATTCGCTCAATCCCGGCACCGACTGCCCCAGCAAACCTCCGACCGGCAACAGAATAAACAGAGTGATCAGAAACCATTGACGAAGAAAAAACTGCTTGATGAGACGACCTTAACTTTATGAACCTGCATGGATGAGTAGATCCAGTCAAATTTAAGAGTCACGTCATTAAGATACAAGCACGAAGCGCAAGCGAGTGAGTTGAATGGCCGATAATAATTAAGGGGCCTGCCAGTGTTGAAGATCAATCTCCTTGCGGACATCCATCGAGGCTGGAAACTCCGACTGTTTCAGGATTTCCACTGCTTCTGCAGGCTTGTCATTTTTGGCCAGGGCTTCTGCCTGAAGTTGGCGAGCAGAATTGGCCCAGCGACCATTGGGATAGCGGGCGACATAATTCTGTAACGTATCTGCAGCGGCTCGATAGCCCTGACTTTCATACTGAGAAATCGCACTCCAGTACTGGGCATCCTCGGCTTGGAGAAATCGCATCAGGTTTTCAAATTGAACAGCCGCCCCTGTGCCTGTCACACTGAATTGCAAACGGATGCGAATATAAGTTCGCAAGGCTTCTGTTTCATTCCCCAGCAACTGTTGCAAGCGCGCCTTGAGCATTTGCCGCTCCATGCTGACTTTGTAAGTCTTTTCCTCATTCTGATCTTCATTCGCACGGACGGAGCGAACTTCTTTCATCAATGTCGCGTGCGAAAGCTCTCGAAGTGTTAAAGCCTCTTCACTGGCAAGAAGCGATTGCTGATACATGTTGTGCGGATAACTCCAGAATGTCAGCTTCCTCTCCCCCAGAATCGGTTTGAGCCGAGAAGTAACCCGTTCCCCCAATCCGACTCCATTTGCATCATCCCCCTCGAGAGGTTGATAAATTGTGCAGGCCATTTCTCCGGCAAACTCAATCTGCAAGGCTTCCATTCTTCGAGAAGTCGACAGCATGGCATAAGGCAGAAAAACGTCTGCGGTCTTCCAGTCAATAGCCTGCATTTGTTGAATTGGAGAGCCTTCCGGGAATGTCACACCCGGAAAAGTATTAAACAGCGAGTTAAAATCCTTTGAGAGAGCCGAGGCAGCCCACAACTGATTCGCATCCTCAGCATTTGCCTGAAATTCAATCGCCAGTTCCGGACAAAAAGCCAACAGCTGATCGTCAATCAAGACAAAGAGAATAGCTGGTGAAGACGCTTTTGCATCTGCAGATTCAGGAGGCATCATGACCAGGGAATCGAGATTGAGTTGTTCGAGCAGGGTTGCAAACACCCAGATTCGATCCTGAGGCAATCCCCGCCCCGCCAGAATCACATCCTGCAATGTTCGAGGGATGGTTGTCGGGTCGAGTTGGCTGAGTCTCTCTTGAGTAATCAAATCAGTAGCTGCCAGTCGAGGATCAATCAACTGTTGATCGAGCGTGATGTTCCGGCAGGTGTACTCAAAGATCGCTCGGATCTTTTCCAGATCCGTGGGGGAATTCTGGACAACATGCTCAACAACTTTCCGAATCAAAAGTTGATCGCGGAGATAAAGGACATCGCCCAGCGATACCGAATCGCTATTTAAACTTGCGATAAACTCCGGTTCTGTCTGAGGCATGAATAACGGATTGGCAACATCTCGTTGTGTCTTCGACAAGTCGGCACAACTCCCAAACCACTGATTGAGAATCACCACTGCAGCTTGCAACTCGCTGTTGATATTCTCTGCACTTGGCTGCAGGATCTGATAAACTTTATCGAGATTCGCCTTACAGATTCTTCGCTTTTCAAGATTCTCTCGAGCAGAGATCGCATCGACTTTCTTGCCCTCTTTTTTCTCCAAATTTTCAGAGGAATTGCCACCATTGCAGCCTGCTGAAATCAGCCCTGCCGTCAGAAGGAGAGTACAAGAAATCAAAGTTTGAATTCGACAAATTGTCATCGTCAGGTGTCAACTCGAAAAAAGTGATAGTAAATTTGGGATGAAAGTCCGTAGGTCAGGAAATGCCTGACAGAATAATTATCAATGGTCCATCACGTCAGACACAGCCTGACTTACAGATTCCCCCAGCCATTGACCAGTACGCGAATTTCGATCAATTGTTGGAGAATTTTCCTCAAATCCTTGAGGGGAATCATGTTTGGACCATCGCTGGGAGATTGTTCGGGATCGGGATGGGTTTCCATGAATACGGCATCGGCTCCGGCTGCGACAGCCGCTCGAGCTAAATAGGGAACCATCGCCCGATTTCCGCCGGTGGTCTTCCCGCCGGGACGTTGCACGCTGTGAGTGGCATCAAAAACGACGGGGCAACCCAGACTTTGCATCAGCGGTATGGCCTGCATGTCGTTGACGAGATGTCCATAGCCAAACGTGGTCCCCCGTTCAGTCAACAAGACATTCTCCTGCCCAGATTCCCGGCATTTATTGACAACATGCTTGATGTCCTCTGGAGCGATAAACTGGGGCTTTTTGACATTAATCACACCGCCATTGTCTCGCGTCGCCTCGGCTGCCGCTTGAATGAGGTCGGTTTGCCTGGCCAGAAAAGCTGGAATCTGGAGAATCTGACAGACTTTCGCAGCAGGAGCCGCCTGTTCCGGGAGATGAATATCGGTCGTTGTCTGGAAGCCGATTTGATCGGTGACTGATTGCAGGATCCGCAATCCTTCTTCAAGGCCGGGACCTCGAAAACTGTCGATGCTGGTCCGGTTCGCCTTATCGAAACTCGCTTTAAAGACGACATTGATCCCCAGGTCATCAGAAATCTTGCGGATTTCTTCTGCCGTATTGAGCAGTGAATCCTGAGATTCAATGACGCATGGCCCCAGAATAAACAATAATGGCTCGCCGCGACCGCAACGGAATTTTCCCAGCGAAACTGAATTCTCAGACATGAACCGCCCGATTTTTAGGATAAAATGATTCTCTGACAGACTGGCAGCTCACAGTGCCACAACTCAGGAAATCATTTTAACCACTCCGACGGGCTACGCAAAGAAACATCCTTCCTGCAACAGATTAAGCGGCTTTATTGCGTTGTTGGTCCCGATGCATTTTACGCAATCGGCGGCGTTCCTTCTTACTAAGTCCCTTCAGGTCCTGTGAGTCTAATCGATCATCATCTTCATATGACGTGTCAATCGAGACCGTCTCACGTGGTTTAGCAGCAGTCTTCTCGGGTTTTGAGGCCTGTCTGCCACGTTGTGCAGAATTTTTGTTACCCGTTTCCTGAACGGCTTGTTCAGGTTCAGAATTCGCCTCAGACTTCACGCGGATTCGGGGTTTTGCCTGCGTTTTATTCGCGGAGGATTCCTCTTTCGTATTGGCAGAGGTCGATTTTGAGGTATTCGATTTCTGAACTGATGCCCGTGAGGAAGTTGTCTCTTCAGCGATTTTTAATTGAGGTTCAGCACCATCTGAAGAGGTTTGTTCATGTTCAGAGATGGATTTCGATTTTTTCCGACCAAATACACCTGAGAAAAGTCCTTTCCGTGGTGCCTTTTCCTCGTTTGGTTCTGAAGCTTCTGTGATTGTGCTTGCATCTTCGGTTTTAACAGTCGTTTTTGCCTGTGGTTTCACCGTTTTCCTGGAGACTGTCTCCACCGATTTTTCAACTTTTTTCACGACTTGTTTTCGAGTCGACTTCTGAGTGGTCTGCTGAGAGTTCTGATCTTTCGCCTCTTCGGCTGATTCAGAGATGTATCTCTTTTCTGCCGCTTTTTTAGCGATGAGAGCGACACCTGAAGCCGCTTGGGAAAGTCCGTAGCCACTCTTGTGGCAGGCTTGAATCATTCCCTGAATGATCCAACTTTGTCGCTTTTTGACGGGATCAGAAGTGACATACATCACATAGTGTGTTTGCGAGATGAGAGCAGAGAACATCAGGGTCGGTGTCATAATTGACATTAATGCCGCCACCAACTGCCAGGCTTCTGCATAGCGGAATTGATCTTCCTGATGGAGAGACCAGGTCGCATACAGATAAGAGAACATCGCAAAACAGCAGCTTACAAAAGAGACCCAACTTCGACGGCAAAACCACATTTCCCGTGTGAAACAACGTGCAGGTTCGATCAACAGTGCAGCTGCAAGGACCATCCAGAGGCACGATTTTAAGAGCGGGATTTCGATACGTGTGTAACTGGCAAGAAGTTCAGCCCCAATGGTGTGCAGTTCACATCCGGCTGCAATTCCGAAAATTGCAAACACCCAACCAGACCAGTACCACGACTTGAAGCATCCATCAAAATCGCGCACGCTGGCCGAACGAAACCAGCTGATCAACCAGCAGGTTCCTGCACAGGCCAGCAGAATTAAGCCAGTGAAAAAACGCCATGCAAATCCCGTTTGCAGGTTCAGTGAAGCCATCAACGGATGGTCTGCAGGTAGTGTGATCCATTGCATTGCAGAGACGACCAAGGCCATTATCAATGGAAATCCACAGCAAATCAGCATCACTTGAACGCGACCGTGGGGAAGCAAACTGGCGATGGGCGAACGAGCATCGATGCAGGTTTCGTCGTTGGGGCGATGGATTTTCCAATATCCACCAGCCTTTGCGATCGCTGGAGTCGGTTCCGGATGCCCCTCGTTTTCACCGGCCAGCCGGCGACGTCGGCGATCATCGATATTGCGCGAGCCCGCAAATTTAACACTCATGAGTTCTGACCTTCCCTGGTCACACAGATTCTATCTTCAGATTCTCTAAGCTGTTCAACTCGAACCTGCTACCTTACGGGCAAATTTTGCCCCGGAATAAGCAGCAAATGGTGATTGAAAACCTTGCAGAGAATCATGAATTTCAGATTGAGATGAGAATTCGACCGCACGGCGACACCGGCGCAAGCCTTCCCTGGCTGAATCGAAGTCCATTCTTATCTATCAGATCGTAATCCGAGCCGGCCTCTCTGAAGATCTTCCCCTCTATTGTGATGGTCAGAGTGGTAAGTCCCACGGATTTTCTACGTAACCGTCAAGCATTAACAGGATGCCACAATGGCACGTTTCGGCTACCTCGCAAAAGGTGCCATAATGGCACTGTTGTGGCCGGGCATTAATTGTCAACATGCGACAAAAGACTCTTAAGTGATTGTTATGTAATAAGTTACGCGTCAATCCCCAGGTTGCCATGTCAATTGGCACACGATGTGCACCACCTCAAAGTACTCCCTCCATCGACGAGGGCTAAAAAAAGATTTAATAAAAAGGAGATACGAAATGATCGGTACATATGTAAAACCATTGAAATCACAGGTGCCACTGTCAATTCAGCGTCTTCAACATGAATTGAACAACTCTCTGGTCGAGTTTCGAAACGGACTGATGGCGAGTCAGGGTGCTCTCTCGATGAACGTCTGGCAAAAAGAGCGCGAATGGATTATCCGGATTGAACTGCCCGGCGCAGAGCTGGAGAACATCTCGATTGATGTGCAGGATGATCGCGTCAAGATATCTGCAGAGCGTCAGCAATCAGAAAGCGACGAAGGAACAGTTCTTAAAAGCGAACGACCTTTTGGTCGCCTGAATCGTGAACTGGAACTTCCATTCAAAATCGATGCCTCTCAGACGGCAGCTGTTTACGAGAGAGGGATTCTGGAATTGAAGATCGTGGGACTTGAAGAAGAAGGCCCACAACGGATTGAAGTGCAATCGCGATAATCGCGATGCCTGTTTGACTTAACATTAGGTTTTTTGTTTACAAAAGCAATATTGTAAGGAGTGACGAAAATGTCAGACCAAACCCAAATCACAAACACACAATCTGATCGTTGCTGCTCAACACATGAAGTGCCTGAAGCAACACATCGGGCAGCGACACGCCCGCGAACCGATATTCGGGAAACCGAAACCGGATTCCTGCTGCAGGTCGACATGCCGGGAATTGATGAATCGACTGCGGAGATCACCGTTGAAAAGAATGTGTTGACCATTACCGGAACTGCTCATCTCTATCAGCCGGAAGGCTTTGAGAAGGTTTATAATGAATCTGATCAACGGCATTACGAACGCGTTTTCCGACTTCCCGAAGATGTCGATTCGACAGCCTTGTCCGCTTCCGTTAAAAACGGCGTGCTGACTGTCTCGATCCCAAAATCAAAGGCAGCTTTGCCGGTCCGAGTTCCGATTAACGCAGGCAAATAAAGCGGACTCTTTTTCATGAAACTGAAGCTCCCCGTAATTATTTACGGGGAGCTTTTTTTGTTCCGATTGGATCACGTAAAGACTCTCACCTGTTCAATAATAGTTTCTGCCTTTAGAATGGATTTCGACTGTGATATCCGCCCAGCTAACTCTTGATGGGATATGCTCCTGTGAAATCTGTACTGAATCACTGCCAGATTGTCATTTTGTTTCTGTCACTATTGAACTGCTTTTTCTCTGTCGGTTTTCTAACAGCTGCAGAGCCGCTCACTCCTCTCAAAACAATCAGTCAAGCCACGGGAACCGTTTCCGCTCTTCGGTTTTCCGTCGACAATCAATCACTCTATCTGGGGACTTACGGCCAGTTGCAGGTGGTCTCGATTGAGTCAGCAGAGACTTTGCAGAAGCTCGACAAATTGAGTGGCTATATCACCAGTATCGCCGATTCCCCCGACGGCAAACTGCTCGCCGCAGGACATTATCAGAAAGTGACGCTCTTCAACACAGAGGATTATTCGCAACTTGCCCAACTCAAACATCACCGCGGTCAGGTGTCCGGTGCGAATTTCCTTTCCGATCAACAACTGTTGACTGCCGCCGACGATGGGACAGTTGCCTTGTGGAAGTTAACCGATGACGTCTGGAGTCTGGCGGAATCTCTTGAGTATGACGAGCCAATTACCTCTCTGGCAGTCGATCCTGCTATAAAATGGGCTGCAATTGGGCTTGGGGATGAAACTCGGGTCACGCGGCCTGGTTCGGTGGCGATAATCGATCTTGAATCATTTCAGGAAAAGAAGTCGCACGTGATTCATAAATCGGCAGTCGCATCGCTGGCAGCGACAAACGATGGAAAATCTGTGTTGTCAGGCTCCTTCGATGAGTCGATCATTGTCACATCGGTTATAGATGGGATTCAGACTGGCATCTTCAAACAGCACGCCCGCCCGGTCAATTGCATCACAACGGTTCTCAATCAGGATGTCATTTTCAGCGGGAGTGGAGGTCGATACAAAGAGAAGAACGAGTTGATTGGCTGGACGCTCTCGACTGGAGAAGTGCTCATCAAGTCGGAACCGCATGCCGGAAAGATCACGGCGGTCGCGGTTTCCTCAGATGGCAAATTTCTGGCCACGGGGAGTCAGGATGAAACGGCCATCATTTGGGATCTGGCTACGTTTTTGAAATAGGTTGGAGGGTGGCTGGGGTCGAGCGCAGTGAGCACCCAGAATATTCGATGATCTTGGGGGCTTCGCTTCGCTACGACCCCAGCCACCCATGTAATAACCGTTAAGCAAGTGCCTTCGCGACCGAGGCTTTCATCTTTTCCAGACCTGTGGCAATCACTTCTGCTGGGGGTTGCTGATAATAGGTGTCGTTGAAGAGTTCCAGCGAGAGCACTCCTTTGAAGCCGATGCTGTTGAGGGATTGCAGAATCAAATCGAGTGGAGCGACGCCGTCACCCGGATAAACGCGATCGGAATCGCGAGTTTCTTCGCGAGGAGGTGACGATGGGTAATCGTTCATGTGGAAAATGTTGATCGCCTCACCGGAAAGCAGTCGGAGTCCATGGAAGTCGGATCCACCGCGGTAGAGGTGATACACATCCGGCAAAATGGCAGCCCGAGGATGATTGGCAGCTACCGCCACGTAAGCGGCTTGTGCAATGTGTGAAAGGTTTTTTGCGGATCCCCAGATTTCCAGCTGAGGAATCACTTCCATCGAAACGCCCAGGTCAAGCAGATCGGAATAGCGTTTGGCCAATAGATTCAGGTCAACCAAATTCGAGTTACTGCCGTTGATTCCAGCAGGAGGAGCGGCAATGCGTTTGCTGCCGAGTGAACGAACCAAATCCATTTCCCGTTTTGCTTGCTCGAATGCACCTGCTCGCTTCTTGTCGTCATCAACGCCCCAGTTAGGAAAGCCGATTGCTGATTCGACCTGCAGGCCACAATCGTCCAATTGCTTGCGTAAATCTTTAAGGTTGCCACCTGACTTCTGAAAGGTTTCTATCTCACCGATCCAGGGTTCAATTCCATCGTATCCAGCCGAGGACACCAGTTCGACTAACTCTGGCAAAGGCAGCTTGGATTTACGGACACAGCTGGTGTTGAAGCAGTAGCGAAATTTCTTAGTCACGTCGCTGGATAACTCTTTTGCATATGAAACTGCAGTTCCACTGGCACCACTTAAAAAGGATGCTCCAGCCAGCGAAGCGGCTGAGGTTGACAGAAAGTGTCGACGATTGAAACTGCTCATGGATGTCCGCCTTGGTAGAGAATGATGGAGCTTTGTGTTTTTTGAACCACGGATGGACACGAATATTAACGGATGATTGATTTGTTCATGAGAATAAATACGATCCGTATATTGTAATTCCACCCTTATTTCTTCAGGCACAGCCTGACCTACAGCTAGATCGTCCCCGCACCACGGTCGAAGGATTCGAGATCTTTCAGGTACAGAGCGAGAGTTGTCTGGACGGTATCGCGACCGATTTTCCAGTTGGGTTCATCATCGGTGTATTTGCTGCAATGATCAAGCATGAGCCGATGCAGAAACTTGAAGAGATGCCGGGGGACGCGTAAGCGGGAGAAGGTGTCGACGAGCATATCTCGCGAAGCCGACTCGTCGAACAGGTCCTGTACGGTGGCGGGATTATTTGGGTCTTCCGAGCAGGCTTTGATACGATCGCTGGTCATGTCGTAAAGGGACTGTCCACTCCAGGCGAGTGAGAGAATCAGATTCTGCTTGTCGAGTCTGCTCTTTTCGTAGAAGTCGCGGCCCTGCTTTTGCAGGTAAGGAGCCATGTCGGCTGGGAGCAGCATTTTGAAGCCGAAGCCGGGGTGTTTGAGGAATTTGTTGTCGAACATGGGCCAGACGAGATCTTTCATCCGCTCGGCAGAGCCGTTGATCAAATGAGGCTCATCAACACGGTCCATCAGCACAACAATGTGTTGAAAGCCAAGTGTTTTCAGGACTGACTGAAACTTGCCCAGTAGTTCGTAGCGGTCATCACTGCGATTTCGACTTGGAATCGGCTGGCCGAGAATGTCTTGTCCGGGAAAGCGGCCTAGAATTCTTCGCAATGAATTGGGCAGACGATCGATTACACGGATCTGACGCGAAACATCCCACGACCACCATGCGAGCCGGAACTGCTTCCACAGTAAGGGAGCCCAGCCAGCCACGATGGCGATGATGATCCACTTTAAATAATTAGGAAACAGGTCTTGCCAGAAACTGAACCCGAGTACAATCGCTGTGACCAAGGCGCCAATCGTAATCTGTTTCCAGCTGGTCAGGGTGTTGTATTTCAATTTTCGACGCAAAGCCGACCAGCGCCGAATGGGAGATTCATCAAACGAGCGATCGTAAAACGCAGCCAGTAATAAGAGGTCGCGCCGTTCGTTTTTAGAAAGACCTTGAAGTGCATCGTTGGAAATCGAACTGGCGGGGTCGGATTCGTTTTTCGCATTGAGAATGCGATCGGTCAGCTTGGTGACGCCGAGCACGAGAATGGCATCCATGTGGTCCCACAATCGCCATTTTCGTAGCATTTTTTCCGGTTGGCGATTCCGTCCGTGCATCCTTTCTCGGAAATTATCAAGATACGGATTGAAATCGTCATACTCGATAATGAACGAGCGCTTGTCGCTGTTTGTGCGGTTGAACTCCCGCAATTCGTTCCGCATTTGAATGCGAAGTGCAGTTTTTCCGCTTCCTTTTTCGCCGAACACGACCGAAGTCGAAGGGTGTTCGGGGTGTCCATAAATTTTATCCCAGCCGGGATGATGGACTCCGGTCACACAGTGCTGCGAAAAGACGTGATCGGTACTCGCGTCTTCCTGTGAGAATGGGTTGAGTTTGATATGGTGATGTTCCAGAAACTGGACGATCTTCATGAATCCGAATCCTGATGGGGAATAATCCGTCTCCCAGAGCAGAAACCACCTGCTCAGGTCTCCTGTATTTTTTGACGTTCTTTTCTGCCTTCAGTATTGTGAAATGAGGCGAGACAGGCAACCTTGGTGGAAGAATAAACGCTGAGTGATCTGACTGAATTCCACCGTCGGGATTGTTAAGCCGGGTGAGTTATGGGAAACTTACGATGATCTTTGGCAGGTAATATTGAACCACGGATGGATACAGATTTACACGGATGGATCTTACAATGAAGCTAGGGTGGCAACTATGAAATGGTCTAAATTGAGTCTGACAACGCTGATCGTGTTGATGGTTGGTTTGTGTGCTCAGAATTGCGAGGCGCAGCAAAAGAAGAAACCGGCTGCTCAGGCATTCCAATGGGTGAATCCCCTGCCCGAACGCTTCAAATCGGATCGACTTGAACATGCGACGTTCGTTAGCTCGTCTATGAAACGGGAAGTTGGCTATTGTATTTACCTGCCGGAAGCTTACAGCGAATCGCAACAGTCAGCAGAGCGTTTTCCAGTCGTTTACTATTTGCACGGAGGACGACCGGGGAGTGAACTGAAGAGTATTGGGTTGGTGCCTCTGATTGATGAGCAGATCAGTTCCGGGAAAGTCGCTCCGATGATTTATGTGTTCGTCAATGGCGGTCCTGTCAGTCATTACAACATGCCGGATCGCGAACAGGCGATGGGCGAGGATGTGTTCATCAAGGAATTGATTCCGCATGTCGATGGCAAATATCGCACGATTGCCAAAAGAGAAGGGCGGGGACTGGAAGGGTTTTCGCAAGGTGGTCGCGGCACCGCTCGCATCATGTTCAAGCATCCCGAGTTGTTTATCTCCGCTGCACCGGGTGGGGGCGGATATGAAACCGAGAAGAAAATCAGCGAAAATGATGGTTACGAGAATCCCCATTTACGATTCACTCCCGGCTACAACACTTGGGATCTGGCTCGGGAATATGCGAAATCCCCTGAGCCGAAGTTGAACATTCTGATTCACGTCGGCACAAAAGGTTTCAATTACGAGAACAATCTGGCCTACATGGAATTTCTCGATTCCCTAAAGATCCCCTATTCGAAAGTGATCGTCCCTGAAGCTCCCCACAGCGCGAAAGTCATTTATGAGAAGCGGGGAATGGAGATCATGAAGTTTCACGAGAAGAAATTCGCTGTTGCACGGAAGGGACGATAAGTGAACTGTTTTTTAGCAAGTTTTGAACCACGGATGGACACGGATATTCACGGATTTTAGAGAGTCTACTGATTCAACATATTTTACTTTGCTATCAATTGCTTATGACTGAAGAATCTATTTCTCAAGACTTACCCACTCTGGAATCCCGTTCTGTCTTTCGGATTCTGGATGCTGCGGCCAATCGGTGTCGGGAAGGGTTGCGGATTATTGAGGATTATGTTCGGTTTCATCGTAATGAGGAATCTCTCAGCTCGGATCTCAAACAACTCCGACATGATTTTCGTAATTACTGGAAGGAGCTTGATCCTGAGCAGCTGCTGCAGAATCGGGATACGGCGGGTGATATCGGGACGGCTATTAGTACGGCTGCTGAAAATGTGAGAGCATCTCTACTGGATGTGGTTGCGGCAAACTGCAAACGAGTGGAAGAATCTTTGCGGACATTGGAAGAGTATTCCAAGTTGATCTCCACAACTGCGGCTCGTGGCTTTGAGCAACTTCGCTATCGGTTTTATGGCTTTGAACAGGAACTTCTGTTGGAAAATCAGAGGAAAGCTCGAATCGGTCAGGCGAGTGTCTACTTTCTGCTGACTGAAAAAACGTGTGTATTGAACTGGCAGACGACAGCTGAGCAGGCGATCACTCTGGGAGTGGATGTGATTCAGTTGCGGGAAAAAGAACTCGATGATCGGGAGCTGCTCGCCCGGGCCCGGTGGTTACGGGACGCCACCCGTCATTCGTCGACGCTGCTGATAATTAATGATCGACCAGATATCGCTTTGCTGTGCGATGCCGATGGAGTGCATGTCGGTCAGGAAGAACTCTGCTATGGGGATGTCCGCAAGTTACTTGGGCCGCAAAAGTTGATTGGGATTTCGACACACAATATGGAACAGGCTCGGGAAGCAGTTGCTGCAGGAGCCGATTATGTGGGAGCAGGTCCGACGTTTCTTTCGGAAACAAAATCCTTCTCCGAGTTTGCAGGGCTGGAATTTCTCAGGCAAATGGCGGCAGAAATTTCGATTCCCGTTTTTGCAATTGGGGGAATTGGACAGGAGAATGTCGAGGAAGTCGCTCAGGCAGGCATCTCTCGAATTGCAGTATGCCAGGCGATCAGTCAATCGCAGCAGATGGGACGAATAATCCAGGAAATGAAAAATATTCTTTCTTCCGGGAACAATCGGGAAGAAAATCGCGTCTAAAGATAATCTGAGGCTGAATTCGGTAGGTTGATACGGGTTATAATCAATAAGCATCGAAAACCTCGAATACCGGTTTCTCAGGAATCGTCTGTTATTCCGTTCATAGGTGTCGATCCTGTTTTTCAACCAATTGTATTGGCTTATTTTATTTACGAACCGTTGTGAGCAGCGTATAATTTTAGAAGCCCTTGTCTCGGGTTGAGAAGTCGAAACTGGTTTTCCATTCCTGCGTTCAGCAATTCGACTTCTTGAAATCGACTTAAATTTGAAATCAATAATTCGTACAGAGATTCACGTACGGGCTCATTACAATTAAAATATAATCATTTCATGGCACCTGCATTTCTGCGTTGCCTGAAAAAGAGTTCAATCGGAATTGCATCACTTGAGTTGATGAATTTCGTTTCGACACATCAAGATGAGGACGATCATGCCGGAAACTAAATCAGTTTGGGGAATTGAAATCGGTCAGGCTGGACTGAAAGCACTCAAGCTCCGCTATGCAGAAGCCGCGCATCAGGTGGTGGCGGTTGGGTTTGACTACATTCCCCATGCGAAAATTCTCAGTCAGCCAGACGCGATTCCTGATGAGCTGATTGCCGAAGCGATCACGAAGTTTCTCTCTCGCAACAAAGTTCAAGACGACATTGTCGCCATCGGCTTGCCTGCGCAGTCTTCACTGGCTCGATTCATTCAGTTGCCTCCTGTTGAAGCCGGCAAGGTGAAGGAGATTGTCAAGTACGAAGCCAAGCAGCAGATTCCCTTCCCACTTGAGGATGTCATCTGGGATTTTCAGCAGATGGGAGGCGGTGAAGAAGCAGGTGGATTTGTGATTGATTCCGAAGTCGGAATTTTTGCGATGAAGCGTGATCAGGTGATGCATCAGTTGCACCCGTTCCAGACGAACAAAGTTGAAATCGAGTTGATGCAGATCGCTCCGGTTGCGCTGTACAGTTTCCTGGCTTACGATCGACTTTCCATTCGTCCGGATGGCGAAGGGGCACCTGTCGAAGAAGAACAAACAGCCGTGCTCGATATGGGGTCCGATCAATCGACGATCATGGTGACCGATGGCGCGAAAATCTGGATTCGCAATATCCCCATTGGCGGTAATCACTTCACGCGTGCACTGACGAAAGAGATGAAGCTGACGTTCGCAAAAGCTGAGCATCTCAAGTGCAATGCGACAAAATCACCGGATCCAAAAGCGGTATTCCAGGCATTGAAGCCCGTCTTCAACGATTATCTTTCTGAAGTGCAACGCTCTCTGGGGTATTTCAGTAGTGTTTCTCAGGGTGCGGAAATCAAAAAGGTGATCGGTTGCGGTAACGGATTTCGCATGGCTGGGTTGCAGAAGTTCCTGGAACAGAACCTGGAACTGCCGGTTGAGCGAGCCGAGGAGTTCAAACAGTTGGCGGGGACATCGGTTCTGGAAGCACAGCTGTTCAAAGAGAACATCATGTCGTTTACTGTAGCCTATGGTCTGGCGATTCAGGCGATGGGGCTTTCCCGAATGGGAACAAACCTCCTGCCACCGGAAATTGCGAGAGCGCGAGAAATTCGTCGTAAAAAGCCGTGGGCGGCCATTACCGCAGCTACGTTATTGACGGGGTTGGCACTTTCCACAATTGGAACGGCGAATGCCTGGCGGGTTGTGCATTCATCCCCCTGGGATAAAGCGTTAAAAAAATCGGGCGATCTGCAATCCACATGGGGCGGATATCAAAGTTCTTACAGCGCCGCAACCGGGCGATATGATTCTGCCAAGTCCGTCGGCAAAACTCTAGTTGAGGGGATGAAAGATACGATCTGGCTGGAGTTCTACAAGTCGATCAATGAATGTATGCCCCGGGATATCGGTCAGGCTTTGGATGAAGACAACATCGAATATCGTAACCGCGTGCTGATTAAGTCAATCACAGCCGAGAAGTCGGATGATCTGGCGGCCTGGTACGAAGGGATTAGTGATAGTTATAAATCCCTTAGCGATGAAGCAGCCGTGGATCGCGGCTTGCAGGCTCAGCCGGCTCCTGAAGGTGAAGGCTATATCTTCACTCTCAACGGGGAACACTACCATCACATCCCCGATAAACCCGAAACCGATCAGGGAATTAATTATCTGCTCGATCGTGTGATTCCGAATCTGCAAACCTGGACATTCAAGCAGGAGGATGGGGATCGGGTTGATGTCCGTAAAATGGGAATCACGAATCCGATAGTTCTGTATGCGAAACAGGAGGTCGTCGATCTGGCTCAACGGGCAAGTAACGCCCGGAAAGATCCCCGTTTTAATGTTGTCAATCCGACCAACAGGCCTCGGGGAGATTTTAATGAACCGATGCCGGAGGCGTTTCCCGCTGATCCTTCTATGCAGGAATATGAATACAATGACGGACAACCTGGTCAGGGTAAGCGAAACATGGAGTTCCGCGAGGTACACCGGACTCAATTTCAGATTCAGTTTATCTGGAAGCCCATTCCTGAAGAAGAGCGTCTGGAAGACGATCCTCTGAAAGTTGCTTCAGAGGAATCTGAAAATGCAGAGACTTCAACGGAAAACACAGAAACAACCAGCGAATAGTTAATTCGCTATTAGTACGATCAAATTGGCACACTTCATTACTCAACCACGTTCTGCAGAATAAAAGAGTTTCATCATGGACAAATTGAAACCGATTATCGATCACCACTTCTGGATCATTCTGGGACTGGTCCTTATTCTCCCTCTGATTGGCTGGTGGCCTGCAGTCGGGCAATTTAATGCGGAACGAGAAAAGAAGATTAAGGATATCGACGGAGCCTTTCAACAAGTGCCCAAATCCGCACAGCCCAATCAATCCTGGAGTGAAGGCGTCAACAAGATTGCCGAAGTTGTCGAAGAAAAAAATCAACAGGAGCAATACGAACTCTGGCGTCGTCAGCAAAAAATGATGACCTGGCCCAATCGTATCAATCGAGATTTGAGACCGACTTCCTACTTTGGTGACATCCCTTCCAAAGCCCGCGTCATTTATCGCAATGGTTACAATATCGACGTGACTTCGGTCTGGAAGCAGATCGATGCGTTTGATCCTGTGACTGGAAAAGGAACTGTGATATTCCCGGAATCGCTGGTCCCCAAAGAAGTTTTTGGTGATTTGCCTCCGACGACCACAGAAATCTGGGAAGCTCAGGAAGACCTCTGGTTGCTTGAATCACTTTTCAAATCGATTCGACGCGCTAATTCAGATGCCTCGATTATCACCGACTCACTTGTCCGAAGCATTACGACAATCATGCTGGTTGGAGGACCGGGAGATTATCCCGATGCCGAACCGAGTGGCGATTCGGGAATGGGACCAGAAGGCGATTACAACATGGAGGAAATGTATACAGAAATGGGTCTTGAGGGAAATCCATTGAACAATAATCAGACAATGAATGTAGGGGCCAGTTCCGTTACGTTTGACCCGGCTGAAGAATTCGGAGATGAGCAAGGGCGTTATATCGATTATAAAGAGGGAACCGTTTTCAAGAAACGTGGATTTTATCTCGAAGCAATCATTGAACACCAACGGTTACCAGAATTTTTAGTCCAGCTTTCCAATGGAGACTGGCCAGTCACAATCAATCGTGTCCAGATTGCTCAGGCGGGTGCATCTTCGACCTTACTGGGTGCGACGAATTACGAGGATGGCCCAGAGTCCGGCGGGAATCCTTTTGCAGGTAATCCGATGCCCAATACCGATGAATTCAATTATAGTGAAGGTGACCCCGGTGGTGCGGGAGCAGTTGGATTGACCGGGGGAACTCCAGAAAACCAGTTGCTTGCAAAAGCAGCAGTTACAGGGCCAAGTTTGGCCAAGGTTGCCATTTGTGGCACGATCTACATTTACAATCCCGTTGAACCTGTCGAAACGAAATCGGAGACCTCAACTGCACCAGCTGCAGTTCCAACGGCCACTCCTGAGGAACCGATCGGAACTCCAGAATCAATTACCACTGAACCTGCTGACGAGCTCAAGCCTGCAGATGCAGATGATGTCATGATCGAAAAGCCAGATGATCTGGAAATTCCTGAGTCACCAGATTCCATAGAACTTCCGGAAACACCACTCGATGATTCGACACCAGCAACTCCGGCAGCCAAGCCTGTCGCGAATCCCGATGAACTCGAACCACTCCCTTTAGAATAATCCAGAGACTTGATGGCTGTACCGTTAAGCCTGCTTTCAATACCGAATTTTAAACTCGATCGACTCGAACTAACACAGAAAAGGAGTCGGACATGGCCAATATCAAATCAATGCTTTCAGTCGATGGCATCAAACACTTCGCGCTCAAACACACCGAAAAGGTCGTCTTTGGTCTGGTCTGCCTGTTTGTGGTTCTCACTCTGGCGGGAACACAGTGGTCCACTTATTCCAAGCCCCCAGGACTACTCGAACAGAAATTGGATGAAGCTGACAAACTTATTACAAATTCGACCTGGAATGAAGAGGAACGGGCTAAGTTCCCTCCCGTTGAAGTGGACGAGCAGGTCGAAGAGATGCTGGTTGGGATTACGGACAGCCCGTATCGTTGGGATGCAGAATTCATGTATCCACCAACAGGAAGTGATGATCCTCGCCGCGAACCTGAATTCGTGATGGTCGCGGCAATGAAAGCCGATGCCGGCCGCACCATTCTGGCACAGAGTACGACCGTCACTCCTGAAACAGAAATGTCTGACGCGGAACCAGAACCCGTCGAGACCAAACCGGAAGACGATCTTGGTTTGGACGATATCGCATCTCGCCCGACTGCTCGGCCAGAAATGGCTGGCGATGCCGCCAATCCTTATGCGGGGGGAGATTACTACGAAGAGTATTCCGTCTCTAGTGACTACGACGAGATGGTTGTCGATTATGATGCGGAAATGGGCGGAGAATATGGTAGCGGCATGTCTTTGCCATCCAATGTCAAAGGTGTTCCGGTTCGCTATGTCTCAGTGAGAGGAATTTTCGACTTGCGTAAGCAGGTTTCCAATTATTCGAAAGCTCTCAGCATTCCAGAACCGGAAGCGGAAAAACTGGTTCGCTTCATGGATTTCAAACTCGAACGTCAAAAGGCGGATTCTTCTGAAGGGCCTTGGGGAGATTGGGAACCGGTCGATATTCAAGTTGCCATGGACTACTTGAATCAAACGATCGATTACGATGCTGATGTCGTCTCTGCCGGAGTGAGGAATCCCGTCATCACGATGCCCCTTCCAGCTCGCCTGATGGGTGTATGGCGCAATAAAGTGAATCATCCCAGTGTAAAGAATTTTGAACTCTCATCTGAAGAACTGGAATACGAGGAAACACTGAATCGCAAAATCCTCGAAGAGCATCTCAAAAACAACAAGAAAATTAAGCAAGTGGCTGTCCAAAAAGGATTTAACAAGGTTCAACTCGATACGACTTCCATGCAACAGGAATATCTGAGTGAAACAGATACTCGACAGTTGAATCGAGTTTTTGAAACCGAGTTTAAAGGGACTTCCGCAGAGATTCGTAAAAAACTGATTGAGAAAATCAAAGCGCAAGTCTCTGCAGCCGGGAACCTCGTCTTATTCCGCTATATCGATTTTGACATTGAAGCAGGCAAAGCCTACCGATATCGCGTCAGTCTAGTCTTGAGCAATCCAAACTACGATGTCCCCATCGACCAGGTGGTTGATCCTTCAGTCGCTCAAGGCGCGGTGCGAGATACACCCTTTAGTGAGCCGAGTGACGTCGCCGTGGTGTCCCCAGATTATGCCTACTTTGTTCGTAATGTTTCACCACCTCGTGGCATTTCCAATGAAATTACCAATATGGAGATCTTCCAATGGTACGACTCGGGAACGATGATTAAAGGAAATCTCTCGATGGAACCAGGCGATTACATTGGTGGCATGTCAAAGACTCACGTGTTACGCCCTGCCGAGATGACCTATGAAGTGGAAGAAGATGTTGAATTCAAGACAGACGATTTGATTGTCGATGCACTTGTTATCAATAAACTCGACTACAATTTGCACAAGGATTTAACTCTGCCAAAAACACTCACCAGGGGAGATGTTGGTGTGGTCCCTGAGGTGCTGGTGGTTGATTCCTCTGGAAATCTGAAGATTCTCGACAAGCTCTCCACTGAAGGAACTCGTGTTCGTTACGATGAATATTATCAGGCAGAAAAGGTGCCTTTTAATGATCTTAAAGATGCCTCTAAGAAGATGTCTGAAGCCAGTGGGCTCGATGCATTACTGGACGGTGAAGACAGCGCTGCGATGGAAATGGAAATGATGATGCAGATGGATGCGGGGCCCTCTCGTTTGCGAGATCGCCGTCGTAATCCAACGCGACGTCAGTCTTCGTCTTCAGCTGAATAATCATCGAAAGTAATTACCAGAATGATGAAAGCCTCCGGACACGTTTTTGTTCGGAGGCTTTTTGACATCTGTGTGAATCTGTAATGCAGTCGTATTGCTCGTCTTAAGGCTTTCGAGAGCGGATCGAGTTGGTCGGAGCAATCGTATCGTCCATACTGATGTGCGTATCTTCATCCAGGGGAAAAGTTTTGCATGGCGTTTGGGTATGTATGGTTTCTGCGATTTTTGGAATCAAGTTCGGTTCTGGGCAGTCACCAGCTAAATTATTCCGCATCAATTCGCAAACACGTTTTAGTTCGAGAAGTTCCTTCTGCCCAAGGCCCTGAACAGCCTGATTTCGAACCAGTTCGCAGCATTCGTGCATTTCCTGCTGAATTTTCTTCGCTTTAGCGGTTGCACTGATCAGTTTCCGACGGCGATCCGAACAACAGCCTTTTCGTTGCAGCCAACCATCGCGTTCCATACGGGCGATGATTCCAGCAAGTGTTTGAGCCTCAAGCCCCATCTTATCTGCCAGGTCCGACTGCGGCTGTTCACCGTCCTTACTGAGTAGCGAAAGAACTTCCCACTGTCGAAAGGTGATCCCTTTGTGTGTTAGTTGGCATTCGAGTGCCTGGCGGAATGCATGGGCAGTGCTCACAATCCAAAAACCAACTCCGTCGCAACTCTCGTGTAATTGTTTTGATCCAGACAATGGAAATCCTTAACACCTGTTCAAGTTGAATTCAGTTGAAGATTGAGTTTGAAGGGGAGTCAATTGACTCTCCATTTGTAAGTCAGTTATGAACCGGTCACTATGCACAATTAAATTTGTTGTATCATCATAACTTTGAAAATACAAAGTTTGCTCGAAAAGTATTTAATTCGCCAGCAGATCTGAATTCGATTTTGAGGATCGAAATACGTGAACCGATAATTTCAGTTTTCAGCCACTGCGATCACTGCACAGTCACGATTGCCCAGTCTAACATACACTCTTCAAACTGTATCAGAAGATGTTCAGGCAAAATCGATGTGCTGATGCGATTGAGATGGAAATTAAACGCTCGACAGAGCACTTTACCCAGAGACAGCGCTCTTATGAATCATACACAAGCAGAGGATGCGAATAAAGACGTGGTCCTCCAATCCGGGATTATCACAGGAGTGATTTCGAGTGTTGTCCTTTGCCTGCTGGCCAACACACTACAGATCGTCTTTGAAGCTCCTTCTTTGTCACAGTCATTTTTCAGCCCGCCAACTGCAAACTGGATCTCCCTGAATCTTCTGGGAGGAACGGTGACACCTTTGGCTCAGGGCCAGCAGGAAATCCGAGTTTCTTACCTGTTTTGCCTGATTATCTCGATCCTCTTTTACGCAATCCCGGCTGGAGTCTTGTGGTTGAAAGGAAGCGGGGATCGAATTCGGCAGTTGAACAGTTGGATGAGTCTGGCGGGAATATGGGGAATCTTATGGATTGCCTGCCTGATTGCTCAGTCGACACCCGTGTTGACATTTTTGCAGGCGACACTCGTCTTCTGGATTTCACTTCCAATTGCAGGGAGTCTGTATGAGGTCCTGCGTACTACAAAAATTTCTGAAGCGAAATTGCTGGAATCAAAAGAAAACTCATCGCCAATCAAAATCATACTGCTCGTCCTAATGTTGTTGTATGTGATCATATTCACTGCAATGAACTGGGGCTTGTGGTTCAATTTGAGACTGCCGCATGGCGACTCGGCGATGTATGAAGAGCATCTCTGGAATGTGCTGCACGGTAAAGGATTTCGCAGCTATCTGGATCAGGGTTTGTTCTGGGGGGAACATATTCAGTTTGTGCATCTGTTTCTAATCCCGGCTTATTTGCTTTGGCCTTCTCAGCTGTTATTGGAATTTTGCGAGTCCTTTGCCCTGGCCATCGGGGCGATTCCAATTTACTGGATGGCGGAGCGGAGTTGCGGAAATCGGAAAGCGGCCCTGTTGTTAAGTGCCACTTATCTCTGCTTTTTCCCGATGCAGTTTCTGGACATCGCGGTCGATTTGAAAACATTTCGTCCCATCGCCTTTGGTGTTCCAATAGTGCTGTTCGCTCTCGATCAAATTGAACGAAAACAATGGGGAATCGCCTCAGGTCTGCTGATCTTCACTTTGACCTGCAAAGAAGACTATGCGATTGTCATTTTCTCGATTGGATTCTCGCTGCTGGTGCAATGGTGGTGGAACCGAAATAAGAATGACTCATCCCTTGGTTTCCGATTTGGCCTGGGGTATCTAATTGGTGGTCCGATTTATCTGTTGGCTGCCTTGAAACTGATACGTTGGTTTCGCAGTGGAGTTGAAGTTCATTATGCCGGCTACTTCTCAAAGTTTGGCGAGTCCACATCGGAAATCATCTGGACGATGCTGACGAATCCACAGCTGCTGGGACAGGAATTTTTTACAATCAATTCTGCAGTGTATGTGCTGGCAATGTTGCTGCCGCTCGGTTTTTTACCGCTACTTTCGCCATTACGATTTCTCAGTACGGCTCCGATGTTTGTGCTGCTTTGTCTGAACGAACTGGCTCAAGATCCTCGGCATCACTTTCACGCACCACTGGTTCCATTGCTTTTCTGGGCTGCAGCAACTGGACTTGGAAATGCCTTCTTCCATCGCAAGGAAGCTGAAGAAGAATCGAACGTGATCGAGAATGAAGCTTTGGAAATAAGACTGCGGTCGCTACGACAAACTCAATTTGCTTTGAGTT
Organism: Rubinisphaera italica; assembly: GCF_007859715.1. Lineage (NCBI taxonomy): Bacteria > Pseudomonadati > Planctomycetota > Planctomycetia > Planctomycetales > Planctomycetaceae > Rubinisphaera > Rubinisphaera italica. The sequence goes on from NZ_SJPG01000001.1 coordinate 6,329,230, forward strand.
GTGCAATAGCGACTTCTGTCTGGTTCTCGCTCTCACCTTTGGGAGTCGCTTTCTGGGATCCTGGTTCCGACTGGAATGGCTGGCGTCTTTATGTGCCGGATGAACGGGCCAAGAATTTTCCCCAAATTGAATCACTGATTCCCAACAACTCTCGTGTCGCTTCGACGGATTATGTTCATCCTCGATTCACGCATTACGAGCGTTCCTACGATTACAGTCATTATGCACGAACTGTGAGCGGGGGGACAACAAATGTCCCAGAAGATACCGACTACATCGTGATCGATACCCGACACCCCTACAGCGAAATTCATGAGCCGGGACAAGTTCGGGAACTTCGTGAACAGCCCGATCAATGGGAACTGCTCAAGGATGAAACGAATGGATATTTCATTGTGTTGAAACGAAGAGACTAACAACAAAAAACCACAACAGAGCAAGCCTGCAGTGGTTTTGAGTATTCCATTCAAATTTTCAGACTAATAACCGAGCGGGCGGTAATATCTGTTGAACAGTGGTCCGTATTGAGTTTGATAAATGCGATAAGTGGAGTTGGGTGTCCAGTAAGGATATCGGGCTCCGAAATAGCCAGCCGGTCCATATCCATAACCGAAACCATACGCCCTGCCCGGTCCATTCCAGTTCCAGGGCAATTGAGGTCGATAAACCTCGGGAACATCGTTAATTCGGGGTTGATTGTATACCCGCTGAGGTTTGTCCTCTTTATGGATCACAGTCGGTCGTAATTCCCCAAAGAGGATTTCCATCGTTGCTTCGTGTCGATAAGCGGGGTTCGCCAGATATTCGGCTCGGCTATAAGGAATCGATTGGTAAATCGCTTCATAATCAGCAGCGACGACTTTCGATTTATGATGAGGTACTTCTGAGGCTTTCGTCAACAGGTGCTCGTCTTCAGGACCAAGCTGTTTGACGTGGGGGCCTCCGACAACCTGATGCGTTTTCTTGTCGAGATCAAATGTTACGAGATCCTTCTGAGCAGGCGTTCCGGCTGCGCGGCTGGGGCCTGAAGTGATGAGCATCGTCCATTGCTCGCCAGACTCTTTCTCAGAAGACTTGAGTGGCTTTTCAGCGAATTTGTTTGTGTTTTCTAGTGCCGGCTTGGAAGGAGCCAACTCAGGCTCTGGTTTTTGCACAGGCTTCATCGGTTCTGGAGAGACAGGTTTCGTCACTTCGGGAACAGGAGTCGATTTCGTATCAGGAACTCGCAGTGGCATCGGTGAGACTTCAACAGGCTTTGGTACTTCTTCCAGCATCGGCAGAGAAGGGACAGCATCTCCGGGGACAATCTTCCCCGGTTTTTCGACTTGATCAGGCGTGACTGGAACTTCCAGGCCTTCTTCATTGGGATCGGGAACCTGTTGCACAGGTTGCAAATCCTGCCCGTGGGCTGAAAATGACCAGGCGATTAAAAATCCGATCAAGCCGAGCCGAAACCCGTGCGACCAGCCTGCCGGAGAACGACTGGTGTTTCGAGAATTGTCCTGGTTGATGCTGCCGTTCATTGTGTCGCTCCTTTGAATCATCTCGCGGTCTTTAGTCCACATCGACTGAGGTAAACTTCAGACGGTATCTTGTTCTTTTTGAAGTTACGGAGCCGGTACAGTCAAATACAAGTATCACTTTTCTACCTATTTTGTTTTTTCATGCAAGGTTCTGTAAATCCGCTATTTGGCCATTTAATCGATACAACCGGATCCGTTCTGGCGATATTGCTCTTGAAGTTCACGATGCATTAATTCTGCAGATCGTATCAATGTTACAGCTGTAAATTGTTGTGCTGGAACGATTATGCACAGCAAACCGACCGCAGCGATCTTATGCAAAATGGTTGAGCTAGGGGTCGCACTTAATATTAGAGGCCGGAATAATTGTGTCAGACCAGTTATGCAGAATTCTGGACATCGAAGCCCGGTGGCAGCCAGAGTTTGAAAGGATTGATTATTTTCTGAAAAAGCAATTGACCGATTTGACTTTCACGAGATCATAGTAGTGACGTCAGATTAAGGGCGTCGTTAACAGGGATGACTCACTACCCGAAAGAAGGGTAAGGAGAATGAATGGCCGGTGGATGCGGCTGCGACATTGGATGCGAGTGATTCGTATTCAAACAGACTCGTATCAAATCGACAAATCCGTTGTCTGAACGGACCCCGGCGTAGAAATCCCTGAGAGGCATTCATGAACAAGTACACAACGATTTTCTTTTCGAGCCTGTTCTTTCTGCTGGGCGTGATCTTAGGGTTAACGGGTCGTGATGGGGCCTGGCGAAATACCGCAGAAGCCGAATTGATGAACGCGAATGCGGTCGAACAGATGTATCGACAACTCGCAGCACCGTCGACTTTTTCCGAAGGTGGCAATCAGCTCTCACGCATTTCCGCGTTAACGACTCCAAGTGTCGTACATATTCAGAGTGAAACTGAAGGAGCTTCCGGCGGACTGGTTGAAGAAACCGGCTCGGGTGTCATCATGTCCAGTCCACAAGCGAAAACTCCCTTCGTTGTAACAAACCGTCATGTGGTCGCGGGAGCAGATACTTTTGACATCCGCATTCAACTCTCTGATGGGCGCACGATCAATCCTTATGAAGTGAGAGCCGATGATAAATCCGATGTTGCCATTCTGCTGATTGACGAGCCGAACGTTCAACCGGCACGCTGGGGCGATAGTGACACTGTTCAGATCGGTCACATGGTTCTGGCACAGGGAAGTCCTTTCGGCTTGAGTCAGTCAGTCACATTCGGCATCATCTCCGCCAAGGGGCGTCGTTCTCTCCGACTGGGGGAGTCGAGTGATGTCATTAACCAGGATTTTCTGCAAACCGATGCCGCCATCAATCCCGGCAACAGTGGTGGACCGCTCATCGATCTTTCCGGCAGAATTATTGGCATCAATACCGCCATCGCTTCCAACAGTGGTGGGAATGAAGGGATTGGCTTCTCCATCCCCAGCAATCTGGTGCGATATGTGACTGAGCAGCTTGTTGTGAACGGCACTGTTAAACGGGCTTACCTGGGTGTGAAACTTGATCCCGACTTTGATGAAGAAACCGCTCAGAAACTGGGTTTGGATCGTGTTCGCGGTGCTCGTGTTGTCGATGTCTACAAAGACACCCCTGCTTCCCGCTCAGGATTGATGATTGACGATGTTATCCTCTACTTCGGTGGAGTCGAGGTTCTGGATGAAAATCACCTGATCAATCTGGTCAGTTTGACTTCAGTCAACACGTCAGTGAAAACGATTGTTCTCAGAAAAGGCAAACGACAAACACTGCCTGTTGTCCTGGGCGACCGTAGTGTCCTGGATCAACGCACTGAAACACCAAAAGCCAATCAATGGCGAGGTCGGTAAACGATCAGCAGGGAGCGATGCTTCCTTTCTTGTCAGCTGCAATCCATAATGAGAATCGACTGACTGAAGTTGGTATTCTCATTATGGAAACAACATGATAATTTCTCGACTGGCCTTTGGCTCATTCCTGCTGCTGATTGTTTCTTCAATGGCTTTCTACGAAGAAACATGGGCATCTTCTCCCACTTTGGAATATATGCGGGAGATTCGGGTTCATAAGATCGAATCGCCAGATCAGTCGGAGGCGACGCAAGTTCGTGTACTGCTTCCTCCTGATCTCGATACGAATAAACTCTACCCTGTCATCTATGTGCTACCTGTCGAGCAGGGCAGTGAAAGCCGTTTCGGGGATGGCCTGCTTGAAGTTCGGGAGCATCGCCTGCATAAAAAATACAACTGCATTTTCGTAGCTCCGACTTTCTCGCAGTTGCCATGGTATGCCGATCATCCTGATAATAAAGAAATTCATCAGGAAAGTTATTTTCTCAAGACTGTCGTCCCGTTTGTTGAAAAAACATATCCCGTTTCAAACAAGCCAGAAGATCGGCTGCTGCTCGGCTTCAGCAAGTCCGGCTGGGGAGCCTGGAGCCTATTGCTGCGGCATCCCAATTATTTTGGCCTGGCAGCAGCCTGGGATGCTCCCTTGATGATGAAGCAGATCGGCAAGTACGGAAACGGTCCCATCTTTGGGACGCAGGAAAACTTCGAAACCTATCGCATCGATAACTTACTGCGAGCCAATGCAGAAAGCTTGCAAGATCAACCGCGACTGATTCTCACCGGCATTGGCAATTTCGCCGAACACCATGAGCAAGCCCATCAACTGCTTGAGGAATTAAAAATTCCCCATCACTATCGAGATACGCCAGAAAGATCCCACAACTGGCACAGCGGCTGGGTTAGTGAAGCCGTTGAGTTATTGATGAAAGAAGATTGAAACGGTTAGGCAAGAGATTTTACAAGCACGTAGCGCGAGCGAGTGAGTGAGTCCACCCCAAGTTACTCACTCGCTTGCGCTTCGTGCTTGTATTCCTAATGAATTATGCAGGTTATGGGGAATCGATGTGAGAATAATAAGAACAGCGAGGACAACTCCCCTCTCTCTTTAATTACTCTGACCGGGTGGCTGGGATCGTAGCGCAGCGAAGCCCCCAGATTATTATGAAACCTGAGGGCTCACTAATCGAAAATCATCACCTGATGAGCTCTTGAATTACTCTGGCAGAATAGGTTTGCGTGGCGTCTTGCCATCTTTTTCGACTGGGTATTGAGCCTCGTAATGTTGCATGTCAGCAATGAGGTCTTTCATCAGTTTTTGCAATTGCTCCGGGTTTGATTTCGCCAGATTGCTGGATTCAAAAGGATCAGCCTTAAGATTGTAGAGTTGATAGTGCGAACCTTCGGAAGCTTCTGAGGGGATGTAATGATAGACCACTTTCCAGTCTCCCTTGCGATAGCTGGTGAAATAGTCGCTGCGATGCGGGGAATGAGGGTAGTGCATCAGGAATGTTTCGTTTCTCGATGCATCGGACTTTCCGGTCAGGAGTTTATTCAATTTGGATCCATCGACGGTGTGTCCCTCAGGAGATTTCACATCGACAAGATTTAAGATGGTCGGATACAAATCGTAAACTGCGGCCTGCTGACTTTGAATCGCTCCGATTTCGATTGGCAATTCCTTCTGATTGGCGTTACTGGCATTCGGTTTTGCCCACGCGGCAATGAATGGAACTCTCATTCCCCCTTCGTAATGCGAACCTTTTTTTCCTCGCAGTGGAGCGGCACAGGCGACAGCATGTTGATGACCGAGGGGAGCATCGGAGCCATTATCGCCCAGGAAGAAAACAAGTGTGTTTTCGGAGATGCCGAGTTCATCGAAGTGATCGAGTAAATCGCCAAGCGATTTGTCCATGCCTTCAATTAAGGTAGCAAACGCCTGAGCATTAGCAGGTTTGCCAGAGTCTTTGTAATGATCGGCAAAGCGAGGATCGGAATCGAATGGGGCATGCACGGCATAATGAGCCATGTAAAGAAAGAATGGCTTGTCATCTTTCACCGCTTCGGTCACACGAGCTTTCGCTTCGATGGAGAGGGCTTCGGTTAGAAAAGTCTCTGATCCATGATATTTCTCCAGATGAGGCACTGCATGATGAGCACGTTTCGTATCTGCTCCGTATCCCTTTTCCGCGTAATAACTTCCCGGGGCTCCGAAAGAAGCTCCTGCGACATTGACATCAAATCCAATGTTCAGGGGATCTGCCCCTTCGTAATCCTCAGCTCCAAAATGTCCCTTACCGACATGAATCGTTCGATAACCGGCTTTACTGAGCAGTCGGGGCAGGGTGACATCTTCTTTGTTCAAACCCTCCCAGTTCCAGTCTGGCGGTCCGAAAGGACCACGGTTGTTATTGGTCGGATTGATCCAGTTGGTTGTATGATGCCGAGCTGCGTTTTGCCCCGTCATGATTGAGTTTCGCGTTGGCGAACAGACACTCATCGCACAAAAATTATTAAAGCGAATTCCCTGATCAGCCAGACGCTGCATATTTGGTGTGCGGTAATATTCATTGAGGGGATACTTCTTTGGATGTCCTGATTCGTCCGTCAAAAATGGAACGGAGGTATCCATGACTCCCATATCATCCACCAGAAAAACCATGATGTTCGGCTGCGATGCGGAAGTGGTTTGCTCAAAGACGATCCCAATTAAACTTGCAATCAGGATGAGGAGGACATTTTTCATTGGATGAAACTTTCCTGAGATCAAACAGATGCGAAACTCTGTCACACAATAGAGTCGATTGATACTGGTTATAAGCTAACAGTAAGCATCAGTAATCTCAAATCTATCCATCAATTTGGTGTGGCAGGATTCCCCTGTTTCCACAGCCATTCTCTAACATTCTTCTGAATTCGACTCTGAAGATTTGATAAGACGAACTACAATCGGAAAATTACTGCTTAGTTGATCTCCGAAAAAGGATTGTCCGGATGAGAAGTGTGCTGATCTTGAGCCTCTGCCTGTTTAATTCCCTCTCTGTGAATTTTGAGAAGCCGACGGCTGAAGAGGAGTTGGAATCGCGTGGACGGGAATTGTTCCAGGCGATTCTGGATGATGATCTCAAGAAGTGTCTGGAACTCTCCGATCCGGCTTCTGTTAAAAAGCATGGTCAGGAAAAGTCCGAAAAGTTTTTTCGCACGCTGATGCGAATCGTGAATTTTTCCAGGGTTGGAGCAGAAGACTACAAAATCGTTTCTTCGAAAATAGCCGCATCCGGAAAGACTGCTCAACTCAAAACTCAGGTTTGCATTGCCGGCTTATGGCAATCTCCGAGTACAGAATTGTGGGTAAAGATTGATGGCAATTGGTACTATCAGGAAACTCTTGAGAAATGAGATTCTTCTCTCCGCATCAAAATTGAAATGAGTGAGAGCATGTCTGACTATGTTCTTGGGCTCGACTGGATCAACCAGAAACAGGGCTGGGCTTGTGCTCGATGTGACATGAATGCACCTGGGCAAATAGTATTCTCAACACTGATGGTTGAGGAGGCAATTGAACCTCTTGTTAAAGATGCGGCCTGCATTGTCGTCGATTCTCCAATTGGACTTTACGGCTTGCAACCAGAAGGCTGTAAAATTCGCCCCTGCGATCAAGGAGCCAGGCAATGGGTTGGGCCGGGAATGCAATCGAGCATTTTCGCAGTCCCCTATAAAAATGAACTGACACTTTGGAGACAGCGTCGTTTAGAGGGAAGCCCTCAGAAACAGGGGCACTTTCGAGGATTGCTGCCCATGATTCATTCCGCGGATTGCATTCGCCGGCAGAATCCCAGGACTCTCGAGTCCCATCCCGAACTGACATTTGCTGCTCTCGGCTGTGGAAAGTTGTCCGGCTATGCGTCCAAGAAAACTTTGCTGGGGCAACTGCTCAGAGTCGCAATTCTCCATCAGCAAGGATATTCACTCGACCTGAGAGATCTGATCCCTTTTGCAAGGATTCCCTCTGATAACTTTATCGATGCCACTGCAATGGCGATTGTCGCTTGCGGTTGGTATCGGGCTGGACAGCTGCCAGTGATTCGCGAGCAAAGTGGTGACCCCGTCATTCATACCAGCCACGACCGGGATGATTTTCTGATTGCCCTCCCGAAATGCTTTTCGGATTCACGTGAACTTCCTCCTTTGACCTCCGAGCAAATCATGCATCAGATCCAACAATGGGGGAGAAGTATTGGTACGGCAACTTAATTCCCCAAAATTTTGGGAATGAAAATTTGACATCCAATCACGACCGCGGCAATGCAACTGATCAGCACTGCTCCAGCTGCGACATCTTTCGCATTCCGCGTTAAGGGATGTTCTTCCAGACTAATCCGATTGAGTGTATTTTCAATTGCCGTGTTCAACATTTCCGTAACGATCACAAACGAAATCGAAATTGAAATGATCGCCCATTCCGTGATGTTTAACTCAAAGACAATCCCGGCAAAGATGACAACCGTCGCGATTACCATCTGGACTTGCAGATTTCTCTCATTTTTAAATGCAATGAGAATTCCCCGGATTGCATTATGAAAAGCAGACAGCAATGAGCCTCGATAGCGTGGCGGTGTTAGATTGTCGGGATTGAGTTTCGATTCCGTCATGGTGCAGGAGTAGTCAGAAGAAGAGGAAGTGCCACGTCCCGGACGGCATGAGGGCGAACCTGGGAACCTGGTTGTTGATAATCTCCCAGCTCTGTTTTCGCTTCAACGGTTAACTGCGTCAATTGGTCGACAACTTTCGGTTTACTCTCGGCCAGATTCTTCGACTCGGCAGGATCTTCGACGACGTCATAAAGTTTTAAAGTCTGTTTTTGAGGTGATCCATTTCTCGTACGTGATCGCGATTCAATTGGCAGGTAAAGTTTCCACTTCCCGGAACGCACGGCCTGCAACTGATCCATTTGATAGTAATAGAAAGCTTCGTAAGGACTACTCGCATTCTTCTGCCCGAGCATCAATGACAGAATGTTGTGTCCATCCCGAGGGACCGTATTATCGAGGGGATGCTGACTTAATTTGGCCGCTGTGGGGTACAGGTCCATCATAGTAGTGAGCTCATCACAGACCGTACCTGCTGGAATTGTGCCAGGCCAGCTCATGATACAGGGAACCCGCATCCCACCTTCAGAAGTTGTATAACCCCATCCACTCAGCGGGAGGTTGCTTCCCTGGACTGGCGTACGACGAGGGGCTCCATTATCGGAAGTCCAGATAATGAGCGTGTTATTCGTCAGATCCAAATCCGACAAGGTGCGGACAATTTCACCGAGTGACCAGTCAATTTCTTCAACGGAATCGCCCCACGGACCGTTCTTCGATTTCCCTTTGAAGTCCTCGCTGGCAAAAGGAGCCTGAGTGCTGCCGGGCATACATTTGGGGATGTAAACAAAAAAAGGCTCTTTTTGATGGTCTTTGATCCACTCACAAGTGGAAATGGTCAAGCGTTTTGCCATTTGATCCCGATCCACCGGGGCATCGACCACTTCAGTATTGACCATATAAGGCAACGGAGGCCAGTTCTGGCCTTCGCGGGGAGTCATGTCGTCGCTGTAGGGGATCCCTTCGAAATAATCGAACCCCTGATTCGTCGGCAAATAGTCCGGCTGATCTCCCAGGTGCCATTTCCCAAAAGCTGCCGTCGCATAGCCGGCTTTCTGGAGATGTTCTGCCATTGTCCATTCTTTGGGATTGAGACCAATCGGCGAAACCGGTCGCAAAACTGCTCCGTCGGTAATGGCCATGTCGACACGTTGTGGATAACAACCAGTCATCAAGGCGGCTCGACTTGGCGTACAGACTCCGCTGGCGGAATAAAAGTGCGTAAATTTACGACCGGACTTTGCCAGCTGATTTAAATGAGGCGTCCGATGCAGTTTGGAACCGAAGGGTTCGATATCGCCGTAACCCAGATTGTCGCACAGAATGAGGACAATGTTGGGGGGCTTCGATTTGACATGACTCGCCAGAAGTTCAGCTGTCGAAATCTGACAGAAAGTCAGCAGAAACAGGATAAAGTTACAAAACAGATGGTTCACGTTGGCAAACTCCTTGTTACAATGTATAAGGCATCAGTAATGCATAGTGCTCATTCAAATGCCTGCCCCTATAGCCTACCAGTGTTGCCCTCACCTTCCAAGGATTCCAGTCATGCCTCTGGACCGTCGTGCCGAACTTTTTGTTGAAGCCGTCTCTGTTTTTTCCAGCACCCCTGTGCATGAAATGACGATTGAAGAAGCCCGAGCCCGGAAGCAACCTTCTGTCGGCAAGCTGGCTCCGATTGTCGCTCAGGATGATTGCAGAATCCCCACGCGAACAGGTTCTGTCTCAGCCCGAGTTTATCAGCCCCGGAATGAAATTCATAACGGACATCCCGTCATTGTCTATATTCATGGTGGCGGCTGGGTGATGGGCGAACTCGATCATTATGACCAACTCTGCCGCGAACTGGCCAGTCAGACCGACATGACTGTCATCAGTCTCGACTATCGACTCGCCCCCGAACATCAATTTCCCAAAGGTCTGGAAGACTGCCTCGATGCTGTCGAACATCTGGCGACTGAAGGTATTCCTGGCCAGGCTTATTCCCATCAACCCTGCGAACATATCTATTTATGTGGAGACAGTGCCGGCGGGAATCTGGCTGCGGTTGTCGCTAACGAATTCCACGATCATTCCCGCATCCACATCGAAGGTCAAATTCTAATCTACCCGATTACCGACTGCGATTTCGATCGCGTCTCCTATCGAGACAATGCTGAAGGCTATCTGCTCACCGCTGATATGATGAAATGGTTTTGGGAACTGTATTGTCCAGATCTCAGCAAACGCCCGCTTCCCTGGACATCTCCCCTGCAACGCGATTCTTTCGCGAATCTGCCCCCCGCCTTCGTGCTCACCTGCGAGTTCGATCCATTGCGTGATGAAGGAGCCGCCTACGCCGAATGTCTGCAAGCTGCGGGAGTCGAAACCGTTCACCACGAAATCCCCGGCATGATTCATGGTTTCATGCGATATCTGCAAACATTTCCGCAGGCACACGAAGCGGTTGCAAAAATAGCCGACTGGATTGACCACACTTCCGCAGTCAGCTCAGGCAAATCACACACATCTCATCATTAATAGCGAACTTAATGACTCTGAAAAAGTTTTGCTGAACCAGTCGCATTGCTTTTGCGTTGGAAAGACCAATACGTCAAGATGATCTATGAACAGTTCCCCATTCTATTCTGACAGGGAATTGTTACGAAATCATAATGACAACTTCAGGCATTCCATTTACGCAACTGGCCTATGTTTTTTTTCATCCCCTATGGGACCGATGCTCCCATCTATCATTGGCCTTATGGCACTGTCGGGATGATTGTGCTCAATGTGCTCATCTTTTTTCTGGTTCCCGATGTCGCTCCCTATGTGCTGGAACATGGAAATGGGTTGCAGCCACTGGAATGGATCACGTCTAATTTCATTCACGGAGACATTTTCCATCTCATTGGGAACATGATATTTCTGTGGGGTTTCGGGCTGGTTGTCGAAGGAAAAATCGGAACACCGAGGTTTTTGCTTGTCTACTTCGGCATGGGAATTTTTCAATGCTCGATCGAACAGGTACTGATGATTGCCAGCGATTCCGGCGGGTCCTCGTTTGGTGCTTCTTCGATCATTTATGGACTCCTGGCGATTTCTCTGATCTGGGCTCCTAAGAATGATTTATCGGTTTATCTGTTTGTCTTTCTAATCCGAATCATCGCCACAACTTTTGAAATTTCGATTCTAAGCTTCGGCATGATCTATATCGGTCTTGAGTTTGTGTTTGCTGTATTTTCAGGATTTCAGATGAGCAGTGCGATGCTGCACCTGGCAGGCGCGTTAATTGGAGGAGGCATCGGCTATGTTTTCCTCGTTGGCAAGTGGGTCGACTGTGAGGGCTGGGATTTGATTTCGGTCATGAAAAATCAACATGGCCGCCAACTGACGCGCACCGCTGCTCAAATGCCGGAAGCTGATTATCAACTCAAAACAAAGAAGTCCAAAAAACGAAAAAAGAAGAAACCCAAACTCGCTGAATTGGATTCCGAACTCGATGATGTCGAAGTCCAGCAATCCAAACGTGAAAAGCGGGTTTTGAAAATCCGGGAGTTACTCAAGAAGAACAAGCCAACCGCTGCGGTTTCAGAATATCAGCTTGCCAAGCGACGGATGGGAGAATTCACACTCTGTGCGATGGATTTGAAGAGCATGGCTGATGGCTTATATCGCCAGAAAATGTATTCCGAATCGATGCCCTTCTATGAACAATACGTCGATCGCTTTCCCGATCTGGCCTCCAAAGTACGTGTTCGGCTGGCTGCCATCTATATCGATATCCACCAGCGTCCGCGAGCCGCACTACGCGTCATGAGCCAGATCGATCCTCAGGAACTCGATGAGAACGCAGAAAAAATCCGCATCAAACTCGAACGCCAGGCCAATCAACTGATTGATGAGGGCGTACTGGAACTGGAAGGCCAGAGTTGGTCGTAGAGAGTTTATTCACGCATTTTTGCAAATCCACTTGCATGACCTGACAAACTCGATGCAAATGAATTGAATGAGAGTTCCTGGATAGGACTGTTGCTCAGGCCTTTATTCGCATCTTCTCGCTTGGAAAGAAGCAGACAAGTCCCGTCGTATAATCTCTCTCTTAACAATTTCGTTAACATGACCTCATATCTTCTGGCATAAGATGCCCCTTGAAACTCTTCAAAGGTCTTGAAATGTGGCGCCTTTATTTTGACGGGACTTTGTGATCGGGGACAATCTTCAAGTAAAAACAAAAATCCTAACCATGGTCGTTGTGAGGGTTGAATTGCCCCTTCACGGTAGGCAGCCCAGAGGTCTGTTGCATTTCCAAGTGCTTCCTCTGTTCGATTATTAAAGTTATTCCCAAATGAAGGACCGACTTGAGCTTTAAATTCGATGACCGCGATTAGCTGACCATTAGAAATCGCAAGTAAGTCCCATTTTTTCTCTGCACGGAAATATCCCGGCAATTCTGTTTTTTGTTTCCAGAAAATCTCAGTCTTCTTTAAACCTGCATCAATTAAAATATCCCGACATAACTCTGCAAAACCGTCCAGATGTTTCCCACCGGTCACTGCTGTTCTTAAACCCGCATCTCTCGTTCCAGTTTTTGCTCCTTGATTCAGTGACTGTGAATCCCGAGTTAACCAAAAATGTTTAACCGCTTTTGCCAATCGTTTCTCAAGGTTTTTCATGAACATGCACCTCAGTCGATGAGAACATCCCGACTGAGTCTTTGATTCTCTTTTTAGCCATCGATAAGTAGGAAGCATCAATTTCATAGCCGATAGAATTTCGACCATTTCTTAGCGCTGCTAAAGTTGTTGTACCGGTTCCAAGAAATGGATCCAAAACTGTATCACCAACAAAACTGAACATTTTGACTAATCGTTCTGCTAATTCCAGTGGATAGGGGGCAGGATGATTTTTCGTTGAAGCACCAGTAACTCCACTCCAAATTTGTTGAAACCATTCCCTGTGTTTTGCTTCTGGAATCACACTTAGTATTCGATTCGCAGTAGTAGGCTTCCGATATCCACCTGGCTTGCGCTCCATTAAAATGAATTCTATGTCATTCTTGATGACAGAGTTGGGTTCGTATGGCTTCCCTAGAAACGAAGAACCCCCTTCCACCTCGTAAGAGGCATTCGCAATCTTATGCCAGATGATAGGGGCTAGATTGTCATAGCCAATCGTACGACAATGTTCTTGGATTGTCGCGTGAAGCGGTACGACTGTATGTCGTCCTTTATTTTTTTTCCGGGAAAGGCAGACATCTCCGACAACGCAAATTAATCGCCCACCTGGGACAAGTGAGTCGTAGCACTTTTTCCAAACCTGATCCAACTGGTCAATAAAATGATCGTATTCAACAATGTGACCAAGCTGTCCTTCTGAATCTTTGTATTTCTTTAAGCTCCAATAGGGAGGCGAAGTCACAATCAGGTGAACAGATTCCGGTTCCAGAGTCATTTCTCTGGCATCTTCACAATAAATATTATGAAATGTTGGAATTCGGCTTACAGATTCACTGATGATATCAGTCAACTGAGTGTTTTTTGCAATAGCAGGAATTGCAGTTTGCAAATCAGGTAAATCAGCAACTTCTGGGGGAATAAATTCCTCTAATGAAATTGAATTTAATACAGGCAATTGATGGCCTCATAAAACAGATGATATGCAGTAGTGATTTTCGGGACCGAACAAATTGCGGAAAATATTTATCTGTAGATAGTTTAATCAATTTACTCTCTCTACGGAATCCAAACCCGAACTCGATGATTGGAACTGTCGCCAATATAAACGCGACCATCAGGACCGAAGCAGACGCTGTGTGGACGGTTCAGTTTGCAGTTGAGGGGATCGCCATCGGGGCCATCTCCCTTTTTTCCATTCCCGACGATCGTCTTGATGACTCCCGTTTTGCCATCGATCCAGCGAATGGTGTGGCTTTCGGTGTCAGCAAATACGATGTTGCCATCTTTGTCGACGGCGATCCCTTTCGGACCGGCCAGTTGTGCCTGAGCGGCTGGTCCGCCATCACCGCTATAACCCTGTTTTCCGCCGGTGCCGGCTACGTGATGGATTCGTGATGTTTTCAGATCAATTCGATAGATTGCATTTCCTTCTCTGAGGGCGAGCCAGAGGTTTTCGCCATCGTAATCGAGTGCCCGGGGACCACTGACAGGAATGTCCCCCAGTTTGGCGTTTTCTGGGAGTTTCTGTTTCTTTCCATCACCGAGAATTGTGGTGACAATTCGTGTCTGCGGATTGACGACTCGCAATCGATTATTGCTGATATCGCAAATAAACAGATTATCTTTGTCGTCAAAAGCAATCGAATGCGGGCGATTGAACATCGCTTTTGTTGCAACCTGACCATCTCCACCGAAGCCAGCCTTGCCAGTGCCTGCCAGCGTCGCGATCGTCCCGGTTTTTGCATCGACGCCGCGTACAATGTGATTCATCATTTCAACAAAGATCATATTTCCCTGAGAATCGAACCGTACCTCGTAAGGTTCAAACAGTTCTGCTTCGGTGGCGATTCCCCCATCTCCCGAGTAGCCAGATTTCCCAGTCCCTGCGACGGTGCTCGTTTCCAATGACTCTAGATCGATGCGGCGAATCACATGATTCTTCGTTTCACACACATAGAGAGCTCCATCGGGACCAACGACAACGCCGAACGGTTCATTGCAGGTCGCTTCAGTCGATTTCCCGCCGTCTCCCGTATAGCCTGCTTTTCCATTTCCCAGCAGAGTCTTGACTTCTGCAGGCTCTACTGGAGTAGAGCACAGCTGGAATGATGAGATTGTGAGCATAGTGAGCAATATGATTTTGAGCATGAGTTATCCTCTTTTAAGTCGGGTGGCGGGGGCGCTCTCGAAGAGAAGCCCCCGAGGTGAAAAAGTTCGGGGGCTTCCGCAAAGGCGGAGCGCCCCCGCCACCCTGGATTTTAACATTATTAGTTATCGCAGCCACTCGGACATGATATCCGAGATCTCTTCTCCCTCAAGCGTTTCGTGGGCAAGAAGGTGATCGACGATGGCAGCCGTTGCGGCCCAGGCGTTGTCTTCATCAAAAAAACGATATAGTTCAATTGCCATATTTTCCAGATACGCCAGTCTGCGTTTGGGTTGCTTCTCCAGAGGCTCTGCCCAGCGCCAAGCGTCCTGCCAGTCCTGTGCCCACTCGGCAACCAGAGCAGGATGAAATGGTTCCTGCCGATAAATCATCTCCACTACTGGTCCTGCGAGTGCAATCCGAACACGATCTCCCAGGTCCTCTTTCGTTAATTGCGTATTCGACCACACGATTGTGACATCGCCGTAACGTTCGGGGCCATCATCCCAGTCGGGATCGATCGTGATCGACTCGACGAGCGCCCCGAGATAAACCGCCATCATTGCATGGCCAGCTTCGTGATAAGCGGTAAGTTCGAGCATGATCGGGTGTCGGGATTCGGGTCTGGGGATTCGAATTAAATATTGTGAATTGAGAGAGAATTGTCGTGAGAGAACCTCGAATCCGTTTCAAAAACTCTAGCCACTGGCCACTCAACACTGGCCTATCATCAACATTCAACCCATTCCTTCCTTGCGGCTCAACGATTGACTTGGCAAAGTATAGTGAATTCCCACCTCGCACTTCACTCCACTGAAAGGGTTGTCATGCAAAAGTTTCACTGGCTGCTGATTGTCTTCCTGATTCTTCCCGCAACATTAACTGCAGACGATGCCAAACCGAATCAGGTTTTCATGGCCGGATCTGCGAAAAGTAACATTACTCCCCCGCTCGGTGAGAATCTTGTTGGTAACTGGGTACCGACCCCTTCAACCAATATTCACGATGAACTCCACGCACGTTGTCTCGTACTCGATAATGGCGAAACGAAAATTGCCTTCGTTGTTTGCGATAGCCTCGGCTTGAAACGCGAAGTCTGTGACGAAGCCCGCGCTCTGATTTGCAGCGAAACCGATATTGAACCGGATCACATTCTGATCTCCGCCACGCATACCCACTCGGCGACTCCGGCGACCAGTGAAGCTTATCAACCATTTCTCGTACGTCGTATTGCTGATGGTGTTCGTCGAGCAATGGCAAATCGTCAACCCGCGCGCATCGGTTGGGGGGGTGTCGATGAGCCCTCCGAAGTTTTCAATCGCCGCTGGTACACGACCGATCCCGAGGCCCTGAAGAATCCTTTCGGTGGTATCGATCAAGTCCGCATGAATCCTCCGCGTGCCAGCGCCAACTTATTACGACCTGCAGGCCCGATTGATCCCGAAGTTTCTTTTCTAAGCGTGCAGACACTGGAGGGAAAACCAATCGCATTACTGGCGAATTATTCTCTGCACTATGTCGGAGGAGTGAAAAGAGGCGATGTCTCAGCCGATTACTTTGCGATCTTCTCTGAACGGATTGGAGAGTTGATGAATACTGATGCCAACTTTGTCGGCATCATGTCCAACGGCACCAGTGGAGATATCAATAACATTAACTTTCAGGAGAAGTCTGAACGACGCGAGCCTTATGAGCAGATGACAAACGTCGCTAACCTGATCGCCGAGCGAGTTTACGAAGCTCATCAGCAGATTGAATTTCAGGACTGGATTCCCCTCGATGCGGCCAGTCGCGATTTGACTTTGCAATATCGTAAACCAGACAAAGCGATGCAGGATTACTTCGCCAAGGTAATGCAGCAACCTGAAGATGCCGTACTTTATCAACGGCACGAGCGAACTTACGCCGGACGTGTGCAATCGCTACTTGAAGGGCCAGACTCCACAGAAGTGATGTTGCAGGTCGTAAGAATTGGAGATCTGGCAGTGACCGCGATTCCATTCGAAACCTTTGCGGAAATCGGCCTGGAACTCAAAGAGAAAACCCCCTTCGCCGACACATTCACCATCGAACTGGCCAATGGCTGGTATGGCTATTTGCCAACTCCCGAACAACACAAACTTGGTGGCTACGAAACCTGGATGGGCACTAACAAAGTTCAGTTCGATGCCTCCGACCTCATCGAGAAAACATTGTTTGAGTTGATGGATGAAGTTTCTGACAAGTAAATGGAAATTCAATTATTGGGTGCACGTCCCAGCACTGTAGGTCAGGCACTGCCTGACGAAATGTGTGTGCTACCTCGTTTGTTGTCATTCAGTTCGTAGTTTGGGTTACGGAACGCGTAACCCAAACTTTCTGGATTCAATTCGACTCTTTGATTTCTCATCAGTTGTTAGAATTTGTTGGGTTTCGTTTCGCAAACCCAACCTACTTCTACAAACCCGATGCGCAAGCGAATGAGTCAATATTCTCAGGATGCTAATGACACACTCGCTTGCGCTACGTGCTTGTAATGTCGGGGGATCGTCACCTATTCAATGTTAACTCCCCACGCGTCCAGCATCTTTTTCAACAATGCTTTCTGCTGCTCGCCAATCTGTGGGTCCGAGTATGCCTCCTGCAACAGCTTTTCATTCTCCGGGCTCTGAAAGTGATAGAAGTCCTGCGTGTATTTCAGCCAGTCGATCCGGGTTGTTGTGAAGTTGTTATCACGCAGTTTTTTGAGATCTTTAATTTGTGAAACAAGCAGTTTTTCATAGTCGTTATCGAATGGCTGAATAATGCATCGCGCCTCTGGCATCGCATGGTCGATTTCTCCTTCTTCATTTTTCGGAAACGTGCTCCCGAAATGACCAACATCAACCAGCACCAGTTTTACCTTTTTCACGCCCTGATATTTCTTCATCAGTTCGTGAATCCTCTTGAGGATTTCTTGCCGTCCCGAAACTGCACTCCAGTCGTTCACATAAACACTGTCATCATCAATCGAAATCAGGAATTGCAGTGGGCCGGAATTTGGAGACTGAAAATCTTTGAACAGCAGAAATTCCGTCTGGTTTTTCTTCCAGTCTGGTAATTGAGCGGCGAGTCTTCCGCCGGGCGAGGAAAGATCATAGCTCCAGTAGTATTGATCGTAAGCTCGAACCTGCCCTGCATCTTCCTGTTCATAGACGAGTCTGTTCGCTTCTGTCTGATGCTTCGGCAATTTCCACACTCGCTTGATGTGACCAGTTGGCATCAGTTCCAGTTGCGTCACTTTTTGTCGGGGCTCTTCCACCTGAAATGACTTGACGTTCACAGTCATAATTTCAGAAGAATTTGCCACGAGCGCTTCCAGAGTCGGTTTTGTGACACCCGGATCCTGTGCCTGCGCGGCAATCGCTTGCAAAGTAATCGCCAGGACTGCTCCCCAAATACAACTCATGTATGGCTTCATCTGATCCCCCGGTTGAATTTTTGCCAAAGTTCTTCAATTCAGTAAAAATAACTAGATATGAATGTACACTTCTTCCGATGCGTGATACAACATGAACATGTGTATTAATTGGCTATTTGTGGACATGAATTCCTACTTTGCTTCGGTCGAGCAACAGTTGCGGCCCGAATTGCGCGGGAAGCCGGTTGGCGTTATTCCAATGATGGCCGACACAACCTGTTGTATTGCAGCCAGTTACGAAGCAAAGGCATTTGGCATTAAAACGGGAACGCGTGTTTCGGATGCCAGAATTCTCTGCCCGGAGATCAATCTGGTTGTCTCCCGAACGCGGGAATATGTGGAGTATCACAAGCGGATTGTGAAGGCGGTCGAGTCGGTATTGCCGGTCGATCAGATTCACTCGATCGACGAAATGTCCTGCCGCCTGCTCGGTGCGGATGGCGAATATGCACGGGCATTGCAATTAGGAAAAGCTGTCAAAAATGCGATCAAAACCCGTGTCGGGATCGCGCTGCGAAGTTCGGTGGGACTGGCTCCGAATCGCCTGCTCGCCAAGGTGGCCAGCAATATGCAGAAGCCGGATGGCCTGACATTGATTCGCCCGACCGATTTGCCGGACTGCCTGCATCAACTGGAGTTGACCGACCTGCCCGGCATCGGCAAGCAGATGGAGAAGCGGTTTCATCGAGCCGGGATTTTTACGGTGAAAAAGTTATGCGAGCAGCCGAGTCATCGTCTGCATGAGGTGTGGGGCGGCGTGGTTGGAGATCGCTGGTGGCATATTTTGCGGGGAGAAGATCTGACCGAGAAGCCGACGCAGCGGCGGACAGTGGGACATTCGCATGTGCTCCCACCCAATGCACGCAATGATCGTGATGCTTATGCGATTCTCGTCAAGCTGACGCACAAAGCGGCTGTCCGTTTGCGGGACATGAATTACTGGTGCGGCTCTTTCACAGTCAAAGTCAGTTTCTGGGAGCGGGGGGTCTGGACGGAAACCCGAAAAGTGGGTGATGTTCAGGACACGCCGGCTCTGTTGGCGGCGCTGGCGGAAATGTGGGCCTTGCGCCCTCAGGGAGCGATTCCCTTCAAGGTCGATCTCACGCTGTTCAATTTGAAATCGTCAAAGAGTTGTTCTCTGCCATTGTTCCCCGAGCAGCAACGTCGGCAGAGCCTGGTCAAAACGATGGATGCGATCAATCTGAAAATGGGAGAGGGAGCCTTATATCTGGCAGCCATGCACGGCTCCCGCGAATCAGCACCCGACCGCATCGCTTTCCAGTCAATCCCCGAATGCCGCCCAAAACATCCCTCTGCTGGCGAGGTGGAAGAAGTTTATTGAAGATGCGAGGGTTACAGTGAGAGTGTCTGGGGGCGAATGAAAAAGAGTGCTTCAAAGTAATTCGCGAATCGCTTTGCCTTCATCAAGCAAATACTGCGGGCGGCCTTGCAGGTCGTTGATGGTGATCTGATGAGGGTTGATGCCGAGTTGATGATAGACCGTTGCGAACATGTCCTTATAAGTGACGGGACGATCTGCCACTTCTCCTCCGAGACGATCGGTCGCACCGATAACCTGACCAGTTTTCAAGCCGCCCCCTGCGAGAATCGCTGGACCAACTTTGGGCCAATGATCTCGCCCGCCATTTTTATTGACGCGGGGAGTTCGACCGAATTCCCCCCAGGCGAGGATCGTGACATCTTCCAGCAAGCCACGTTCTTCGAGATCGGCGACCAGGGTGGTCAGGCCATGATCGACAATCGGTAATAAATTCTGCATGCGAGGGAAGTTGGAGGAATGCGTATCAAAATCGCTGATCGAAAGACTGACAACGCGAACCCCCGCTTCAATCAGCCGGCGAGCCATCAGAAACTTTTTCACCGAATGAGATGATTCACTGGTCACAGATTGGCTGCCGGGACGATTTTCGGGCAGCGAATAACGTTCGACAATGCGGGGATCTTCCTGAGACAAATCGACCGCTTCTGCCAGTTTACCGGAGGTGAGAATGCTGACCGCCTGCTGCTGAAACTGATCCATCGCCTGCATCATGCCCTGCTGATCGATCGCGCGGCGGATCTTGTCGAGATCGTCGAGCAGTGAAAGACGTCGATCCATCCGATTGGTGGAGAGCGCTTCGTTCAATGTTAAAGAGACGGTGTGATCGCCTCCGAGCCGATTCAGTTCGCCCTTCATACCCGATTCGAGTTCCCGCTCAAACATGGAAGACATATCGGGACGAAACGGTTGATAAGCTGGTCCTAGAAAACCGGCGCGTGCGCTGTTTCGAACAAGCGGTCGTCCCTGCATCATGTCGACAAAGGTGGGAACCTGATCGGTGGATTGGCTTTTCAGACGAGACATTGTACAGCCCAGGGCGGGTCGGCCTCCCATCGATTTCAAATCGCTTTCCGCAAATCCACTTTGACATTGAAATGCATCGTGTCGTCCGACCGAACCGGTCAAACTTCTGATGAATGCAAACTTATCGGCAGCAGCGGCCACCTTGGGCATTAACTCGCTGATTTGAATTCCTGGTACAGCAGTTGATATGGGAGCAAATGGGCCACGAATTTCAGAAGGGGCAGAGATCTTGGGATCGATTGTTTCATATTGTGGAGCTCCCCCATCCAGATGCACCATGATGAGTGACTTCGCACGCTGAGAAGACGTACGCTGATTCTCTGCTCTCAACAATGCCGGTAAAGAGAGTGCAGTTCCGGCGAAAGTTCCGATGGTAAGAAATTCTCTACGGAGAATTCCATCGCAATGTCGAAATTGTCGGCCCGATATTCTCAGCATTTTTTATCCCCACGGAATTGATCGTGCTGTTGTGATCCCGTTAACATATCAGTTTTGATCGATTCGTCGAGAGCAGTCAACACTGATTAAATATTGAAATGAAAAAGAGGTCCTCGTGAAAATCTGCCGTATGCCGCTCGCCGTCATCCTTCCAGCGATTCTAACCTGCTTTATTATCAATGCTGGAAGCCCTGCATTTGTGATCGGGGAAGAAGCAGCCTTCCCGAAAATCATCAACACACAAAAAGAGGGGGAGAATCCGACAACGGCTCAGTCGGCAGCCGATGCGATTACGGTTCCCGAAGGTTTTGAAGTGACTCTCTTTGCTGGAGAGCCCGATGTTTCGCAACCGGTTTCAATGGAGATGGACGACCGGGGTCGTGTTTGGGTGGCAGAGTTTTACACGTATGCCGGACGTGGATTTGACGAATCGCTCAGAGACCGTATCGTCATTCTGGAAGATGTCGATGGCGACGGTAAGCACGACAAGCGAACTGTGTTCTGGGATCAGGGGAATCGATTGACGAGTGTGCTGCCGGGATCGAATGGTTGCTGGATTCTCAATGCAGGCACGCTTGCGTGGCTTTCCGATAAAGATGGCGATGACAAAGCGGATGGGGAGCCGGAGATTTTTCTGGATGGTTTCGATCAGAATCAGGTGGGGCACAATATCGTCAGTGGTTTGATGTACGGACCGACCGGCTGGATCTATGGACGTCACGGCATTCAGGCGACGTCACTGGTGGGGCCTCCGGGGATGCCTCAGGATCAGCGGACAAAAATGAACTGCTCCGTCTGGCGGTTTCATCCGCGGGACCATCGTTTTCAACTCGTCACGGAAGGGACAACGAATCCCTGGGGGCTCGACTACAATGAATACGGCGACTTCTTCTTCACGAACAATGTCATCGGGCATGCCTGGCATGCGATTCCGGGGGCACACTTCAAACGGATGTACGGAGCCGATTTCAATCCGCATTTTTATGAGCTGATCGATCAACATGCAGACCATTATCACTGGGATCATTCTGCGAACTGGACCGACAGCCGAGAAGACAACGGTGTGCATGGCAAACTGGGCGGTGGTCATTCGCATTGTGGGGGAATGATTTATCTGGGCGACAATTTTCCCGACGAATATCGTGGTCGACTCTTCATGTGCAATACCCACGGGCGACGTGTGAATTGCGATATTCCCGTCCGCGAAGGAGCAGGCTATGTGATTGAGCATGGAAAAGATTTCATGTTCGCCAATCAACCGTGGTTCCGCGGTGTTGGCCTGATGTACGGTCCAGATGGAGAAGTCTACGTGAGTGACTGGACCGATCTGGGAGAGTGTCACGATAGCGATGGCGTGCATCGTACTTCGGGACGGATTTATCGGATCACTTATGGCAAACCGGAGAAGCATTTCACGGGAGATTTGAAGGAATTGTCAAATCCAGAATTAATGGAACTCCAATGTCATTCGAATGACTGGTACTCCCGTCACGCGAGAAGAATTTTGTTTGATCGTTTTTGGTCCTCAGGTGAATCGTTCGATATCAAGGAAATATTTACTAAAGAGAAACCGAAATGGTTCGATGATACGATTGTCAGTCAATTGAAAATTGGCTGGGTGCTATTTTCTGTTGACGCTTTTCCAGAAAGAAAACTTCGAAGTGGTCTCAGTAATGCTAATGAGCATCTTCGTGCGTGGTCAGTTCGACTGTTGTCGGATCAAGCGTCTGTGAATGATCAGACTTGGGAATTATTCTGTGAGAAAGCCGCTCAAGAAAAATCCTCGTATGTTCGACTTTCTTATGCCTCCTCCATGCGGTTGATGCCACTTGAGTATCGCATTCAGATGGCCCATGCTCTGGCTCAACATGCAGAAGATGTTAACGATCACGATATGCGACTCATCATGTGGTACGGGCTGGAGCCAGCAGTCACGAAGTCTCCGGAAAAGGCGCTGGAGTTGACTAATATCGAGTCAATTCCCAAGTTGCGGAATTTCATTGCTCGGCGTTTGATGCATGAGTCTGTTACGAATCCTAAAATGGGGCCATTGTTGGTCAGTGCGGTTCGAGAGGCTGAATCCAAAACACAAAAGCTTGAATTGCTTGCGGGTATGGTCGCGGCGACGCAGGGGATTCGTCAGTTACCGAAGCCTGCCGGTTGGGATGAACTTGTTGAGGAAATGGCTGCGAGTGATGATCCCAAGCTGAAGGAAGCCGTTCGGGATCTTTCGCTGGTCTTTGGTGATGGGCGAGCGATGCAAGAGTTAATTAAACTTGTGACTGATGGCAATGCGAATCCGATTGATCGCATCGCGGCTCTGGAATTTCTAGCCGAGCGTAAGGATGAAGCTCTGCTGCCGATTTTGAAGAAGAGTCTGAATGACCGTGTGATTGATACAACGGCCATTCAGGCACTGGCGCGGTATGATGACGCCGATACATCGAAACTGTTGCTCAATCAATTTAATAATTACAAAAAGCCAGCTCAAGCGGCGGCTCTGGAAACCTTGGCTTCCCGACCAGCCTATGCACGGGAACTGCTCAAAGCGATGAAAGAGAATCGTCTGAAAGAAGCGGTTTTGTCTGCATCTCAAGCTCGTCAAATCTCGCAGTTTGGAGATGAGGAAATCAATAAGCTGCTCGAAGATGTCTGGGGCAGTTTAACAAGCACTCCGGCTGCCAAGCAGGAGCAGATTGATCATCTCAAAGAAGAACTGACAGACGAATCGCTGGCCAAAGCGAATCTTTCCAATGGGCGGATCGTCTTCAATCAGACTTGTTCGAACTGTCATCGGTTGTTCAATGCCGGCAAGAATCTGGCTCCCGATTTGACGGGGGGCAATCGCATGAATCTCGATTATCTACTCGAAAATATCGTTACGCCTTCTGCTCTTGTGCCGAATCAGTACAAGGTCACGACCTTCGTGCTGGATTCAGGTCGCGTGATTAACGGGGTGATCAAATCCGAAACGGATCAGACGGTAACTGTGCAGACTGAAAAGGATGAAATTACACTGGCACGAGAAGAAATCGAAATCTCAAAACCTTCGAATCTTTCCCTGATGCCCGATGGGGTACTCGACAAAATGAGCCCGGAACAGATTCGGGATTTGATTGGCTATTTGCAGTCGGATCGACAGATTGAAGTCGTAGCAGAGTAAATAGTGCATTGCTTCATTTGTTCATCTGTATTTTGAATTGGAATCCAAACGCAGCAGAATCGAGTACAATTTACAAAAAGACAGTAACTGAATTTTTTTGTGGAGATGAAATACAAATAGTTCCGATGACAAAGATGGAAGTGGTTGTTCCTTTCCCAACTCATTTGACAGTTCTGTCTAATAGTTGTCGATCCGTTGATAGTGTGAACTGGCGGCGGACGTTTATCAGACTCTGGAATTTCTATCTGTAGGTTCCTCAGGGCCTGAAGAAAAAGCTCCACAACAAAGGATCATGGACGATGAAAATTAGTTTCCTCAAAAGTGCTGTCGCCGGTTTAGCCTGTCTTGGAATGGCGATGCCAACTCAGATTATGGCTGAAGGCGTTTCCACCAATCAGGTTGCCAGCAAAGTTCAAATCGCTGATGTTGCGTTGACTCAAGGCATGCTGAACGGAAAAGTTGTTGACTCTCAAGGCCAGATCATCAACGGAACTGTTGTAAAAGTCAGCCTCGGCAGCAAAGTTGTCGGATCTGCAGTAACCAATGCCAACGGTGAATTCGCTGTCAGCAATCTGGATAGCGGTTTGTACCAGGTTTCAACAAGCCAGTCTCAATCAGTCGTTCGACTCTGGGAAGGCGAAGTTGCTCCTCCGGCAGCCAAAAGCAAAGTTCTGATCGTCAACGGTGCAACCGTTCGTGCTCAGGACAATCCTTTTGACTATGTTGTTCTCGGAACAGCTGTTGTCGGTGTTGCCCTCGGTGGTGCTGCTCTGGCAGATGGTGGTGGCGATACAATCATTGTCAGCCCATAATTTTGCCCCGATTTGAGAATAATTGCACTCATCAACCTGCCCAGAATAGGAATAACAATCATTCCTATTTTGCCGGCAGGTTGAATGCAATTTTGCAATTCCGCGAATTGCAAGTCTCACTGCTGAAGCCGATCCCGGATTCCACCCGAAGGTAGATATTGTACGGTTGATACCGTTAACACTGGATGCGTTCCAGTCTACTGAGGCGGAGTCCGAAATTCGTGTGAGTATAAACGGATTTCGCAATATCGCCTGAATCTCAGGTAAAATGCGCTAACGTGCAGTTTTGCTGAAATCACACGAAAGGATTTGGGGGATGAAAGGTTTCACTCTGATTGCGAATTCAATGGTCGGACTGGCTTGCCTGGGAATGGTAATTCCACAAGTTTCCGCCATGGCTGAATCACCGTATACGCAATTTGCACAAAAGATACAAATTGCAGATATTGCGGTAATTGATGGCGTTTTAAATGGCAAAGTGGTTAACACCCAAGGTCAACTTCAAGCTGGCGTCGCCATTTCTGCCTCTCTCCAAGGCTCCCTTGCCTCCCAGGCTACCAGTAATGAGGCGGGAGAATTTGTTCTTTCGAATCTCGGAACTGGTTTGCATGAGCTACAAGCTGGCGAAACCATTTCAACGGTACGCATCTGGAACGGAGCAGCCCCTCCTTCTGCCAAGTCGAAAGTATTATTAGTCACTGGCTCCACAGAGCGTGGTCAGATTTTATCCAACAGGATCATTGGTATGAGTACTCTCACGACGACCGTTGTTGTCACCGGAGCAATTATTGGAGGTGTAATTATCGCCAACGATGATGATGAGAATCCTCCTGCCAGCCCATAATGGAATGACGATTAAGAGTGAGTGTCACCTGTAAAATTTGCTCATTTTCAGTTAGTATCTAAGCGTGAAATACAAAAAAATA